>JAJYRF010000066.1 GCA_021794255.1 bacterium | reverse complement strand
TCAAAGCTTTAAATAATACATCATAAATTACTAATTTAAAACTATTATTATAACTTATATTAGCATAACTTATATCATGAAAATAATAAATAAATAAATAATTTAATAAAAAATAAAATTAAAAAAATAATAATTGACTATAAAAAATAATATAAAAACAACATATTTATTTCCGTAGCTTATTTTTAAAAATATTTATATTTGCTTTTAATAATTTTATTGAAAAAAAATTTTAAATATGCCATATTTAATTATATAAATAATTATTTAATATTTTTGCTATATTAATTTTTTAATTTATATAATTTAAATAATGCACATTAATATACAAAATATACATCAAAATACATTAAGATATACAAGATATACAATTGAATATACTATAAAAAAAATAAGCAGTGTGAACTTTTAAGTTTTTAAGGAGGTTATTCTAACTTGAATCCCAAATTTAAAAATATTTTATTATGGATTTTTATAATTTTTTTAATGATATTTATATTTACAATGTTTAATCACCATAAGCCAAAATCTCAGAAAATAATATTTTCAACTTTATTAAGCTATATAAAAGAAGGCAAAATAAAAAGTATAACGATTGAATCTCATAACATAATCGGAGTATTAAAGACAGGTAAAAAATTTAAATCATATGCCCCTACGCATCCCGGTTTAATCAGTTTATTAGAAAAACACAATATTCCGATAACTGCTAAACCTGTACCGAGTTCCCCATGGTATATGTCATTTTTATTATCATGGCTGCCTATGATTCTTATTTTATTTGCATTCTGGTATTTTTTCTGGAGGCAAATGCAGGGAGGCGCAGGAAAAGCAATGTCTTTTGGCAAATCTAAAGCCAAATTAATGGACGAATCCGCTAAAACGATAACTTTTGCCGATGTTGCAGGCATTGATGAATCAAAGCAGGAACTTGAAGAAATTGTTGATTTTTTAAAAGATCCTAAAAAATTTACAAAATTAGGAGGCAGGATACCTCATGGAGTGCTGCTTATCGGACCTCCCGGTACAGGTAAAACACTGCTTGCAAAAGCAATAGCCGGAGAGGCTGGAGTGCCTTTTTTCAGTATAAGCGGATCCGATTTTGTTGAAATGTTTGTCGGAGTCGGGGCATCTAGAGTCAGAGATCTTTTTGCCCAGGGCAAGAAAAATGCTCCCTGTATAATATTTATAGATGAAATTGACGCTGTCGGAAGACACAGAGGCGCCGGTCTAGGTGGAGGACATGATGAAAGGGAACAAACATTGAATCAGATGCTTGTTGAAATGGATGGATTTACGCCTAATGACGGTGTAATTTTAATTGCCGCCACTAACAGACCTGATGTTTTAGATCCTGCTCTTTTAAGACCAGGCAGATTTGACAGGCAGGTAATTGTTCCTAAACCCGATATAAAAGGAAGAGAAGGCATATTGAAAGTTCATACAAAAAATATTCCTTTAGATAAAGATGTCAATTTGGAAATTATTGCAAGAGGTACTCCGGGTTTTTCCGGCGCTGATTTGGCAAATATGGTAAATGAATCTGCTTTGCTGGCTGCGAGAAAGAACGGGACGACAGTTAAAATGGAAGATCTTGAAGAAGCTAAAGATAAAGTTATGATGGGAACTGAAAGACGAAGCATGGTTATTAGCGATAAAGAGAAAAAAATAACCGCTTTTCATGAAGCAGGACATACTATTGTTGCAAAAATGCTTCCGGGAAGCGATCCTATACATAAAGTTACAATTATTCCCAGGGGCTTGGCGATGGGACTAACTATGCAGCTTCCTACGGATGAAAAGCATAATTACGATGAAGGATATCTTCTTAACGAGATAGCCATTTTACTTGGCGGCAGAAGTGCCGAAGAGCTTATATTTAACTCTATGACTACAGGAGCATCCAACGACATTGAAAGAGCTACCGATATTGCAAGAAAAATGGTTTGCGAATGGGGAATGAGCAAAAAATTGGGACCGCTTACATTCGGAAAAAAAGATGAACAGATTTTTCTCGGGAGAGAATTTGCCCAGCACAAAGACTATTCTGAATCGACTGCCGTTGTTATTGATGAGGAAGTAAAGGATATTGTTTCGTCTAATCACGATAGAGCAATAAAAATTTTAACCGACAATATGGAAATATTGAAAGATCTTGCAAATATACTGATTGACAAAGAGACCGTCAGCGGCAAGGATATAGATGATATAATTTTGGCGCATAAACCTGATTTTAAAAATAGAGATTCAAAAGATATCCCCGTTGAAACTATAGCGGAATAAACATTATGCATGCTTATCTTGTTGATGTTTTTAATTCTCAGATATCTACAAGAGAATTAGATAAAATAGGCGTTTCAAAATCAGGGAAGCTTATTATGTCCGATAAGCTTATATTTATCGTAATTAAATTAAAAAATATTAATTCTACCGCATTAAACATATTAAAACAGGAAGCATTAAGTATAGGAGCAGAATTAGCAAATAATAGAGATGTTATAACAGGGAAAATTCATATATCAGACGGTATTTTGTTCGGAACTTTGGTTCAGCTGCGTATTATCGTAAAAAAAATAAAGAATCAGCAATTTGGACTTAAAGCACTTTCTTCAGATATTGAAAATATATTGGATGTCGTCAATATTAATATTGAGCATATTAATCCAAATAATTCCGATTTAAAATTTAAAATATTAAAAACAAATAAAAAAGACATAATATTAGGAAAATATCCATTAATAATGGGGATTCTTAATATTACATCCGATTCGTTTTCGGACGGCGGGATGTATCTTAAATTTGATGACGCTGTTAATAGGGGCATTGAAATTGAAAAAGAAGGAGCTGATATAATAGATATAGGCGGAGAATCTACAAGACCCGGAGCTGATTTTATTGATGATCAGACAGAAATAGACAGGGTATGCCCTGTAATTAAAAAATTATCCGAAAATATAGATATTCCTATATCAATAGACACTAGAAAACCTAAAGTCGCAAAAGAAGCAATTATAGCAGGAGCTTCAATAATAAACGATGTTTCAGGTTTGACTTATGAAACAGATAATATGGTTAGTGTCTTATTATCTTATAATGTTCCTTATATTTTAATGCATTCTAGAAATAAAAATCCGCAAAATATGCAGATTAATATTGAACCGTATAACGATGCTGCGTTTGATATTATTTTATATTTTAATGAGAAAATATCGTATTTAAAAACTAAAGGATATGATAAAGATAAAATAATTTTAGACCCAGGTTTCGGTTTTGCGAAATCGGCAGAAGACAATTATAATATTTTAAATTATATATTATCTTTTAAGTCATTAAATTTACCTATTTTAGCTGGTATTTCCAGAAAATCCTTTATTAATAATATTACAGGCAGGCAAAAGGAAAATATGCTGACAGGCAATATTGCTTTGGCTTCCTATTTGATTTTGAAAAATATTGATATAATTAGAGTTCATGATATAAAACAAACTAAAATAGCTTTAAATATTATTGCAAAATTAAAAGAAAACTTGTGAAAATTTCATATCTAACGCAATATTATAAAAATATAAGCAGTTATTTATTTTATAAGTTAAAGCATGTATTTTAATTTATTATTTTCGTTAGATAATAAATTTTTTTTAAATTTTTAGAATATTAAAATATCCTGTTAGCTTAAATTTGCTTATCTTTAATTATTATAAATCTTTTATTATAAATCTTTTATTATAAATCAATTTTTATTCAACGTTTAATTTATTATTTAATTTTTTTATGCTTTCCTTATTGCTTCAAAATTTCGGGTGGCAAGACATTGTAGATATATTATTTGTAACTTTTATAATATATCGCATATTAATGCTAATCAAGGGCACGGGGGCTTTTCAGGTATTGATAGGACTTATTGTTATTTTTTTAATTTTTTTAATAGCCGTAGCTTTAAAACTTTATGCTACAGAATTTATTTTTGGAGATTTTTTAAGTTCAATAATTATTGTCATAGTCGTACTTTTCAGAAATGAAATAAGGAAAGCTTTAATTGACGTTGGTAAAAATCCATTTGCTGTTGCCCAGAATAAACTTGAAAAAGTCAGTATTATAGAAGAAACTTCGCATGCGGTAATAGAACTGGCAAATAAGCAAATAGGGGCAATAATTGTTTTTGAAAGGAATGTATTTCTTGGAGATTATTTAAAAATTGGTATTAAATTAGACTCTTTAATTTCAAAAGAATTATTGATAAGTATTTTTACGCCGCCTTCTCCGCTTCATGACGGGGCTGTTATTATCCAAAAAGGCAGGATTACTGCAGCTTCCTGCTACCTTCCTTTGTCAACCGAAGAAAATATAGATAAAAATTTTGGCACAAGGCACAGGTCTGCCATCGGACTTTCTGAATTAACCGATGCTTTTTCTATTGTTATTTCAGAAGAAACAGGGCAGATTTCAATAGTAATGCCTAAAAAAATTATTAAAATTTCAAATATAGAAGAGCTGAAAACAATCTTATTTAAAAATACCTCCGAACAAACTAATGAAAATAAGCTTTTATTAAAATCTGTTTATGAATTAATTTTTGGTACAAATAAAAACAACAATAACAATGAATAAAAATTTAAGAAATATAAAAAATATATTAAAAGGCAATTCATGGCTTAAAATAATTTCTTTATTTATCGCTATTTTTATATGGATATATGTGATAGGCGGAAAAAAATATGATATTGATTTGCATGCAGGTCTTAAGATATATGCCTTACCTAAAGGGCTTGCCATAAGCAATACTCTGCCAAAAAAAATTATAGTAAAATTAAGGGGTTCAAAAGTTTCATTTATGAAATTAAATAAAAAAATATATTTTAGAATTAACGGAAGCTCTCTTTTAAGTAAAAAAAATACATTGATTTTAAGTCAGTCCTATTTAAATTTACCTTCAGGTATAAGAATTGTAAGAATTTATCCTAAGATTATTCCTGTGATAATAAGCAGAGTTGTTGTAAAATATATAAAAGTCCTCCCTTTATTTAAAGGGAAATTGAAGACGGGCTACTATCTGAACAATATTTCTTTTTTTCCTCAATATATAAAAGTTAAAGGGCCAAAAGATATTGTAGATAATCTTTCGGTCATTACTACGAAAAAAATAAATATTAATAACCTTGAAAGGAATGAATTAATCAGAATAAATTTAGTTAACCCTACAAAATTTCTTAAAATTTTATATAATAAAAAAATTAATATCAATTTAGTTATCGGCAGGGTTAAAAAAAATGCGTAAATTGTTTGGGACAGACGGGATTCGCGGCATTGCAAACAAAGACCCTCTTACTCCAGAAAATACTTTAAGGCTTGGAATGGCATTAATTTATGTTTTAAATTTAAAATCTCCTGATAAAAAATTAAAAATAGTTATAGGAAAAGATACAAGAATTTCAGGCTATATGTTGGAAACGGCTCTTTCTTCAGGTATTTGTTCTATGGGTTCAGATGTATATCTCATAGGTCCTATGCCCACTCCGGGCGTTGCTTTTATAACTTCAAGCATGCGGGCAGATGCAGGGGTTGTAATTTCTGCCTCGCATAATCCATATTATGATAATGGTATAAAGTTTTTTGACAATAAAGGATTTAAATTCCCTGAAGAACTTGAATATAAAATTGAGGATGTATTCTTTTCATCTATACTTGATTCAAGTGAATTAAGACCTGTAAATGCCAATGTAGGCAAGGCTCATAGAATTGACGATGCAACCGGAAGATACGTAATTTTTGCAAAATTAACATTTCCAAAATGCCTTGCATTAAACGGACTTAAAATTGTGATTGATTGCGCAAACGGAGCCGGTTATAAAGCAGCCCCTGAAGTATTTAGCGAATTAGGCGCAGAAGTTATAATTACTGCATCAAGACCCGACGGTTTAAATATAAATGAAAAATGCGGCTCTACACATCCTGAATTTCTCAGCTCGGAAGTTTTAAAAAATAAAGCTGACTTAGGTATTTCATTTGATGGAGACGGCGATAGAGTAATTTTTTGCGATGAAAACGGCAGAACTTTGTACGGCGATGAATTTCTTGCTATTTGCGCTTTACATATGAAAGATATCGGAAAATTAAAAAATAATGGAATTGTAACGACGTCTATGTCAAACATTGCTCTTGAAATATTAATGAAAAAAAACGGCATTAACATAATTTACGCTGATGTAGGCGACAGATATATAATGGAAAAAATGATTGAAAAAGGATTTAATCTTGGCGGAGAACAATCGGGTCATATAATTTTTTTAGATGATGCAAACACGGGGGACGGTATAATATCCGCTTTAAAACTTTTAACTATTATGATAAAATTAAACAAATCATTGTCGGAATTAAGAAAAATTATAACGCCGTATCCGCAAACTTTAATAAATATAGATGCTCCATATAGAAAGAATTTAGATGAATTAACCGAATTTAATAAAAAAATTATTTATTATAATAAAATATTAGAAAACAGAGGCAGAATTTTTATAAGATATTCAGGAACTCAGAATTATTTAAGAATTCTTGTAGAAGGCGAAGACAGTGAAGAAATTAATAAAATTGGATTAGATTTAAAAGAAGAAATATTAAAAAATTTTTAATAAAATTTATAATATAAAAAAGCTGCCTGCTGCCTGCAGTTATATATCTAAATAGATATATAAATAAAATTATATTATAAAGCTATGGGGGCGTTTAAGTTTAGACTTATAAATATACAATAAGTATTTATAAATTTAAAATAAATGATAGACAAACAATGAAATTAGGAGTTAATATCGATCATATTGCAACTTTAAGAAATGCGCGCGGGGGCGAATTTCCATCCCCTTTATATGCGGCTTTTACGGTTTTAGAAGCAGGAGCTTTTAATGTAACCTGCCATTTAAGAGAAGACAGAAGGCATATAAAAAATAATGATATAATATTAATTTCTGAACAGACAAAAAGATTAAATTTGGAAATGGCTGCAAATGACGAAATAATTTCTATTGCTCTTGAAGTAATTCCAAGATCAATTACTTTAGTTCCCGAAAAAAGGCGGGAGCTTACAACCGAAGGCGGTTTAAATGTAGCTTTTGATATTGAGAAATATAAAAAAATAAATGATAAATTTAGGTCTAAAGGCATAAATGTATCGGCTTTTATCGAACCTGAAAAACTTCAAATTGAAGCGGCAAAAAAAGCTGAATTTAATTTTATTGAAATTCACACGGGGAAGTATGCTCAATACCTTGACCCTTTAAAAAGATATGAAGAATTGGCTAAAATTAAAACCGCAGCCGCATTTGCTTTAAATATCGGACTTAAAGTAAACGCAGGTCATGGATTAAATTATGAAAATACCCACGATGTGGCAGAAATAAAAGGGATTTACGAACTTAATATAGGTTATTCTATTGTAGCGCATGCTATATTTACAGGTCTTAATAATGCCGTTAAAGAAATGCTTGATATTATTAAAACAGCTGAATTAATGCATAATTATAGAAAACAAAATTAAATATTTTAGTAAAGATTAAATTTTTTAATTTAACATATAATTTAATATATACAAATATAACTTATATCTGATTATTATAATAAATAGAAACAAAATAATACATAAAAAATATAATATATAATATAAAATAGTTATTTGTAAAAAGGTATAATAAATTAAAATGCAAATTACAATAATATTTACAATAATATGTAAAGGTTTTATAAGTGATTAACGGAATAGGGATTGATATCGTCAGCATAGACAGGATTAAATCGCTAAAAGAAAAGTATGGCGATAGATTTTTAAACCGAGTTTATTCGGCAGATGAATTAAATAATATTAATAAAATTAAAAATAAAAATAAAATTGAACAAAAAATAGCAGGATTTTTTGCGGCAAAAGAAGCTTTTTTAAAATCTTTACATATCGGACTTTTTTCTATTCCGTTAAATTGCATAAAAGTATTTAATAAACAAAACGGAGTGCCTTTTTTATTTATAGACGATGAAATTAAAAAATTTATTTTAAATAAATATAACGCTAAAATAAATAAAATTAGTTTATCTATTTCTCATGACAACGGTTTTGCCGCAGCAATTGTTATAATAGAAAATTAAAAAAATAAAATAAAATAAAATGGAATGAAATTATATTATTCAGAAAATTTAAAACAAATAGATTTTAAAACATATTCAGATTTTGGATATCCTGAAGCTATTCTAATGGAGAATGCGGGTTCCGCCTGCTTTAGAGAATTTGTTAAAATTTACGGTAACGATTTAAAGCGCAATAGCATTATTTCTATTATTTGCGGTAAAGGAAATAATGGAGGGGACGGTTTTGTATTCTCAAAATATTTATTTAATGCTGGTTATAACGTAAAAACTATTATAATGGCTTCTCCTGATAACTATGAGGGTATTGCTAAATTAAATCTTGAAATATTAATTAAATTAAATGCTGAAATAATTTCGGTGATAAAAGAAGACGATATAGGTATTTTGTCAAATTTATTAGATAAAACTGATATTCTTGCAGATGCTGTTTTTGGTATAGGTATTAACCGGGAAATTAAAGGCTTTTATAAAAATGTGATTAAAACTATTGAAAGCAAAAGCAATTATGACGTGCTATGTATAGATAATCCCAGCGGTTTTAACGTCGATAGCGGTTTTTATATGGGAACGGGCATAAAGAATAATATTAAAAAAATATTTACATTCGGCGGTTTAAAAGTTGGATTCTATTTAAATGAAGGAGAGAAGCTAAATTTACATGACAAAACAATATTGATAGATATAAACCATCCACGGCTTTTATTAGAAAAATATTATTCAAATATTGAAACTTTAGATGAAAAAAAAATAGCTACTTTTTTGCCGGATAGAATGCCTTTTAATACAAAATTTGATTACGGTCATGTATTAATTATAGCTGGGAGCCCCGGAAAAACAGGAGCAGCCTATATGTCGTCATTATCTGCATTTAAGGCTGGAGCAGGGCTTGTCACTTTAGCAGTGCCCAGCGAACTTAATCAAATTTTAGAAATTAAAACATCTGAAGTGATGACTTACCCTGTAATTAACGACGGTTCAGGCTATTTTAATATTAATGGGGTTGATGACATAGCAAAAAACTTATTAAAAAACAAAACCGCGGTTGTTATAGGTCCCGGACTCGGATTAAAAAAGCAGACGGCAGATTTTTTATATAATATTCTTGAAATCATTGAAATTCCTATTATCATAGACGCCGACGGATTAAATTTAATTTCGGAAGATATGAATTTTTTTAAAAAATTAACCGCAAAAAAGAAAAATATTATACTGACGCCCCATTATAAAGAAATGGAAAGACTTACTAAGATAAACAGAAAAATCATAGAAAAAGACCCTGTGAAAATAGGCAGCGAGTTTGTTCAAGAATACGGCGTTTATTTACTGCTAAAAGATTCCAGCATGTTTGTTTTTAACAACAACGCTAAAGATAAAGCAATTCAATATAAACATAGTTCATTGCTTGCAAGCGGCGGAAGCGGCGATGTTTTAAGCGGTTTAATAGGTTCATTCGCAGCTCAGGGCAGAGATTTATACGAATCAATGTGTTTATCTGCATATTTATTAGTGCATTCTGCAAATAATCTTAGATGCAAATTCGGCGAATCAGGTGCTGGAGCCGTTGAAATAGCTTTAAATATACCGCATTCTATGAATTTGTTAAAATCATGGAATCTGGAATAATAATATAGAACAATAAGCAGAGAGGAATAATAATTAATAATATAATTATAGAGTAATAGTTAATATATAATGACAATATATAATAATTATCTGTTAATTATCTGTATAGATAGAATAATAAATAAATTAATATAGATATTATTAATAATATAATTATAGAGTAATAGTTAATATATAATGACAATATATAATAATTATCTGTATAGATAGAATAATAAATAAATTAATATAGATATTATTAATAATATAATTATAGAGTAATAGTTAATATATAATGACAATATATAATAATTATCTGTATAGATAGAATAATAAATAAATTAATATAGAATATAAAATAAGTATTAAATTAAAATAATCATGCATAAATATAATAATAAAAATAAATAATTAAATGATTCAGGAGCAGGAGCTTGTATATGATAAAAGCAAAAGATATAATGAGTACAGATTTGATAACCGTGAATAAAGATACGGATATCAAAATTTTATCTAAAATATTTATAGATAAAAAAATTAATTCCGTACCTGTAGTTGACGATGAAGGCAAACTAATAGGCATAGTATCTGAGACCGATATTGTTTATCAGGATGCAAGTCTTCATATACCTACTGTTTTTACTATATTCGACAGTATTTTCTATCTTCAAAGTTCAAAACATTTTAAAGATGATTTGAAAAAGATAACGGGTTCTAAAGTTAAAGATATTATGACCGATAAAGTTATTTCGGTTAAAGAAGACGATTCTATATATGATATTGCTACCATAATTACTGAAAAAAAATTTTATTCTATTCCCGTAGTAGACGATAATAATAAATTACAAGGAATAGTTTCAAGATTTGATATAATAAAATCTATGATGAATGGAAATCAAAAGTGAATCTGCCGTTTAAATATTTATCAAAATTTCCTCCCGAAACTGAACAAATATCAAAAGAATTTGCAAGTATTATATCTCAGGGAGACTTTATTCTTTTAAAAGGAAGATTAGGCGCCGGAAAAACACAATTTGTCTCAGGATTAGTTGCATATTTTTGCTATAACGCCGATAATAATATTGTAACGAGCCCGACTTTCAGCTTAATGAACAGATATTTTTGCGATAAAGATACGGTAATTGATCATTTTGATTTTTACAGATTAAAAAATTTATACGATCTTGAAAATTCTGGTTTTTTTGATTCTTTAGCATCCGATTCTATTACAATAGCGGAATGGGGAGATAAAATTGATTTTGATTATATAAATATTTTAAAGAATTATTATTTTGAAGTTAATATAATTGTAAATGAAGACGACAGTGAAGGCAGTGAAGATATAGATAAGAAAAACGTAGAGAACATAGATATAAACTCAAATAATAATAATGATAATAATGTAGAAAATATACCTGATAATTTAACTAAAAATTTTTATAGACAAATAATTATTAATAAAAAATATATCTAAAGAAAAACTATAAATTAATAAGCATTTATTTAATTAATTAATTAAATAAAATATAATAGAGGAAAACTATTATTATGGAAAATTTTGATATCTGCGTAATAGGCGGAGGTCCCGCAGGTTATGTTGCGGCATTAAAATCAGCGCTTAACGGTATGAAAATTGCTTTAATAGAAAAAGATAAATTAGGTGGAACATGTTTAAATAAAGGATGTATACCAACTAAAGTATTGTACTCAAAAGCTAAATTTTTAAATACTTTAAAATCCGAGGTAAGCGGTTTTCACATAGATAAATATAATTATAATTACGAAGATATAATAAACTATAAAGATGAAGTTGTTGCAACGTTGGTAGGCGGCGTAAGTAAATTGCTGAAAGCTAGGAATGTCAGTATTTTTAACGGCACAGCTTGTATTATATCTGCTCCCGACAAAAAAAATAATATTTCAGGAATTATTAAAATAGTTACTAAAATTCAAGAAAATAACAACAATAACAACAAGGAATTAGAAATATCGGCATCAAATATTATAGTCGCGGCAGGATCTTCTCCTGCCATGATTCCTGTATTCCATATAGACCATAACAATATTATTACTTCTGACGAAATATTAAATATAAAATCAATACCAAAGGATATCGCTATTATAGGAGCAGGAGTTATCGGATGCGAATTTGCAAATATTTTTAACGAATTTGGTTCTAAAGTTACGATGCTTGAACTTTTACCGGCTATATTAAGCACGGAAGATAAAGAAATTTCTAAATTTACCAATAAAATACTGGCATCAAAAGGTATTGAAATAACAACTTCTATTGAAGTTGATAATATATCGGCTGAGGGTAAAGGCGCAATTGTTTCGCTAAAAACAGGGGAAAAGATTAATGCGGAAAAAGTATTAGTGTCTATCGGCAGAACTCTTAATACGAATAATTTAGGTTTAAAGGAAATTGGAGTAGAATTGGATTCTAAAGGAAAAATAAAAACGGATGTTTATAATGAAACAAATATTGCAGGAATATATGCCTGCGGTGATATAATAGACGGTCCTATGCTTGCTCATAAAGCATCTTATGACGGTATTATAGCTTCTGAAAATATTGCTGGCAGAAAAATAGAAAAAAACTATTCAGTGCTCCCATGGTCTATTTATGTTAATCCGCCTATTGGAACTGTCGGACTGAAAGAAGGCGATAAAGAATTAGAAAATATAAAATATAGAGTCGGTCGTTTTTCTTATGGGGCTAACGGTATGGCTCTTGCTATGGAAGAAAAAGATGGGTTCTTAAAAGTTTTAACGGAAGAAAAAACAGGTAAAATTATCGGAGCAACGGGCATTGGCGCAGATATGCCAGAATTGATAGCCGAAATCACTGCTATTATGCATTTTAACGGAACCATAAAAGATGCCGAATTTACTATCCATTCTCATCCCACATTATCTGAGATAGTTCCGGAAGCTGTTTTGGATTCAATAGGAGAGGCTATTCACAAATATAATCCGAGAATGTTTAAAAAATAACAAATTTTAAATTTAAAAACAAAAAACTATATATAGTTTTTTTGCTAAAATATTCTAAGAAAGTTTTTATATAAAATAGTTAATTTACAATTATAAAATATTTTGTTAAACAATATTTATAATTATTATATATTGTGTAATAATTATAAAATATTTTATAATAAACAAGAGGTCTGTTTATGCCCCTTATAGTGCAGAAGTTCGGCGGAACTTCAATGGGAAATATAGAGAGAATAAAACATGCGGCAACGCGGGTAATCGGCGAAAAAATTAATAATAATGAAATTGTCGTTGTAGTTAGCGCAATTAGCGGGGAAACAAACAGACTTTTAGATCTTGCTCTTAGAATCGGCGGAAGCCATAACAACTTAGCAACTGATATGATAATTTCTACGGGGGAGCAGGTTAGCGCAGGTTTGCTTTCAATAGCTTTAAATAATAAAGGGTATGAAGCTGTGCCTATGCTTGCTCATCAAGTTAAAATTAAAACCGACGGATCATATGGAAACGCGAGAATTTCTTCTATAGATATTAAAAATATAAAAAAAGAATTAGATAAAAATAAAATAGTTGTGGTTGCCGGTTTTCAAGGTATTGATGATTTAGGATATATAACAACACTAGGCAGAGGCGGTTCCGATACTACCGCAGTAGCGATTGCCGCTGCTTTAAATGCGGACAGATGCGATATTTTTACCGATGTGGAAGGGGTTTATACATCTGATCCTTCTATTGTTCCTGAAGCCAGAAGATTAGACAAAGTTTACTTTGATGAAATGATTGAAATGTCAAGCTTAGGCGCTAAAGTTTTGCAAATTCGTTCCGTTGAATTTGCAATGAAATATAAAGTTAATTTATTTGTAAAATCAACTTTTATTGATGGACCGGGAACTCAAATTAAATTTTCAAGTAAAGAGGACAGTATGGAAGAATTGCAAGTTTCAAGCGTTGCTTGCGACAAAGACGAAGCAAAATTATCTATAAGAGGTATTCCCGATAAACCGGGAATAGCGGCAGCCATATTTTCAAGTATAGCAGATGCGGGAGTAGTTGTTGATATGATAATTCAAAACATCTCTGTTGAAGGTTTTACCGATTTAACATTTACGGTTACCAAAAAAGACCTTAAAAAGGCTCTAGAAATTTCTCAGAATATCGGTAAAAAACTTAATGCAAAAGAAGTATTATCCGATGATAAAATTGCTAAAATATCGGCTATAGGGGTCGGAATGAGAAATCATTTCGGAACGGCATCTACTATGTTTTCGGCTCTTTCTAAAGAAAATATTAATATAATGATGATTTCTACCTCAGAAATTAAAATTTCATGCGTAGTTGAATTAAAATATGCGGAACTTGCAACGAGAATATTACATGAAGCTTTTAATCTTGGGTTGAAAAATAATAGTGATTGTAATAATGAATAATGACAATAAAAATTAATAATAATGATAACAATAATAATAGCAGCAACAATAATATATAATTAATAAAAATATTTAATAAATTAATATAATGAAAACCGAAAAAGTTTTAAAAAATAAAGATTTTAATAGAAAAATTGAAATATATGATACTACGTTGAGAGACGGAACGCAAGGCGAAGGCTTTTCTCTTTCTTTAGACGATAAATTAATTATAGCCGATATTCTTGATGAGCTTGGAGTACATTTTATTGAAGGCGGCTATCCTTTGTCAAATCCGAAAGATAATAAATTTTTTGAATTGTCGTCGAAGAAAAAATATATAAATTCTAAAATAACTGCTTTTGGCAGTACTAAAAAGAAAAATTCTAAGGCATCTTCCGATGCAGGTCTTTTAACTTTATCAAATTTAGACGTGAAATATGTAACTATTTTTGGAAAATCATGGGATTTACATGTTAAAGAGATTTTAAAAATATCGTATGTAGAAAATTTGGAATTAATTGCCGATTCTATAGAATTCTTAAAACAAAGCGGCAAAATTGTTTTCTTTGATGCAGAACATTTTTTTGACGGTTTTAAGAATAACGAAGAATATTCCGTTAAAACTATTAAATCGGCATTATCTTCGGGAGCCGAAAAAGCTGTTCTTTGCGATACTAACGGCGGGACTTTGCCCTATGAAATTTCTAGTATAATTAATAAATTATCCGATTATTATAATATCGACCCTGATAGATTAGGTATTCATACTCATAATGATGTCGATTGCGCTGTTGCAAATACTATTTCTGCCGTTTTATGCGGCATAAATCATGTTCAGGGCACAATAAACGGTTACGGAGAAAGGACGGGAAATGCGAATTTATCATCCATAATTCCTAACATTCTATTAAAATTGGGACTTAATTGTATTGCTAAAGATAATTTAAAAAATTTAACTAAAGTATCTCATCTTATAGATGAGATATCTAATAATATTCCTGTAAAAAACAGAGCTTATGTAGGAGAAAGCGCATTTGCCCATAAGGCAGGAATGCATGCAAATGCCGTTCTTAAAAATCCTTCATCTTACGAGCATATTAACCCTTTGTTGGTCGGTAATACCCGCAGATTTTTAATATCTGATCTTTCAGGAAAAGGAAATATTGAAGCTAAAGCAAAAGAACTCGGTTTTGATTTAAGCCGCATAAATGAAGAACAGGAAAAAGAATTGCTTAATAAAATTAAGGAAATGGAAAATATCGGCTTTAATTTTGAAAGCGCGGACGGTTCATTTAAAATGCTTCTTAATAAGTACTCGTCTATAAAATATAATAATTATTTTAAATTGATTTCCTTTAGAGTCGTAATTGAAAAAAATGCGCTGCAAAATAATATTAAAGACAACGAAAATAATTATTATATTTTAAGCGAAGCAGATGTTATGCTTAATATTAACGGAAATATTGAACATACGGTAGCGCTTGGTGACGGTCCAGTTAATGCTCTTGATAATGCCTTAAGAAAATCTTTATTAAAGTTCTATCCTGTATTAAATGAAATGAAATTATCGGATTTCAAAGTTAGAGTAATAAATAGTAGCAATATGAAATCAGGAACAGGATCTTTTGTAAGAGTTTTGATAGAATCTTCGGATAAAACTTCTAAATGGACGACTATCGGCGTATCTGAAAATATTATAGAGGCTAGTTATCAGGCTTTAGTCGACAGCATTAATTATAAATTGATAAAAGATAATATATAATATATATATTATATCGGCTTGTTACCCTAATTCTGCGATAGAAAATTTATTTTATAGATTCCTGCGTAAAAAAAAGAGGGGGAGGGGGATACAGTATTTATTTGTTTATTTAACATTAGAAAGTTTGGATAGTTTCTAATGCAGGATTAGGGCAATATAATATTTTATATATTTTTTTATTCCATATTATTTTTTTAAATTAAATTTGATATATATATATTTATTAATATAAGAATTTGAATATAAAATATAAGAAAAAATTAAGGAAAAATTTATGATAGATTTTGATAATATTAAAGAAAAAGGATTTTTAAAAGCATTTGTTTTAACATGGAAGAAATCTCTTTTTTCTCCTGAAATTTTTTTTGGAGAAATAACATCCGACGACAATGTATTGCATCCATATTTTTATGCCATTATTTTTGGCTACGTAAATCTTGTATTTTCTTTTTTTTGGGAAATATTTTTCTTTAAAATAGGTTTTTATTCAAATTATTCATTTTTGCCAAAAATCCCGTTATTATTTGCGCATAGAGATACTATTACTTTATTTATAATTTTTGGGATATTAATATTATTAATCTTCTTTGGAATTTTGTACAGCTTATTTTTATTGCTATTAGGCGCTATTTTACATGGTTTTATTCGTTTGTTTGGAGGCAAAAAACATTTTAGATACACATTCAGAATAATTTGCTATACGGCCGGAGTTAATATTTTTTCTATAATGCCTATATTTGGCTATAATATAATTTTAGCATGGTTTTTTGCTCTTACGGCAATAGGAATTAAAAAGACAGAAGATATTTCTACTGCAAAATCAATTATTATAGTTTTGCTGCCTTATATTTTTATATCTCTAATTATGATAACATTTATAATTAAAATAATTACGACGAGGAGTTAATTTTTTTAATCTTATTAATTATATTAGTTGTTGATTTTTCATTAACATAATCTATAAGAACTACTTGACCGCCGTATGATTTGACTATATCAGATCCTGCTATTTCTTTATTTTTGTAGTCTGAACCTTTAACTAAGTAATCGGGCTTAATTTCATTGATTAAATTATATGGCGTATTATCGTTAAATATAACAACAAAATCCACAGGTTTTAAATTTGAAATTATATAAGCTCTGTCGTCTTCAATAATAATAGGTCTATTATTTCCTTTTAGTTTCTTAACAGACGAGTCGCTATTTAGACCTACAATTAAAATATCGCCTAATTTTTTTGCTTTATTAAGATATGTGATATGTCCGGCATGAATAATATCAAAGCATCCATTGGTAAAAACTATTTTTTTTGATTTATTTTTAAGTTTAGCGACTATTGTATTTAAGATTTTAATATTATTAATAATTCTATTCATTTTTAAAATTTATTGCCGTTAAAAACTGAAAAAAATTAATTAATATTAATAAATTATAAAATAAATTTATAGGAATTATCAATTTATTTTTTATTTTTTTTATTTTATTAAATTATTACTGATAATATCAGCATTATCGGTAAAAAATGATTAAAAAATAAAAACCCACACTATTAAATTATTAATATTAAATTATTAATTATAATAGTGTGGGGAAAATGGAGAAAAGAAATACATATTTTTTATTATATAATAAAAACAAAAATTATGTCAATAAAAATATTTGCTATTAAATTATTAATTATAATTATGCGAGAAAAATTAAAGAAAAGAAATACATATTTTTTTCGGTTAAAAAATATACTTGAAATTTATTAACAATAAATGTTAATCTATACTAATTGTATTATAATTATTAAAGAGCAAATAAAGATTGATTATAGTATAGTTATTTGTAATAAATATTAATCTATATATATTATGAATAGTTTAAAAATAAATAATTTTAAAGGAGAGGTGTCCGAGAGGCCGAAGGAGCATGATTGGAAATCATGTATAGATGTGAGTCTATCGAGGGTTCGAATCCCTCCCTCTCCGCCAGATTGAAACAATTTAATTTTAATTTTCTATTTTATAATAAAATATTTATATGTTTGATAATTAATATAATGTTGCTATTATGGAGGTATAAAAAATGTTCGGTTTTTCTCCTATAATTATTTTTGTATTATTACTAATCGTAGTTTTAATATTTGGGGTAGGCAAATTACCTGAGTTAGGAAGCGGCATAGGAAAAGCTATTAAAAATTTTAAAAGAAGCTCATCGGGAAAAGATGAAATAGATGTGACTCCTGAACCTGCTAAACGTCAAATTAAAAAAATATCGGCGGCGCCTAGAAAATCATCTAAAAAAACAGCTTCAAAAAAAATTTCGGCTAAACGAAGCGTAAAAGTAAAAAAAGCTTAATAACAATAATAAATATAATTACGATTATTAATCTGTTATTATTAAATATTATTAAATATTATTAAATATTATTAAATATTATTAAATATTATTAAATATTATTAAATATTATTAAATATTATTAAATATTATTAAATCTGCTAAATCTAATATAGATAAAATAGATAAAAGGCAAAGAAGACACAACTTTTATATTTCAATATGTAAGTGTTTTATTTTATGATTTATATTTAATAGGTAAAGGAATAAAGATAAAATGTTTTTTATTTTTTCTTGATCACATAAAAATGACTGACATTCACTGAAAAATTTTTAGTATCGGTAGGCACATTGAGAAAAACAACCATAAATTTTATAGGGCGTTGAGGTAATATCTCTAAATCTGACATATTATTTCCGTTTTTATTTTGCAATGCCAGATTTATTGAGACATTAGACATCGTCTTTAGTTTATTTATATTTATGAAATTTCCTGCATAAGTATACTTTGTCGCTAAAATTATATTTTTTGAACTATACAGATTTGATTTTAATTTTGCGAACCCAATTGGAAATTTATTGTTATTTGATAAAAATCCTGTTATTAATAAATTATTTTCAGGCAATGTTTCAGATCTATAAAGTTTAGTCTTTAAATTAAAAATTTTTATGTGTATATTGTTGTTTGGATAAAATGTTTTAACAATATAAAATATAGAAATAATCGCCGCTATAAATAAAAAAATATAAAATATTTTCTTGCCTATAGTATTATATCTTATTTCTCTATTTTGGTTATTTTTTTTTTGAAATTTATTGTTTTCGGAAGTTTCCGATAGTTTTTTTCTTACATTCTGCCCGTTTATATTTTCGCTAAAATCATCTAACGTAAAATCAATATCTTTATTTTTATCTTTTCCTTCCGGAAGATTATCGTCTCCCAAAGTCCAGCGTTCCATATTTTTTATATTTATAATAATTATAATTAATTTTATTGATATTATTATATCATATTTTTATTTGGTTTTAATTAAATTTTTAATCGGCAACTGGACTTACCGCATTAAATGGCGTTATTGCCGGTGACATTTTAACACTTTAGTCTTTAATCATAGTGCAGACAGTCATCCTAATTGGTCTACTATAGCCCTCGCAGCTATTTAATGCAATATTTGACATTTTTTTAAAAATAAATTATATATAAATATAAATGTTAGCTTAATTACTAAGGTAAATAAAAATTGAAGTTTATCATTAAGTAAAACACTCTAAAACATCCCGGCGGCTTCCCAATGCACAAATCCAAAGAGTTTATACTATTGGAAAAAAATAAACAAATATATTTTATCGGCGGTTTATTTTTAATAATTGGTATATTAATTGCCGGTATTTTATTCTATACGGGTCCTATTTATATAAAAAATATTTCCGATTTTAATTCATATCTTTTATTAAAAACAATAAAACTAAATAAAGATATAAGGCATATTAAAAGCGGGATAGGTAAAGTTTTATATTACAGCGCTTTAAAACCTTCGCTATCCCAAAAAATACATTTAAAAACAGCTTTAAATAACTTAGAAATAAATTTTAAAAGAACCGATAAACAGTATAAAAAACTTGATGGATTTATTAAAAAAAACAACGCATTTTTAAAACATAACCTCAAGATTATAGCATATTTTAATAAATCATACTTTAAGTGGAAAAATATCAATAAACCTATTCTTAAAATAATTATAAAATATCCTGAATATATATCCTCTAAAATATCCTATAAGCTTTTTCTAAAGCATAACCTTTATCTTTCTTACTTACCTATGGCAAACATTGTTAAAGATATAAAACTATACTTCAAAAAGCTTATAAACATCGCTATGTATACAACGATAGCAGGCGTTATTATCATATTGTTTCTCGGCATTTTATTTATATATTATATAGATAAGTTCCATAAATCGCTTTTAATAGCCGAACAAAAATTCAAATATTTTTTCTACAATCTGCCGCTTTCTTCTTTTATTATTGATATTGAAAGCGGCCGTTTTATGTATGCCAATAATGCTTCCGTAAAATTTTACGGTTATTCAAAAGAAGAGCTGTTAAACATGAGTATGACGCAAATAAATGTTTCTAACAACCCTCAAGAACTTAAAATTTTCAGAAGTACAGCGGCGGTAGAGGGGAGCGGGGTTGCTACTTTTAAACATAAACTTAAAAACGGTGAAATAAAAATAGTCCAGTCTTATATAGCCGTAATTACATTAGACAATAAACAGTGCTTACTTGTAATAATTTTAGACATTACCGAAAATGTAGCAAACGAAAAATGGATGCGTACTCTTTACGCGGCAATAGAAAATAGCCCCGATTGGATGATGGTGACTGATAGCCTTGGAAATATTGAATATGTTAATAACGGTGTAGAAAATATAAGCGGATATAAAAAAGAAGAGTTAATAGGAAAAAATCCGAGGATTTTTAAATCAGGATTGTATGATGCCAAAGTTTATAAAACCTTCTGGGATACAATAAATTCAGGAGAAGTTTTAAAAGTTATTTTGACGGACAAAAGAAAAAACGGCGAATTATTTACTTTAGATGCGACAATAGTTCCCATAAAAAATAAAGAAAATTCTAAAATTATAAATTTTGTATCCATATCTAAAGATATAACGCAGGAAAAGAGATTGGAGGAAGAAGTAAAATATATCTCGTTTTATGATTCTTTGACCGAACTTCCAAACAGGAATTTATTTATCATCTCTATTAATTTAAGTCTTAGCAGTAGAAAATATAATGAGAAAAAGCTGAATGATTATCTTGTAATAATTGATTTTTATAAATTATCTTATATTAACAATACTTATGGATATGATATAGGAGATAAACTTTTGCAAAATTTTTCAAAAAGATTAAATAAAGTTATGAAAAATAGAGATATAATTGCAAGGGTAGGAGGAGACCAATTTGGAATATTATTTGTTGATTTACAAAATAAAGACGATATTTTGCGAATAATTGAAAGAATAAAGGAAGAATTTAAAAATCCTTTATATTTAGATGAAATTGAAAAAGAAATTCAGAACAGCTCAAATCATAACAGGAGCAAATCGGGCGGTGGCGGCGGTCAAAAGTCGTTTGATTTAAAAGGCGAAACTTTAATGCCTGCAAATTCAGAGCATAGTGAGTCTTTGACTATTGCTTCGGAAAATAAGCCAAATAAGATAAGGTCATTTAATGTTTCTTTTACTATGGGGATATCTATCTTTCCCAATGATGGAAAAAATGCGGAGGATCTTTTAAAATCAGCTGATATTGCACTTTTACATGCAAAAGAGCAGGGTGAAGGAGAATATGAATTTTTTAAAGAGTCAATGAATATCAAAGCATCCGAATTTTTGCTTATGAAAAATAATATAATGAATGCATTTAAAAATAAAGAGTTTGTAATTTATTACCAGCCTTATGTTGACATAAAAACAGGAAAATTAGGCGGCATGGAGGCTCTAGCAAGATGGAACAGCCAAGATATCGGCATGATACATCCTGTTAAATTTATCCCTATTCTTGAGAAAATTGGACTTATAAGGCAGTTTGAAGAATTTTTGATAGATACTATTTGCTGGAACTTAAAACATTGGGAAGAGAAAGCTCTTAATATTGTGCCTGTTTCCATGAATATATCGCCTGTCAGTTTTAGAAAAGAAGGTTTAATAGATATGATTGTTTCCGCATTAGGCAGATACGAAATAGCGCCGTCATTGCTTAATATTGAAATAACGGAAGGTCTATTTATACAAAATTTTGATTATGCTCTTAAAATATTAAATCTTTTTAAAGAAAAAGGAATTAAGATATCCATTGATGATTTTGGCACAGGTTATTCTTCTTTATCTTATATAAAAAATATACCGGCAGATTATATTAAGATAGATATTTCATTTATAAGGGGGATGATAGAAAATACAAAAGATCTGGCAATAGTGAATGCCGTCGTAGTTCTTGCTTCTAAATTAGGCATGAAGACTATCAGTGAAGGAGTGGAAACCGAAGAACAGTTAGAAATATTAAAATCTTTTGGATGTGATATGATTCAGGGGTATTTATTTTCAAAACCGGTCCCCGAAGATGAACTTTTACAGTTTTTAAAACAACCGTAAAAGTATAAACCATAAAATCTATGAGCAGCTTAATGACCGCTTAAAGATGTAGACAGTTTAATAAAGGTGACATTTTTACTTTGGCTTGACAGGCGATATGCTTTATTTGATTTTTGCGTTAATTGTGATATATTTAACATATAGTTATATTATAAGAGTTATATTACAACTAAGATTTATAATAGTTAATATTTATTGCAATTTAATTATTAGTTATTATTAAATATAAAAATTTATATCATTATAAATAATGATAAATACAATTATTTATTGTAAATAAGGAGGAAAATAAAATTTTTAAAACTTTGCATTTATCTTTAAAGAAAAATTTTTTATTTTATTTATCTATCTCCTCCAGGACCGAGTGGACCAGGACATTTGGTGCCATGACCTATAATAGCGGACAATACTAAGGACATTGATTGATATATAAATAGAAAGAAGAAAGTAAGGCACAAAATATTTGGCAAATATTAGGAAGCGGGTAGAGAGCTGGTGCTTCTCGTTGACTTCAAATCAATTGGCGCCCCCAATAAGGGCGAGGTGGGTTCGATTCCCATACGCTTCCGCCAGTATATATTGTTTTAGTTTAACTATTTATATTTATATATTTATATGTTTTATATATTATAAAAACTTTTTTTATAAAAGAGTAGAAAACATGATAAAGCAAGAAGAATCATTCTTTTAGTTATAGGATAGTTCACATATTTAATTATTATTATTATTATTCAAATATTATTTAAATTATTTAATAAAGAGATTTTTATTTAATTAATATATTATTTTATTAAATAAATAAATTTATTAATTGTAAGGAGACAATATGCCTTTATTATCAGCTAAAGAAATACTTGATGACGCAAATAAGAAAAATTACGCCGTAGGAGCTTTTAATATTAACGACATGGAATTCTTGAAAGCTATTTTTTCGGCTGCAGAATCTGAAAAATCACCTGTTATAATCGCTGCAAGCGAAGGAGCTATCAAATATGCAGGGGCGGAAATGCTTTATGCGATGACAAAAACAATGGCAGATAAAACTAAAATACCGGTTGCTCTTCATTTAGACCATGGTTCAAATCTTAATTCAGTTTTAATTGCTATTAAAGCAGGTTTTACATCGGTTATGATTGATGCTTCGCATTATCCTTTTGAAGAGAACCTGAAAATTACAAAACAAGTAGTTAATATTTGCAAACCGTTGGGAATTTCGGTAGAGGCGGAACTCGGAAGATTAAAAGGTATTGAAGACAATGTTTCTGTTGCCGACAGAGATGCTGTTTTGATTAATCCTGCTGAAGCTAAAGATTTTGTCGAATCTTCAGGAATTGATTTTCTAGCTCCGGCAATCGGCACATCCCATGGAGCATTTAAATTTAAAGGCGAAGCTAAGTTAGATTTTGAAAGATTAAAAAAAGTGAAAGAGCTTACGCATGTCCCTCTTGTTTTACACGGCGCTTCATCTGTTCCCGAAGGAGCCTCTAAAAAATTTGAGGAATTTGGCGGAGATTTAAAAGGCGCAAAGGGCGTTCCTTTTGATATTTTAAAAGAAGCAATCAAATATGGCATAAATAAAGTAAATACCGACACCGATTTAAGAATTTCTTTTCTTGCAAAGGTAAGAGAAAGCTTTGCCACCGATAAGTCTCAAATAGACCCGAGAAAAATTTTCGGTCCTGCAATGGAATATGTTACAGATGTAATAAAAGAAAGAATGAACATACTAGGATGTTCCGGTAAAGCTTGATATATACATAAAGTAAATTATTTATTGTATTTATTATTTTTCAGGTACTGCGCATAAAGCTTGATATATACATAAAGTAAATTATTTATTGTATTTATTATTTTTCAGGTACTGCGCATAAAGCTTGATATATACATAAAGTAAATTATTTATTGTATTTATTATTTTTCAGGTACTGCGCAAGAGTATCCTGCCATAAGTTCCATGAATACTGTATTGCAATAAACCGCAATTTCATCCAATTTTTTTTCAACCTTTTTTTCAGAAAAATAAGGTATTAATTGATTTAATAAATTTGATAATTTTAAATCTAAATCTTCTTTAGAAATTTTTTCAAGATTAAAACTAGATAAATTTGATTTTTTTATTGAGTTTGATATTTCATCTAAAATCATTCCCGTAAAAGAAATAATGCTTGATGCTTCATCTCTTTTATTTTCATTTAACCCATAATTTTTTACATCATCTATATAAGATTTTATTTCATTAAAAATTTTATCTATTTTATCATTATTAAAATTATTTTTGTTATTATTATCGCTATCGCTGCTGCTGTTTGTTAAATTTTTCATTATATTTTTCTAATGCCTCTGCATTATTTTTTCTGATTCTCAGTTCTTCAAGCACGTCGCTTGCTTTAAATATTATAACACGTTTATATAATTCTTCAATTTCTTTTTTTTCACGCAATTTATTATTTATTTCATCAATAAATTGCTGGTAGCTCTTACGCTGTCCTTTTTTTAGCTTTCTTTTTTTTGATTTTTTCATCCCTGCTCCTTTTATTTAATAAATATTTTTAAAAATTAAATAATATCATTTTAATGTTACATTTTTATGACATTTTTAAATAAAAATAAAATAAATAAAAATAAAATTTATGGTGAATATTGTAAATTTATTAATAATATTAAATATATATAGCTATTTAAACAAAACTTTAATATTTAAATAATAAATTTGAAATAAAACTGACATAATCTTGTAATATTTAAATGATATAAATTTATATTATGAAAATAAAAAATAAAAGTAGAATTAAATTTATTCAAATATAAAATGATTATATTTATACATAGTCAAATAATTTTACAGGTATAAGTGAAACTGCTAATAGTTTAAAAAATATTTTTAATATTTCAAATAATTATACAGATGCAAATGAAAACGCATACCTCAATTTTTAATTATAAAAAAACCTTTTAAATACAATTAATTATAAATTAAATAAATATAAAAGAAATTTAAACAGGAGGATAAAAAAATGAAAATAATTGATTTTTACGACAGTGTTGCAATTCAATTAGAATCAGGAATTATTTCAGGGTTATTTGAAGAACAATTATTTAACAAGTTAAATCGTTATATTTATTTTAGATTTTTTTTAAAAGAGCCTATTATTAATATTATTAGAAAAAAGAATAGAAATGATATTAATAATTATAAGAATATTAAGATTAATAATAACAATAATAAAAATAACAATAATAATATGTTTTATCAAATATTTCAAATTAAACAAAAAAATATTTTTTTTAATTATTGTTATAAATTTAAAAAAATATATTTGCCGATATTATTATTTTCGGTTTCAATTTTTTCAATCGCTTCTCCAGCCTATTCTTATATAAATTTAAATCAAGGTTCGCTGGGTATAGGCGCTTCGGGAATATTAAACGAGGCTACAACATGGATTTGTTACAGGTTAGCCCCTGCAACATTAACATTAGGTTTAATTAAAGGGTTTTACGATATAAAGCAGCATAAACCTGATGCAGCAAGAAAAGCTTTTATAACTGCAGCTGCTGGAACAGGAGTTATGCTTGCTCCGACAATTACAAGCGCAGTTCTCGGCATTGTTCAAAATGCCGGAGGCGCAGCTAATGGCGTCACTATAGGTTCAGGAAACGGTTCAACGACGGTAGGACAGCCTTAATCTTAATATAATAAATCAGGTTAAATATAAATATATTATTTCTCGCTCTTTATATAATCTTTTAATTACTATGATTTAAATTATTAATTTTTAAATATAAAAATATATATATTAAATATGCTAAAAACTATATTAATTTTATTAAAATATTAGAATATATGGCATTAGAATATATATAAAATTGGTTTAAATTATATAAATATAAAAATATATATATATTAAGTATTCTAAAAAATTAAATTATTAATATAAAAATTATAAATTAAATAAATAATTAAATAAAATGGGTTTCACTAATTTTAAAATACACAGAGGAATTCATGAAAAAGTAACAAAATTAGGTTTAGAACTTTACGATTGGGGACTATATATTTTTCTAACGATGTTCATAATATTATTATTCAAAAAAGAAGTTTTGATAGCTATTTTATTAGATCTTTTAATTTTTATTTTTTTAAAAAAATACAAAAAAGGGAAACCTGATTTTTATACGACCACGTTGATTAATTACTTTTTAATAACAAAAAAACTATTTGTTTTAGAGCCGCATCGCGATATTGCAGAATTAAAAAATAATATTGAAAGTTATTATATATCAAATAAATAAAATTAATAAATACAATGCAAGTTATAGCAATTATAATTCATCAAATGCCGTATTTACAACGATTTAAGTTTAAATAATATAAAACTTACAATGAAATATAACAATTAAAATTAACTAAAATTAACTAAATGCTATGATTACAACGATTTAAGTTTAAATAATATAAAACTTACAATGAAATATAACAATTAAAATTAACTAAATTAATCACCTGATATGTTTGCAAATACGGTTTTAAAAAAACAAAATCAATCTGAATCTTTAAATAACTATATTAATTTATTGAGTATATTTGAGGATATTATTATAGGTATAGACGGGTCGTTGACTATAGGATTTGCTGTACAAGGATTCGATTATTTTATGGCGAACGACGAAATAATTAATGATACTGCTTATATTAACGATATTTTGTTAAATTTATTAAATGAAGATATTTCTCTTCAATGGATATATAAAATATCTGATTCAGATAAAGATTTTATATCAAATTATATCAAAAGTTCAAATCCTCCTGAAAAATATTTATATATAAAAGAAAAAAAGATTAAATCTTTAAATGCAGATTTAATTAAAAAAATAGATATATTTCTTTTTTGTACAATATCAGGATTTAGACCAGGGATAATTAATAATATAAATTTATTTTCAAAATTATCTCAATTTGCCTCTAATCTGCTAACAATTAAACCAAAGGACGCTCTTAATAAAAATTCAAAAGAGAAAGCAAAAAAAGAGTTTGACTATATACTAAAAAAGATTGAAAACATTGAAAATAATTTAAGCTTTTTTTCTTCAAGGTTAAATATAAAAATAAGACAAATGTCAAATCAGGAATTGGTTGATTATTTTTATAATGAACTTAATCCTGAAAGATCGCAATATGTAAAAGCTCCATTTTACAACAATATACCGACCGAAGCTGCATATAGAAGCTCTTTAATATTTTCGCCTGCGGAAATAAATAGAGATTATTTTTATATTGACGGCTATTATTTTAAATTTATTAATATGCACCGCCTTCCTTCGCAGACAGATTCATTCGGCATAACAAAAATATTAAATTTAAAATCTAATGATATTAATTTTTTTTCCCCGTTTGATATTCAAGTTGCATTCAATGTACCGGAACAGGAAAAAATAATTAATAAAATTCAATCGGAAAGAAATATTAAAGCAAGTTTAACAGATGCAGTCAACGGCGGTTATGTTGATCATAAAGGAACAAATATAACATCTCAGATGGATGAATTTTTAACAGAAGTATCTAAACTTCAAAAAAAAGCAGTCAATATGTCATTTTGTGTAAGACTCAAATCTAAAAATTTGCAAGAATTAGATTATATGTCTTTAAAAATTTTACAATCATTTAAAGATTTTAATTTTATGGAAGGAATAGTAGACAATATGGAACATCATAATTTATTTTTATCGTTTTTTCCGGGGCAATCCTTTTTTAATAGAAGGTTTAAAACTTTGCTGTCTCCTGCAGCTTCCTCTTTTTTCCCGCTGCATGAGGGATTTAAAGGAACCGATGATTGCTCTATACCTTTAAAAAATAACAGATTTGAGCCTGTCAGTTTAGATCTTTATAATAATAAACTACCTTCAAAACACGGCGTAATTTTTGGAAAAACAAGAAGCGGAAAAGGATTTATGCTGAACGGTTTTTTATCTAATTTCTTTTTATCCGGAGATAATTATCACATTATCGGAGTTGATATAGGAGGCACATACAAAAAATTTTGCAGAATATTTGACGGAGACTATTTTGAAATAGATATGGACGGAACTTATTGTTTAAATCCTTTTCCGCCTAAAAAAAATATTATTAAACGAATAAATAAAGAAGAAATATTTGATCCGGATATTATGGTTTTTTTAATCGGCATTATAGGTCTCATGGTAGAGCAAGATAAAAATCTTTCGCCAAACGATAAAACAATTATAACAAGAGCTATTCAGGCTTCATACGATTCAATAAAAGATGAAAACGATATGCCTATTATTTCGGACATTAATAATGTTTTGTTTAACTATAATGAATCAAGAGATGCGGAAGATAAAAGAAGAGCTATGGAAATGGGTAAAAATCTTTTTCAATGGACGGACGTCAGTTCGCCATACAGTATACTGCTCAATAGAAAAAGCGGTTTAAATATTGACAATAAAATAGTAATTTTTGACTTGCAAAAATTAAAAGGGCATGAAGATTTACAAAAAATTGTGTTTGCGATAATAAAAAATTTATCTTTTAAAAAAATGTATAACAAAAATGCCAAAGTATTTTTCTTTTATGATGAGTGCTGGGAATTTATAAATGATTCTAAAATAGCAGATTTAATAATACATTTATATAAAACTTCCGCAAAATGGGGGTCTTTAGTTTGGAGTATAACGCAGGAGCCGTCAGATCTTTTAAAGACCGGAAATGCAGGGAAAAGCATAATTGAAAATTCTACCGTTAAAATTTTTTGCCAGTTAGATGCAAATGTTTCGCCCGATGATTTAAAAATATGCGGTTTAAACAAAAAAGAAATTGACATAGTAAGAAATTTAAAAGTTATCAAAGGACATTATGCAGAATATTTTTTAAAGTTTGGAAAAGATTCAGCAGTTATAATGAACAAACCTGACCCATTTGAATACTGGCTGTATTGCAAATCATTAGAGGATGAAGAATTAGAAAATAAAATTGCAAATAAATATCCCGATAAAACCTTAAAAGAAAGACTTGAAATTTTAGCTTCTAAATATCCGAACGGACCATACGGCGTAAAAAACGGCGTAAAAAAAACATAAATAAGAATGTATTGAAAAAAGGCAATTCCGATGTTTGTGCTTCAAAGACAGCGTTTCAAATTACAAATACGCATAAAAAAGATTTAAAAAATAGATATTTTAACACAACAAATAAGTCAAGATTCTATTTTGCAATAAATAATAGATAATTTTATTATGCAATAAATAGTAAAGATAAAATATGTTTTTATTTTATATAAAAAAATAAAAAAAGGAGGTATTGAAATGTATAATGATAATTTAGATAAAGATCTTAAAAAACTTAATACGGCTAATACGGCTAATACGGCTAATACACTTAATACAATAGATACAATAGATAAATCAGATAATTTTTCTTGCAACCATCATATTGACAATAATAAAATTCACAAAAATTTTAAATTAAATTTTAAGAGAATTTTTTTAACAGTATTGGCAGTTTCTTTTTCATTATACACTTATATTCAGACAGCTTATGCTTTAGGATTGCCTTTGCCTGATATAAATTTAATTACAAGCCAGATTCAATCAGTTGCATCCGCTGCTTCAGGAGCGATGGCTACCGTCGGAAATGCCGCATCGTCTGCTCAATCTGCAGGCTTGCCTGTCGCTACTCCGGGAATCGGAATAGGGCAGGCTCTTCAATCATTTGAATCACTGACGGCAGATGAATCTAAAATGCAGGAAATAGAACAAAATATAATTATAAATTATGACGAATTAACTCATTTAACAGATTCGGTTCAAAATGCAATAAACAATTTAAACAGTTTAAACAGCCAAATTAAAACTGCATTTAATGAAATACCTCAAGGACTAACAAACAATGATGTTTCTGTAAATACCGCACCTGCAAATTTAATAGCAGGCAATATTAATTCAGAAAATAATGCGTTCAATTCATTGCAGAATACATCTTACGGCAATATACAAAATATAGTTTCAGGAGAATCTCTAAACAAAGAAGATTTATCAGGTAATGCTCAAAGTTTCACAAATTCAATGATATTAAATTCAAACGGTATTACAGCGCCTGCGCCTGTTAATTCTATAAATTATAATTGTCAGCCTGATTTGACAAATAACGGCGGCGGCAGTTCAGCTGCTAATCCAAGTACTCAAAATTGTATGGATTACGTAAGCGGATTTGAAAGCGACGTTGCAGCATCTAATCTTTATAACGCCGGAATTTCATCGGCAAGAGCGCATAAAGCCGAATTAGAAGGAGATGAGTTTGAAAACGAAATTTCAGGAGGAAAATTAGGGAGCAGCAGTAATTATTATGCTTACCAAAGTTCAATATTAACTTTAATGGCAGAAGAAAATGCGGCTGATTTAAAAAATATGGGTTATATTGAAAGCCAGCTTAAACAGCTTGAATTATCTAAATCTGCAGCCGAAATTAAAAAAGAGCATATAGGCGCTTCACTGCTGGAACAAAATAGCCAAAACCCGGATCTAAATTTTTATAATAAAACTACATTGTAAATAAAATTTTTATAATAATTGAAATAGTTAATTTTAATTAATAATAATAAATATGCTGCAAATAAATTAATAAACATATTTAAACATCACATAAATTATAAAATAAATAGAATCATATAAATATAAATAAACATAATAAATATTATGATAAATAAATATATTTTAATTTTCATGCTTATAATAGGGTGTATTCTAATAGCCGAATTTTCAATAACGCCGGATGCAATGGCTTTAAACAGCGGAAATAATGCAAATATAAATTCATCATCGCTGTCAATTTCAAAATTAAACAATGGAGAAGATTTGACTATTTTGTCTATAGATTCTATTCCTCCTGCACTTAATAGCAATTCAAGTTTGGTTCAATTAACGACTTATTTGTTTTATTTTTTATTTGCATCGGGAATTATATTTTCTTTATGGGAATCTTATAAATTAGAATTAACGGGTCAATCTTCAAATTATTACGGCTTATTTCTCAGAATTGTTTTAATTGCGGCAGGATTTTTATCATGGAAATCCGTCGGTATGTCAAATTTTGCTCAGGATATTTTAACGCTTGCGGATAAAATTCAGCTATATATTATTAAACTAAATATATTAAGTATAGGTCAAAATGTGTCGCAGATCAATTCCTCCATAGTCAACAGTCTTCATTCTGTTTCATTGCCGACGATATCGTCAAATGGTACGGCTTCTGTTCAAAAAGGGTGGAATCTTAATCCCGTATCATGGTTTGCCGGAGCATTGCATGCATTAACAGGAGCAGTTTTAATGAGTATATTCTGGTTTTTATTTAATATTTTGTATGTCGGCATTCAGCTTTTTATGGCATTAATTCAGCTTGTTATTCTAGGACTATTGTTTTCTATATTTCCTATAATTCTTGGATTTGAAACAATACCTTATACAAAAGGGATTTTTGGAAAATGGTTAAAGCTTTTTACTGAAATATCATTCTGGGGAGTGATGACGGGTCTTGAACAATTAATTTTTTTTACAATGCTTGGAAAAATAATGTCCGCTAATATGGAATCAACAGGAACAGGATTAGGTCAAATATTAGGTTTATTTACTTTTGCAGAAGATATTGTAATTTTTATAGTAATGATATCAATTTCTGCGTCTGTACCTTTTCTCATCGGAAAAATTTTTGACGGGATAGGCGATAAATATCATACAAGCATAAAAAAAACCATAATTACGGCAGGTAAAGCAATTGTATCTTAATAATAAAAAAAATAATAAAAGATTTTTTTATGAAATTTGGGGTGATTTAAATGCCCAAAATACAACTTTAAAAATTGTAATAATATTAATGGCTATTATTACTTCTATTGCACTTTTTACGGCTTATTTTACATATGAAATAAATAGAATTCCGATTGTTATCAGAGTTTCTAAAGCAGGAAGCGCAAAAGTTTTAAGGGATTTGCCTTTTAATAACAGGGTGGGTATAGGTGAAATTGTTTATTTTTCAAAAACTTTTATAAGAGAATTTACGGGATTTAATTCTATTACTATTAAAACTCAGCTTTCAAGAGCATTGAATAAAATGAGCAAATCTTACGGCAAAAGTACGCTTAAAATGATAATCAGGGAAAAATTTATACAAAAAATGGAGAAAGCAAATATTTCTTCTGAAATTAAATATAAGAAAATTAAACTTATAAGGCAAACCGTAAATCACGATGAATTAAAACTGTATATAATTAGAACCGTAATATCTAATGCCGATTCAAGCACTGAAAACGCTGCTGCTTATGAAGATAAATTAATACTTAAAAGAGTAAAAAGAAGTATTCAGTATCCTTTTGGTTTAAAAGTCGTATATTTTAATACGTTAAAATTAGGCGGAGCATAATAATAAAATGGATGACGAATTAAATAATCCGCATATTATATCAGAAGAAACATTAAATGCGGAAAATGCAAATAATTATAGCAGCAATGAAAATCGGCAGAGTTATACAGGAAATAAAGAAAATAAAAATTTAAAATACGGCAATCAAAATGTAAATAATTCAGATATAGATATTGATACAGATATATATAATTCTGTGCCAAATTTAAAAAATAAAAATAATAAATATACTTTTTTTAGATCCTTTAAAGGAATTATAATTTTAACAGGAATTATTATAGTAATTTTTATTATGTTTAAATTTCTATATTTGAATAATGTGAGCCGAAAATACAGTAATAATAAGAATAATACTATGTCTAAACCGCTAAATAAATATAAAAATAAGATTATTAATTACAAAAAAAGATTTCACTCTAATATTTTTAATTATGCTTCTGCTAATAAAAATAATAATTTAAAAACTGCAAATCAAAGAAAATTTAGTAAAAAATTTTATAGAGAAATGCAGTTTTTAAAAAAAATAAAAAATTATAAAGGAAATAAAAATATAAGCAATAGCAATAGCAGTAGCAGTAGCAGTAAAAAAAATTTATTGCCTATAAATAAAAAAATAGTTGTTTTTATTAAACAAAGCTATGCGAGGTCAATTCTCAAAAATGAAAAAAAAGCGAATAAAAACAATATAAAATTAAATAATCTTAATTATTACAAAAAAGTCGCCAATAAGAAAATTTCTTATAAGTATGGCGTAAATAATAATAATACTGCGATAATACCGATAGGTACCGTAGTTAACGCATATATAAAATATAAAATTTTTTCATATAACACCGAAGTTCCGGTAATAGCAATTTTATCAAACACATATTATTACAAAAATAAACCTATTTTAAATAAAGGAGATAAATTTTTCGGCATGGCAAGCATGAAACATTCATTAGACAGATTAAATATACATTTTGACAGAATAATCAAAATTAACGGCTTGTCTTTAGGTATTAATGCTATAGCAATGATGCCGAATGGGTCTGGAGGAGTAAAAGGAAATGTTAGGCATCATTATAGAGTCAATATTTTGACATCTTTAGCACAGGGAGTCGTAGGAGCGGCTGCGCTGTTTGCAGGGGGAGGGTCTGCCGTCAATAGTGCCAATCCTTATACTTTTCAAAATCAAATAAGGCAGAATGTTGCGCAGAATGAATTAGGTCGGGCGCAAAACGGTTTAAATTCAATTGCATCCTCAGCACAGCAAACAACTATTACATTATCAAAAGGGACGCCGATAAAAATTATTTTTTTAAGGTCAGTGAATATAAATTGATTAAATTTAAAGTAAATTAAAATTTTACGCCAACTAACAACTAACTTACACTATAAACTAAACTACATTACATTACATTAACTTAGCTTGAATAACTTATATTAACTAACGTAACTTAAATAACTTAAAATAATTTATATCAAATTAATAACTTAATTATCAATTAATTAAGTATAAATTAAATAATTTAAATTTAAGTTAAATCAAATAATGCAAATTAATTAATATAGGCTAAAAAATGATTAATTTAAAGGCAAACGCAAAAATTAAAGACAGTCGAGCAGTTGATTTATTAAATACTTATTTTGGTATTAATAAAGATAATAATAAGTATATTGATAAAGATATTAATAAAAATACTAATAAGTATATTGATTGGGAAATGTTTACATTAAGCAGGTCTAATATAGAAATTAATGAAGTAAGAAAAAAAATAATTTCTATAATAAAAAATCTTGATGCATATTTTTTTGAAAGATATGAGCTTATAGAAGCTATTTTAATTTCAATTATTTCAAAACAGCATATGATTCTGATAGGAGAACCCGGACTTGCTAAGACTGCAATATTAAAAGCGTTGGCAAAACATGTAAACGGAATTAAATTATTTGATTATCAGATGACGCCGTACACGGAAATAAATGATTTATTATCTAAAAATCCCCTAAATAAAGGCAGAGGTATAGATAAATGCGAAATTGTATTAATTGATGAATTTTTTAAAGGCAAACCTTCAACGCTAAATTCATTGCTATCCATAATGAATGAAAGAATATTATATAATCCTAAACCGGTAAATATTCCGCTTATCAGTTTATTTGCCACTTCAAACGAAAAGCCGGATAAGTCTGTTTCTTCTAATTTATTGCCTTTATATGATAGATTTTTATTGAGAAAAGAGGTTTTGCCGATAACAGATAAAGATAATTTCAAAAATCTTTTAAAACTTAATGAAGAATATTCATTTAATAATATAAATTTAGAATTAGACGATTTAAAAAAAATAATCATGATTTCCAAAGAAATAAATATTACAGAAGATATTTACAATTTAATTTTCAGCATACGAGAAGAATTAAAAAACAGGCAAGTAATAGTTTCCGACCGAAGATGGCGTGATACCGTTAAAATTATAAAGGCAAAAGCATTGCTTGAAAATAGGAACTTTGTCTCCATAAATGATATTAAATCAATGGAATCATCAATGTGGACTTATTATTCTGATATTAGAACGGTTAAAAACATAATTAATAAATTTACATGATTTATTATTTATATAGGAATAAGTTAAGTAATTAATTTTATAGATATCTTTTATAGATATCTCTGTATATAAAAAAATGCGAACATTTTTTTATAAAATCTTATAAATTATTTTTTATTTACACTTTCAATCAATAAATAAATCGTTTATAAATTGTTTAATTAATATAAAAACTAATATAAATTATATTAGTTTTTAATAATTTAATAACTTAGATGTAATTCAATAATATTGTAAGAATTAAATGAGTAATAAGAAAAATTTTTTATTGAAATTAACAGTTGCATTGCTTATCTTTATTGCGGAAATTATTTATCTTTTTATTTTTTCAAATTTTTTCTCTAATAAAAATTTAAATTATTATTTCTATTATTTTAACGATGTGAAATTAATTTTAATATTTATGCCTTTTATTATGTGGTTTTTTTCTGCTTATTCGCTATCAAACATAATTTACAATAAATATATTTATTTAAAACCGGCAAAAAAGAAAAAAATAAAAAAAGTTATTAAAAACAATATTTTTTTATGGCCAGTTAAAGAAAACGAATTAAAATTAGTAATAGGCGAAATACATAATAAAGACGGCAGCAGAAAAGAAAAATCAGATTGGCTGATTTTAACCGAAGACGGATTATATACTGGACTTCTAATAATCGGCTCCACAGGCTCAGGTAAGACAAGTTCATGCGCCTATCCTTTTTTAGATCAGCTTTTAAACTGTAATAAAAATGACGAAAACAAAAAAATAGGCGGATTGATTTTAGATGTTAAAGGAGATTTCTGGAAAACAGCTGCGGCTATAATAAAAAACTATGGGAGGCTCGATGATATTATAATTATAGAGCCTGAATCAGGCTATTTTTATAATCCTATCCATTATCCAAATTTAGATGTTTCTATAATTGCCGAAAGACTATATTCTGTTTTAGAAAATTTAAATTCTAACGACGGAAGACAAGACAGCTATTGGAAAGATAAGTCTATCAATCTATTAGCAAATTCAATCGGACTGTTAAGAGTAACTTTTAAATATGTAACGCTTGATGCCGTTTATGAAATTATATCCGATGAAGAAAAACTGTTAAATATAATTAATTATTCTAAAAATTTAATTGATTTAAAAAAAGTTGAGAACGATGATAAAGACAATTTAATTATGTATATAGATTATTTTTCAGGCAGCGACTATAAAAATCTTGATGAAAGAACAAAAGGAATAATAAAAAGCGAATCATTAAGGGTTTGTTCCAATTTTATAAAACCTTTATATAAAAAAACATTTTGTGCAGCTGAAAAAGATTTAAATTTTCCCGGTTTTCAAGAAGTAATAAATAAAGGAAAAATAATTATTTTAAGAATGCCTGAATCTCAATATGGTTTAACAGGGCGTACAATAGGGATTATGCTTAAACTTGATTATTTCAGGACAGTTTTAAATAGGGTTTACAATGCAGCCGTAAATAATAAAATTAATACAGCAAGACCTGTCCTTTTTCTTTGCGATGAATATCAAAATTATGTTACTTCAGGCGATATAGAATCGGACGGAGAATTTTTTGCAAGATGCAGACAGTCAAAATCTATTAATATTATGCTAACGCAAAGCTACAGCTCATTAAAATTAAAATTGGGCTCCGAAGAAAAACTTAATTCTCTTATCGGGAATATCAGGTCTACCGTATGGTTTTCTTTAAACGACGATTATTCAAGGGAAAAAGCATCAAAAATATGCGATAAAGAATTTAAAGCAAAAATTACGGAAAATATTACCGAACAGGATGACGGCGCTAAATTTAATTCTTACATAGGCGGTTTATTATCCGATGATAACACATTATCTCAGGGTACAAGCAAAACAATGGAAAAAATGCCTGCATTTGATACCGATGATTTCGCAAATCTTAAACTTAATCAGGCAATATATAGAATTTATTCAGATAAAGGCATTAAAGGACAGGGCATAGTTTATCTTCATCCTTATTATTTATCTAAATACAGGAGTTATTTTGATATAAATAATTAATTTAAACGGCAACTTAATAAAATATATTTAATATATATTATTATTAAATAAAATATTTAATTAACCAACGCTAACATACATAAAAAGTCAACCACCCACCGCTTATAGAAGCGGGGGCTTGAAAAAGCCGGTTGATAAGCAGGGATTAAATTATGTTTAATCAGCAGTTATCTAAGAGAACCTTTAAGGCACGCACATTAGGATATTGCGCAA
>JAJYRF010000087.1 GCA_021794255.1 bacterium | reverse complement strand
TACTATTAACCGTTTTTTAGTTTGTAGACTTATTAAATAATTAAATAAATTTACTTATTTACTTATTTATATCTAATATTTTAATATAATTATTAAAAAATTCAAATATTATACTATTAACCGTTTTTTAGTTTGTAGACTTATTAAATAATTAAATAAATTTACTTATTTACTTATTTATATCTAATATTTTAATATAATTATTAAAAAATTCAAATATTATACTATTAACCGTTTTATTGTTAAAATTATTAAAATCAAAATCTTCTATTCTGAAGCAAGATATGTTTTTAAAAATAATAGCTTTATTTGATTTTTTATTTTTATCGCTGCAATTTAATATATCGCATGTAAAATATTCATTGCTTATAATTTTTTTAAAATTTAAATTTGAATTATTATTTAATACTTTATTTGCAGGTTCCGGATTTGTATTTCCGGAACCGCTATTATTATAAGAATTATATGAATTTTTTACTTTTCTTGTTATAATATTGTCTATCAACGGATTTTTTATACAAAATTTAGGCTGTTCATTAAGTACTCCGTATGGCGCCATCAGTTTAAGCTTATTTATCAGTTCATTGTTTATACTGTCTATCAATAGTTCTTCGTCATAATTAAATTTTATATCGACATTATTTGATTTAAAATTATTCAAACTGCTTGTCTTAAGTTTATTAGCAGCTTCAATAAATTTATTAAATTCGCTTTTTTTAATGCTCAGACCGCATGCTAACTTATGTCCGCCAAATTTTATAAAAAAATTATCAAATTGTTTTAAAATTGAATAAATATCAATATTGCCGTATGATCTGGCAGAGCCTATAAAAATATCTTCTTTATATCCGGATATCAGCAAAACCGGCTTCATTAAATATTCCGATAATCTTGACGATGCTATGCCTATAACACCCGGATGCCACGAATCATCAAACAAAATAACCATTGGATTAAAATTGTCTAAAATGTTATTTATTTGATTAATTTTTATAATTGCCTTATTAAAACATTCAGTTTCTAATTTTTTTCTTTTTTTATTAAGTTCATCTAATTTTAATGCTAAAGTCCTTGCTTTTTCATAATCTTGAGATATTAGCAGTTCAATAGCGATATTCGGATTTCCGACCCTGCCTGATGAATTAATTTTTGGAGCAATCTTCCATGCGATATCCGATTCAGTGACATTGTCAAAACGAAGATTGCATATTTTTTTTAATTCTTTTATACCGGGTCTTGGATTGCTGTTAATTTTTTTAAGACCGTAAGATACTAATAGCCTATTTTCATCATACATAGGCACAATATCGCCTATAACGCCGATACATACAATGTCAAGGAAGTCTTTTAAATTTGGATATGAATTTATCAATCCGTCGTCAAAAAGTTTTTTTCTTAGAGCCATTGCAAGGTTAAACGCAATGCCTACTCCTGGTAAAAATTTAAAAGGGAATTTATCGTCTTTTTGCTTAGGATTAAGTATTGCAGCGGCAGGCGGAATTTTTTCAGGGATTTCATGGTGATCGCATATAATTACGTCTATGTTTTTAGAATTTGCATAAACAACAGGCTCATAGTTGGTGATACCAAGGTCAACTGTTATTATTAACGAAACATTTTTACCGCTTATAATATTATTATCGCTTAACAGTTCATTTATCGGATCAATGCCAAGTCCGTAGCCATGTTTAATTCTGTCGGGAATTTTATATATTATTGTTTCGCCGTTGTCTATATTGTTATGATTTATGCCGTCTTCATTATTTATATTTTGTGCATTATTGTCTATATTATTGCTTATGTTGTTGTTTATATTATTATCAATATTATTATAATTATTATTTTTAATAATACCTGTTTTTATATTTTGCGTATTACTGCCTATATTGTTATCATTATTGTCAACTTTTACAATATATTTATTAATTTCTCTAAGAAAAAGAACTAAAAAAGATGTAGCTGTAATTCCGTCAACATCATAATCACCAAAAACGCAGATTTTTTCGTCATTAACTAATGCTTTGGTTATCCTGTTTACCGCTTTATCCATATCTTTCATAAGAAATGGATTATGAAGGTTTTTTAATGAAGGATTTATATAATTTAATATATAATTATAAATATAATTATCTAAAATATCGGCTATAAAATTGTTTTTTTCAGGGCTAATATTAAGAATATTAAGATTAGCCGATTCTGAATTAAGGCAAACATTAGCATTCTCATATTTAACGGCGGTATTATACCCGCTTTTGTCTAATATTAGTTTTAAAAATGACGGTTCAAAAATAAGCTGAGAAAATATTCTTTTTGAAATAATAGACCTGGTAGGATTATTTAACTGAAATTTTTCTAAATTATTTGTTATTAATGAAAAAATTAATTCATTATTATAGCCGTTATTATTTAAATTGTGTATGCCGATAGTGTCATTTTCATTATTATTTGTAATATTTTTCATTGAAAATTACCATTAATGGACTTGCAATGAAGATTGAGGAATATGTACCGATTATAACGCCGAATAGTAATGTAAACGCAAAGTCATGAAGCACTGACCCGCCAAGAAAAAATAACGACAGGACAACCAGAACGACCGTTAATGCAGTTACGACGGTTCTTGTTAAAACTTCATTGATGCTTTTATTGACTAAATTATTTAAGTTAACAGATTTTTTCTGTTCGCTTTCAAGTTTAAGATTTTCTCTTATTCTGTCAAAAACAACGACTTTATCGGTTAAAGAATATCCTGCAACAGTCAATAAAGCGGTTATAACAAGAAGCGTAATTTCTTTGTCAAATATAAATATAATTCCAAGAAGGGCAAGGATATCATGGGCAAGCCCTATTGCCGCAGCCGCTCCGAATCTAAATTCAAATCTCCATGTTATATATATAAAGATACCTGTTATAGCTATAATTATTGCAATAATAGCATCTTTAGTCATACTGCTGCCGACGGAAGGACCTACCATTTCATCGCTTAAAACTTTAAACGAATTTTTAGGAGAAGATTTTCTTATTATATATTTTAATTTATTTGCATATGCGGTAATATTATTTCCGACTAATTTTGTTTTAACAATGTATTCATTTTTTCCTTTAAATTTTATAATTTTTATATCTTTAAATCTATTTACTGCTAATGACTTTCTAACTGAAGGAACATTTATTTTATGTTTAAAAAGGAGCTGCATTGTTAAGCCGCCTGTAAAATCTATGCCTATATTGGCAGTTCCGATAACCATCATTATGACTTCAATTATTCCGAGAACAACAAGCACGGAAGATATTGCAAAAGCAATTTTCTTTTTTCCAAGAAAATCAAAATGTGTATTTCTTATAAATTCCACTTTTATCGGCTCCTTATATGCTTAATTTTTCAAGTTTTTTCTTATTTGCGATAATATCGAAAATAACCTTTGTTCCCACTAAAGAAGTGAATAGATTAATAATAATACCTAAAGAAAGAGTGATAGCAAATCCTTTAATAGGTCCTGAACCAAAATAAAAAAGAACGGCAGCCGTTATTAATGCGGTAACATGCGAATCAAGTATTGTAAAAAATGCTTTATTATAACCGTTTTCTATCGCGATAGGAATCGGTTTATTTTCTCTAAGCTCTTCTCTTATTCTTTCAAATATAAGAACATTGGCATCAACCGCCATACCTATAGTGAGTATTATGCCTGCAATACCGGGCAATGTTAATGTAGCGCCGAAAAGAGCAAGGGCAGCCATAAGAAAAAGAATATTTTCTATTAAAGCAAAATCCGCTATTAATCCCGATAATTTATAGTAAAATACCATAAATCCAACAACAAGGATTAGTCCGACTATTGCAGCGACAATACCGTCATGTATAGAATCAGCTCCGAGCGTAGGTCCTATCGTCTCATCTTGAAGTATTTTTACGGGAGCAGGGAGAGCGCCTGAGCGAAGCGCAATAGCAAGGTCATTGGCTTTTGCCATAGTGAAATTTCCCGAAATAGTAGCGCTTCCACCGGTAATAGGTTCTTCTATAACAGGCGCAGAATTTACATTATGGTCCAAGATAATAGCAAGTCTTTTCCCCGTATATTTTGTAGTAACGTCGGCAAATTCTTTTGTTCCTTTTGAATTAAATGAAATAGCGACTATCGGCTGATTATACTGGTTTATCTGTACAGTTGCGCTTGAAATGTTAGCCCCGCTCATTAAAACTGTTTTATTAATCAAATAAGGTATTTTTGTAGTTTTATGGGTATATTTATTATAAGTAGTATGGTATAAAATTTCATCGCCCTTAGGCACTTTGCCGGCAGAAACTTTTTTTAGACTGTGCTTATAATCTACAAGCTGAAAAGTTAATCTGGCTGTTTTACCTATCAGGCTAACGGCTTGTTTTACATTTTTAACGCCGGGAAGTTCAAGAACAATAGTGTTTTTCCCCTGCCTTGCGATATTAGGATTTATTAAACCGAATTGGTCTATTCTATTGCGCATAACTTCCAGCGCACCACTTACCGATTCTTTTTTAAATAAAACTACTGCCGATTTTTTGAATATTATTTTATTTCCGACAAGTTTTAAAGAAGGATGATGTTTAGAAATAAATTTCATTAAAAACGAATTATTTTTTAAAAGTTTTCCTTTAATCAGCAAATAATTTTTATTGTAAACTAAGTTATTTTTGTTAAAACCTTTTGAACCGGCGAAAGCGGCAATATCGGAATAGTCTTTATATAATTTGTCATTAATAGCTTTATTAGTTTCAACCTTTTCAATAAGATACAGACCGCCTTGCAGATCTAATCCCAGATGCATTTCGGCGTTTCCGATAGCCGCTTTCCACCATGAAGGCGTATCGGGATAAATTGACGGAACTATTGAAAATAAAGATATAATAATTAAAACGGTTATAAGAATTACTCTTGTTCTCACAGGTTTCATAATATTGGAAAATAACCCTCTTTTTATTATTTATTATAATGATAACTTAGACAAAATTAAATAAGACCAATGCAAAGTAAATCAGCAATCATATAAACTTTTTAAATAATAACTTAGACAAAATTAAATATTATAGCATATTAATTTAAATTAAAAAATTCTATAGATTTTCCATAATCCTACTATAGAAAAATTTAATTTATTTTAATTTTAAAAGATTAAGACGCTTTCGTTGCTATAGTATTTTTTGCAATTTTAATTTTGACGTCTTTGGCTATTTCAAGCGTAAATACCTGATCGGCGATTCCTGATACCACGCCGTATATGCCGCCGTTCGTTATTACCTGATCGCCTATCTTTAAAGAATCAATCATTTTTTTATGCTCTTTCGTTCTTTTTTGCTGAGGCATTATTACTAGAAGATAAAAAATAACTACTATTGCAATAAGTGGCGCAAAACTCCAAATTTCCGACTGTAAAGAGCTTCCTCCGCCGGCTGCAGGAGCAGCATAAGCCTTTGTGGCATCAAATAAATTAAATGCATCTGATAGAATTTTCATTTTTTTTCCTTCTTTTATTTTTTGATTAAGTTAATATTAATATAGTTTAATCCTGCAATAGAAAATTAATAACTATCTGATGATATACTTAGATTTTTATCTAAGTCTGATAAACCTGTTTAATCCTGCAATTTATTTATTAAGTTATTATAAATTGTTTTATTTTGTTTTAATTTATTATTCTATTTAAATTTTTAATTAAAGTAAAGGATAAATGAAAAAATAAATTAAAAATACGTAATATATAACTTAAATAAATCCCTTACCTGTTAAGGAGTATAAGTAGTATCTTTTGTTGCTTAAATATATTTGCATAGAATTTAAATAACTTTTAAATAACTTTTAAATAACTTTTAAATAACTTTTAATCTTTTTTCTAAAAAATTATTTTTATAGCTCGTGAAGCTGCCGTCATTTATAGACTGTCTGATATTTAATATCATATTTTGATAAAAATGAAGGTTATGTATCGTCAAAAGTCTCTGCGAAAATATTTCTTTGCTCATAAAAGCATGTCTTAAATAAGCTCTTGAAAAATTTAAACAAGCATAGCAATTGCATTCATCATCTAGAGGTTGTTTTTCAAATTTATGAATATAATTTTTAATATTTAAATTTCCTTTAGATGTAAATACTGATCCGGTTCTTGCGTTTCTTGTAGGTAAAACACAGTCAAACATATCAACACCAAGACTTATTGCTGTTATTATATCTTCGGGTGTCCCCACCCCCATTAAATATCTCGGTTTATTTTCAGGCAGATTAGAAGCGGAAATATTAAGCATATTATACATCGTTTTCTTGTCTTCTCCTACTGCGAGTCCGCCTATCGCATATCCGTCGGCATTTAGTTCCGATAAATATACTGCAGATTTTTCTCTTAAATTTTCAAAAAAATTGCCTTGAGATATTAAAAAAATTAAATTATTCTTTTCTTTATTTTTTGCGCTAATTGATCTTTCAGCCCATTTTAAAGTTATATCAAGATCTTTTTCCGCTCTGCTTTTTGACGCCTCAGGACCCGAGAAAACATCAAGAGGCATTATTATATCAGAATCAAAAACTTCCTGAAGTTTAACTACTTTTTCAGGCGTAAAAACATGAATTGCGCCGTCAATGTGAGACATAAATTCAGCTCCGTTATTGCTAATTTTTGCGAATTTAGCAAGGCTGAATATTTGAAAGCCGCCTGAATCCGTGAGTATCGCGCCTTTATAATTGATAAAATTTCTAAGAGAGCCGAATTTTTCAATAACTTCCATTCCAGGCCGCAAAAAAAGATGGTAAGTGTTTGAAAGCATTATTTTAAATCCTTCATTGTAAAGTTCTAAGGGAGAAACAGATTTAACAGTGCCTAAAGTTCCGACAGGCATAAAAACAGGCGTATCTATTATTCCGTTTTGGGTGTGTAATTTTCCTAATCTCGCTTTACTTTTAGAATCTTTTTTTAAAATTTCAAACATAATCGGTTAATTTCAAACTCTTAATATTTATATATAATTTTAATATTTTTTAATATTTTTTAATATTTTTAATATTATTGATATATTTTAATTGCACATTGTATAATTTACTCAAAATCAAAATATAGAAATACTTTATTCTTTTAATTGCACATTGCATAATTTACTCAAAATCAAAATATAGAAATACTTTATTCTTTTAATTGCACATTGTATAATTTACTCAAAATCAAAATATAGAAATACTTTATTCTTTTAATTTATTTATTATTAGTATAATTTACTCAAAATTTAATCAAAAATACTATTATCTTAAAATAAAATAAAATAAATATGTTACTTTTTTATTTAATCTATATTATACAAAAACATTGCATCGCCGTAACTAAAAAACTTATAGTCATTCTTTATTGCTTCTTCATATAATATTTTCATTTTATCTAAGCCGATTAATGCGCTTATCATTATAAAAAGCGAAGATTTCGGCTGATGAAAATTAGTTATTAAATTTTTAGTTATTTTAAATTTATAGCCCGGATATATATATAATGAAGTAATTGCATCATTTTCGGAACGAACGGTACCATCAACATCGGTTGAAGATTCTAAGCATCTTACGGATGAGGTTCCCGTTGCTATTATTTTATTGCCGTTTTTGATCGCGTTATTAATTGTATTTGCTGTTTCTTTAGATATTTTATACCTTTCTTTATGCATATTATGATTTGTAATATTTCTCTCTCTTACAGGCTCAAATGTTCCTAATCCGATATTTAATGAAATATCGGTAAAAATACCACCCTTATCTTTTATTTTATTAATAAGCTTTTCCGTAAAATGAAGTCCTGCGGTAGGAGCTGCGACAGAAAAACCGGAGTCTTTATTTGCGTATATTGTCTGATAATAAACCTCATCGTTTTTACCCGTTTGCCTTTTTATATAAGGCGGCAGCGGAACGGCGGAGCAGTTGTCAAATATAAAATTATAATCGTTTTCGTTTTGGATTATTATTTCCCATTCGCCTTTTCCGAAGCAGTTTAAAGCCGTAATTAAAATTTCATTATCATTATTATTACTGTTTTCTTCAAAGCTTGTATATTCTAACGTATTTGAGGTATTTGAGCTGTCAGCGATATTTTTTTTATTGCTTATCTCATTACTTGTCTTATTGCATATCGGCGAAATAATAATTAGTTCATTTTCTTTAATTTTTTTATGAGTTTTTATTAAGCATTTTAATTTAAGAGGAAAAGTAATTTCATTTGGAAAATCTAAGACGAAAATTTCAACTTTGCCGCCCGTTTTTCTATTGCCGAATATACGGGCTTTTTTAACATAAGAGCTGTTAACTGCTATGACATCGCCGGGATTAATATAATCAATAATGTTATAAAATTTTCTATGTTCTATTTTAAATTTTTTTATATCAACTGCAAGAAGTTTTGATTCGTCTCTATTTTTGAGCGGATATTTTGCGACTAATTTTTCATCAAAAATATAATTAAAATCTTCTAAATCCATATAAATAATTTAAATTAAGTTATGTTATTATTTATCTATTGTTAAATATACTTTAATGCATTAAGGACAATGGATTCCCGCTTTCGCAGGAATGACATCCAACGGGTGAACTTTTAAAATCCATCAAAGTTATTCCCGTCCATGCGGGAAAGTTCCGAAGTAGAAACGCGTGCCGTTTCTGTTCGCTATACTATAAGCCATATTGGAAACACACACATATCAAAGCGAAGATTTGATATGTATTGGAGATGGCGAAGCGGTCATCCGGAATAAAATTTTCTATCTGCAATTTTATTATAGCATAATTTAAAAATCATTTATAATGTTATAATTAACGTATCATGAAATATAAAAAAACCATAAGTTCAGGGACAGGCGGGGTGAGGTATTGTTTATAGACGCCCGCGATATGGTCGTTATGATAGACAGGTGCCACAGAGAGCTTATAGAAGAAGACATAAGGAAAATTTCGGATACCTACCCTACCATGCCTTCAGGGGAGAGATGAACCGCCAAGCGGGTAATAAAACCGTTGACGTGCCGTATCAAGATATTGCCGGTTTATTCGCAGTAGATAGAACGGCAATAACTAAACATATCAGAAATATATTTAATGACGGTCAACCACCCACCGCTTATAGAAGCGGGGGCTTGAAAAAGCCGGTTGATAAGCAGGGATTAAATTATGTTTAATCAGCAGTTATCTAAGAGAACCTTTAAGGCACGCACATTAGGATATTGCGCAA
>JAJYRF010000017.1 GCA_021794255.1 bacterium | reverse complement strand
ACTAAAATAAAGCCTTATATTACTAAAATAAAGCCTTATATTACTAAAATAAAGCCTTATATTACTAAAATAAAGCCTTATATTACTAAAATAAAGCCTTATATTACTAAAATAAAGCCTTATATTATCAAGATAAGTTAGCGCTTTAACCCGATTTTACTACTATTAACAGTAAAAAGTTCTTTATATTAATGTTAAATTAATATAAAGAAAAGTTATTTAGCCTGTAAATAAATGTTCCTATTATATTTAATCTTTGGAGAGTCCAGTAATGCGGAAACCGATTATACCGCGCTCCGCTAAAAATGGCATCAACTGCTGCTTTATCCAAAATTTTCTTGCCGGAAGACCTTAAAACTTTTACGTTATAAATCGTTCCATTTCTATTGATGCTGAATTTTATTATCAGGATACCTTGAAGCCCTTCTTTTTCAGCCCTTGCAGGGTATTCCCATACATTTTCTATTTTTTCTTTTATATGCAATAAATAGGAAGCATATTTTATGGTTGTAGTATTTAGATTAATAGTTGCTGTTTTTGCGCCGCTTGAAGGGTTTTGGGTTGAATTATTTTCAATGCTATTTTTGCCTTGCGGAGCAGTTGAATTAAAAAAATTTTTATTCATAGGATAAATTTTATTCATACTTAGTTTATTGTTTTGTTTCGACGATAGCTTATTATTTGAAAAAATAGGGGCATTTGAGATGTGTCTATGGTTTACATATTTGCGCTGTTTAGAAGATTTATTTTGATTATTGTTAAAATTGGCATGCGATATTTGTTTCGGCTGATAAGAATAATGTTCCGCCGGCATCGGCAACCCTGAAGATGCAGGAGCGTTAAGTCTTGTATTTTTAAAAGCTTTATGAACTATTGTAGTTGCCAATTTAGGTTTAGGGGTATTTTTTAAATAGTTTTTGATAAAATTATAAGGCTCAACTATTATAGGTTTAGTATATTGATGCGTTTTTTTATTTTTTGGTTGAGATAATAAATGTAAAATATAAAAAATAGCCAACGTATGCGCTAAAATAGAAATAATTAAAGCATAGGCTAAAATATTGTTTTTTTTCATTATATATTTATTTAAATTTGTTGTTTTTATTTGATTAAAATATGTTTTTATTTATTATTATTCATAATCATAATGTAAATATTATAACATTTTTATTTTATTTTATAAATTTTAAAAGTTTACCATAATCCTGCAATATAAATTATTAAATATACAGTAATTTATTAAATATACAGTAATATTTTAAAAACACTGGATGAGCCATCCAAATACCGACAGCTATAAGCCATTCCCGCTTTCGCGGGAATGACACCCGTTGGGTGAAAAGTTAAATCCCCTAAAGCAAAATAATATACTTAAGGACAAACTTTAGAAATGACACCCAGCGGGTTAAAATTCAAATCCTCTAAAAGTCATGCCCCTGCCCAAAAGTTCTGCAGTGGCATGTGCTGCGTAAGCAGGAAAATTCCGTGAATAGAAACGCACGCCGTTTCTATTCACGAGGCTATAAGCCATATAAACGGCTGCGTTCATGGCGAAGCGGTCATCCAGAATATGAATCATATTGCAGGATTAAGGGTTTATAATAAGTTTCAAAATTTTAATTGATTAAATTATAAAAGTATAATAAAATATGTAAAGAATTTAACTATAATTTATGGAGGCGTCAATATTAAAATTGACGGATAAATTTATGGCTGAAAAAATCAATCGCGATAATTTAAAAAAAATTTATGAAGGAAAAGCTAAAATATTATATGAATTCAACGGAGAAGAAGACAAAAAAGATTTATTGCTGACATATTTTAAAGATGATGCTACGGCATTTAACGGGCAAAAAAAAGGAACTATCGTTAAAAAAGGCGAATACAATAATGCAATATCGTCGTCACTTTTTAAGTTTTTAAAAAATAAAGGAATAAACAGCCATTTTATAGAAAAGATATCCGAAAGAGAAATGCTTACTTATCATCTTAAGATGCTGCCGATAGAATTTATTGTAAGAAATATTGCCGCAGGAAGTCTTGCAAAAAAAATGGGGGTAGAAGAAGGAGTAAAATTTTTATCTCCTGTTGTTGAGCTGTGTTTTAAAAGTGACGAACTCGGGGATCCCATGATAAATAAAACTTATTTGAAAGCTTTTGATTTATGCGATCCTACCCATGCGTCTAAAGCTGAAGATATAGCTTTAAATATAAATGAAATTTTAAGCCATTTTTTTGATGATAACAATATTATAGTTGTTGACTTTAAGTTAGAATTTGGATTATATAAAAACGAAGTTATGCTTGCAGACGAAATTACCCCAGACAGTATGAGACTTTGGGATAAACAAACAATGGAAAAAGTTGATAAAGACCGTTTCAGGCGAAATTTAGGAAAAGTTGAAGAAGCATATCAAAGAATTGTTGAAATAACTTCTAACTGTTAATGTGATGATTTATATCAATATATATATTGATATAAATATTATAACAGGCATAAATTACTTTGTTCTTACCGATAAGTTTTTCTGGTTTGGTGAAATATATAAATATAAATATAAATAATGGGCAATAAATCAAAAAACAGTTTTTAACTACCATTGCCGAGAAGTCCACGTCCGTGAGGGCGGAGTAGTTCACGAGTAGATTTTTTTATTAAACTAAAGAGTTAAAATAAATAATCAATTCAAATAATTGTAAATTAAAAAAAATAATATCTGTTTTTTGCCTCTTATGTTAAAAAAGAGGCAAAAAACAGATATATTATCAGTATTTTTTTTAACTTAAATTTAAAGCTTCATAAACTTTGCCTACAAGACCTTCTCCAGGTTTTAATGTTTTGTCTCCCTCATTCCATTTGGCAGGACAAACTTCATTCGGATTCTCGGCAACATAAATATTTGCTTTTACTTTTCTTAATAATTCATCAGAATTCCTGCCTACATTGAAAAAATTAACTTCCGAAGCAACTAAAGTTCCTTCCGGATTTATAATAAATGTTCCTCTGAAAGCAAGGCCTGAATTTCCATCATAAACGCCGAAAATTTTAGAAACTTTCCCTGTAGGATCAGCCGCCATTAAAAATTTAACATTTTCTAATAATTTTTCGTCTCTTTGCCATGCCATATGGACGAAATGAGTATCAGTGCTTATTGATACAATTTGAGCGCCTAATTTTTCAAGTTCATCTTGCTTTGTAGCAAAATCAGCAAGTTCAGTAGGACATACGAAAGTATAGTCGGCAGGATAAAATACTAAAACAGTCCATTTTTTATTTTTTTTTGCTTCCTCAAGGCTAAATTTTTCAAAACCGCCCGTTTTAGGATTAAATGTATTAAGTTCTCCAAATGATGGCACTTTTTCTCCTATGTTTGCTTTTTCTAATTCCATAAAAACCCTCCATAATTAATTTAAAGTTTATGCTTCGTTTATGCTTCGTTTATGCTTCGTTTATGCTTCGTTTATGCTTCAAGGTTATGTTATATAAATGTTATGTTATATAAATTCTGAATTTATTAAAATAAAAAATATTAAGCAATAAACATTATTGATTAATATATAATACTTTTATAATTTTGTCAATAAAAAAATATAATAATTAAATTAATTATAGTTTAAATTAATTATAAAAAATAATAATTGAAAAATAACTGTTATAATTTTGTCAATAAAAAAATATAATAATTAAATTAATTATAGTTTAAATTAATTATAAAAAATAATAATTGAAAAATAACCATATAAATATTAATATAACATATAAATGCGATAAAAATATTTTTTCATTTTATATATTTTATCTATATTATATTAATTATATAATATTATATTGCATTAATTATATTATATTATATTGTATAATTGTTGTTTTGTTTTAAATAACGCTAAATTAAATAATAAATCGACTATTAATATTATATAAATAATATTTTTAAAATGGGGGGTTAATATGCGCATTTCCATAATCGGCACAGGCTATGTCGGTCTTGTTACCGGAGTTTGTCTATCCGATTCAGGCAATACGGTTTATTGTATAGATAGCGACGAAAATAAAATAAATTTATTAAATAAAGGAATTATTCCTATATATGAGCCGGGTCTTAAAGAACTTTGCGATAAGAATGCCAAGCTAAAAAGATTGCTGTTTGATACGGATTTACCAAAAGCCGTTAAAAATTCAGAAGTAATCTTTATAGCGGTAGGTACTCCCCCTAAAGAGAACGGCGAGGCAGACCTTTTAAATGTCATTAAAGTAGCAGAAAGTATTGCCTTATCTATGGATACATACAAAGTAATAGTGATAAAAAGCACAGTGCCTGTCGGAACTTGCAATAACGTTGAAAAAAAAATAAAAGAATTAACGAAAGTTTCTTTTGACGTAGTCTCTAATCCTGAATTCTTAAAAGAAGGGGCAGCTATTGAAGATTTTCAAAGACCCGATAGGATAATAGCCGGTTTAAACAATCATGAAGACGGCACAAAAGCAAAAGAATTGATATCCGAAATATATGAACCGTTTATAAGAACCGGCGCTCCTATTTATTTTATGGACAGATTATCTTCGGAATTAACAAAATATGCATCAAATGCTATGCTTGCTTTAAGAATATCATATATGAACGAACTCGCCAATTTTTGCAATATAGTCGGAGCTAATATTGATTATGTAAGAATAGGAATAGGCTCTGATAAAAGAATCGGCAAATCTTTTCTTTTTCCGGGAATAGGATATGGAGGAAGCTGTTTTCCAAAAGATGTAAAAGCACTTTACCAAACTGCAAAACGGCATAAATATGATTTTAAAATATTAAAAGCGGTAGATGAAGTTAATAACTACCAGAAAGAATTAATAATAAGCCGTATATTAAAACATTTTAAATCCGATATTAAAAATAAGACATTTACATTGTGGGGGCTTGCTTTTAAACCTAAAACAGATGATATAAGAGAAGCACCTGCTCTGACTATAATATCTAAACTTCTTTCGTATAAAGCCAATGTGAAAGCGTTTGACCCTATTGCTATAGAAAATACAAAAAAAGTATTCCCGCAGATAGAATATTTTGACGATATGTATAATGCTTTAAACGGTTCAGACGGACTTATAATAGCTACTGAATGGAATGATTTCAGAATGCCTGATTTTGATAAAATAAAATCGCTTCTTAAAGTACCTGCCGTATTTGACGGAAGAAATATATACGATAAAAGTAAAATGAAGGAATACGGGTTTGATTATTATTCTATAGGAAGATAAATTTATTATATTAATTATAGCGCTAAAGATTATGTTTATTGCATAACAGAATATTATTACTTTATTATTAGGGTGATTTATGATTGTTATTTTATCGGAGGGAAATATTTAATAGGAAGATAAATTTATTATATTAATTATAGCGCTAAAGATTATGTTTATTGCATAACAGAATATTATTACTTTATTATTAGGGTGATTTATGATTGTTATTTTATCGGAGGGAAATATTTAAAATGACTAACGTTATTTTATGCGGCGGAAACGGAACGAGATTATGGCCTATTTCAAGAGAATTATTTCCTAAGCAGTTTTATAAATTTAAAGACAATTTATCTTTATTTCAGCAAACTGTTTTAAGAAACAAAGATTTATGCGATGATTTTTTAATAGTTACAAACCATGAGCAGTATTTCTTAGCTCTTGACCAATTAGAAGAAATAGAAATTAAAAATTTTAGATTTATCGTTGAACCTGTTCCCAGAAATACCGCTGCCGCAATTGCTCTTTCATGTTTTGACGCTAAAAATAATAAAAGCGGATTTGTATTTATAACTCCGTCTGACCATATAATTCAAAATGACGGTAATTATAAAAATATAATAAAATTGGCAAAAGATTTAGCTAAAGACAATAGTTTAGTATTATTCGGCATAAAACCGGCTCATCCTGAAACAGGGTATGGATATATAGAAGCAAATACTGCCGGAGAAAATATTTCAAAAGACGCTCCGTATTATAGCGTAAATTCTTTTAAAGAAAAACCTGATAAAGACACTGCATTTGCGTATTTATCTAAAAATAACTATTTCTGGAACAGCGGCATGTTTTTATTTAATCCTGAGGATTTGCTTAGTGAACTCGGCATATATTGTCCTTCTTTGTACGCATCTGCTGAAAATGCCTATAAAAATGCAAAAAAAGATTTAACATCCGTTAGAATAAAATTAGAAGATATGCTAAATATAGAAGAAAATTCAATTGACTATGCTTTATTGGAAAAAACTTCCAGTACTAAAGTAATTCCATCTGATATAAAGTGGTCCGATATGGGAAGTTTTGATTCTTTATATGCCGAATTAGAAAAAGATTCTGATAATAATGCTGAATTAAATTCTTCAGTTCCTATTAGTTCTTTTATTAACGTTAATTCTAAAAAAAATTTGATTTTGTCATCAGGCAGAACAATAGCAATGGTAGATATTGAAGATTTAATAATAGTAGATACAGACGATGCATTGCTTATTTCAAAGAGAGGTTCTTCACAGAATGTAAAAAAAGTGGTTGAAAAATTAAAAGAAATGAATTCCGAACTCCATTTCCAGCATTTAACAGTGCATAGACCATGGGGTTCTTATACCGTTCTATTAGATTCTCCCGCATATAAAATTAAAAAAATATTGGTTAAACCAAAAGCAAAATTATCTCTTCAGAAGCATTACCACAGGTCGGAACACTGGATAGTAACGAGCGGTACCGCGCTTGTAACGGTTGATGATAAAAAAATACTGCTAAAATCAAATGAGTCAACATATATTCCTATAGGCTCTTTGCACAGATTAGAAAATCTGGGATGTATTCCTTTAGTTTTGATTGAAGCTCAGGTAGGAGAATATTTAAAAGAAGACGATATAGTCAGAATAGAAGACTCATATAATAGAATTGATTAAATTTTTTAAGTCAGGTAATATTTTGAACTTGCCATAATAATATACAGGATACTTTGTTAAGATTATTTTAAAATAATTAAAATACTTAACTGGAAGTTTTTTATTATGAAAGAAAGAAGGGTTTATTCCAAGGAATTTCTGTGTATTAACTTATTTTAATTTCATCTATTTCATCTAATTTTCAGGGAGGGGTATTTTATTTATGAAAGAAGACAATGAAATGTTGGAAATATCAGACGAAGATATTAAAGTTGCATTTAAAGAAATAAACACATATATAGATATTTCCATAGAAGATTTTAAGGAAATTTATCTACATGCTTTAAGGCACGCAAAAGCTAAATTGCTTAATATTTCCGTCGATAGCGTTATGACTAAAAACATAATCTCCGTTACCGAAGAAGCCAATATTAACGAGGCTATCCATTTATTTTCTGAAAATAAGATATCATGTCTGCCTGTTGTTGATGATAAAGGCGGAATAAAGGGTATAGTTACCAGAAAAGACATTATCATGGCGACAGGCATTACAAAAGACCATACTTTAAGGGATATTATCAGACATATGATAGGCATTCCAACGCCGCATCATCATACCGTAAACGATAAAACCGTTAAAGATATAATGTCTTACCCTATTATAACTATTCAATCCGGCAGCGATGTAAAAGAAGCGGCTTTTAAATTAATAGAAATGAGAATAAACAACCTGCCCGTGGTGGACAAAGATAATAAACTGCTTGGAGTTATATCTACGGGCGATATAGTCAAAAATATAGGGGGTATGAAACTATGAGGCAATATTTTCAAAAAATGAAAGGCGGCGGCACAAGTCCTCCTATAGCAGGAATCTCGGAAATTGTATGGTCAGGTTTAGGTTCTTTTCTGGGAATTTTTGCCATTTCATACATTTCGGCAAAATATTTTATCCCTCTTTTAGATATTATGCTAGTCATAGGTTCCTTTGGTGCTTCCGCTGTTCTGATTTATGCGGCTATAAAAAGCCCTTTAGCTCAGCCGAGAAATCTTATAGGCGGACATGTCCTTTCTGCTTTGGTAGGCGTAGCATGCTATAAACTTTTTGGACAGGATATTATACTTGCTTCCGCTCTTGCGGTATCTTTTTCTATTATGGTAATGCTTGCGACTAAAACTCTGCATCCTCCCGGCGGAGCGACGGCTCTTATTGCCGTAATCGGCGGTCCTGCAATATATCGTTTAGGATTTCTTTATGTTTTAATTCCGGTCGGTCTCGGCGCAGTCATTTTATTAATTATTGCGCTTTTAGTAAACAACCTTGCAGGAAACAGAAAATATCCCGAATATTGGTTTTAAAAGAATTTATAAAACAGAACGAGTATGTGGGATGATTAATAAAGCACTTGTTTTTTTGCGGTATTTTGGCAAAAAACAAGTGCAAATCCCCAAAAAGAGCCGTGCTGCGAGCATTCTTCTGCTCAGAAGCTCTGCAGGGGCAGGCTCTGAGCAAGCGGGAAAGTTCTAAAGATATAAACGCATGCCGTTTATGGCGAAGCGGTCATCCAGAAAATAAATTTTCTATCGGCAATTTTGGGATATTGCTTGAAAGTGATTATTTACTGCGGTTTTAAATGGTTGCGGGAGCAGGATTTGAACCTGCGACCTTTGGGTTATGAGCCCAACGAGCTACCGGACTGCTCCATCCCGCTGTATATAAATTGTAAATATAAAAAAAATTTAAATATTTATTAGTATTTATTAATATATTAATATTATTAAATGGTATTTTTAATAAATTAATTAAAAACGCTTACTTATACAATTTAGTATAATACAATTTAGTATATTAGATAGTATCATGTGATTTTTTATAATAGCACTAATTTTATATTGTTGTCAACTTTATTTTACTTTATATTATTTATTTTTTCTTTTTTGCTAATAACTTTACATAAAAACTTGACAGCATTTATATATTTGTAGTAATATACATAAAAAATAAGTTATTGTCTATTAAATATAATTTAATACTATATTATTATTAAATTAATTATTTTTCTTGTTTGAATTTAGCTTATTTTAATCAATTATTCTTATAAATAATATATATTATAATAAATTTAAATTAAGGGTTTTGTATATGACGGCATATGAAATTTTTTTAAAAAACTGCAATAACCGTAAAAATAAATTTATAATTTTAATTAGTTTAATAATTTTTTTAATTTTTTCAATAATATATTTTAGTCAAGGTGATGCTTCCGCCGATATTATCTATGTTGCCGTTCAGCCGGGTTATACCCTCAGCCAGATTGCTTCCAAATATCATACTTCGGTTTCTTCTATAATGTCTGCAAACGGTTTATCAAACTATAATATAT
>JAJYRF010000067.1 GCA_021794255.1 bacterium | reverse complement strand
ATTTAGTTATTAGTTTAATTTAGTTTAGTTATTAATTTAGTTTAGTTTAGTTTAATAGTTAATAAATTATAATTAAATTAAAAAATTGCCGATAAAAATTATTAAATATATTACAATGCATCAGGAGTAAAATTTACTATCGGCAACTTTGAGTAAATAATTAAACTTGGCTTAGCTTAATTTATAATTTATAATTTAAGTAAATAATTCTATAAATAATTAAAATTAAAAAAATAATTAAATAATTAAAAATAATTTCAGCCAATTTAAATAAATATTAAATAAAATAAATAGATTAAATTATTAAATATATTAAATATATTAATTAAATATGAAATTTGAAAATAATTATGATAATTCAATAAATAGCAAACAATTTGAACATGGTGGAAATTTATTTAAAGAATTCAATAAAAATGATAATGAATACGATATTTTGAATTTTTTTAATGAGGCTAAAAAAAAAATTGATTTTTCGGCAAATATAAACCCTTTAGGATTAAGTAAAAATGCTTTATATATTTTAAAAAATACTAAATTACTTAAATTTTTAATTGAAAATTATCCTGAAGTTTATCCTGAAAGATTAACAAATAAACTTTGCGATTATCATTATGTTCATAATGCCAATATTGCTATAAGCACTGGGGCGACAAACTTAATTTATAGAATATTATCTGTATTTAAACCTGAAAATGCACTAATAGCAGAACCTTCATTTGCCGAGTATAAAAGGGCATGCAGAGTTTTAAAAATAAACACGGTACATCAATGTACATGTTTTGAAGAAGAATTTAAATTAATAAATAATAATTTGGCAGAGTTTATTGATAAAATAAAAAATTTACGGGAAAATGATTTTATATTTATAGCAAGTCCTTCTAATCCTGCGGGAATAATTACGCCTGTCGGCATTATTAAAGAAATTCTAAAGTTATGCCGGTATAAAAACATATATTTAATTTTAGACGAATCTTTTATGGATTTTAAAGAAGAATATTCATCAAAACACTTAATAGAAGAATTTGATAATTTAATTGTTTTAAGATCTATGACGAAATTTTTTGCAATACCGGGGGAAAGATTAGGCTATATATTAAGCTGTAAAAAAAATATTGTAAAAATAATAAACACGGCTGTTCCATGGGAAATAAGCGGATTAGCTTCAGCCTTGGCTATTTCTTCTTTGTCGGACAAAAAATATATTACAGATACTATTCAATGTGTTAATAAATTAAAAAAAGAAATGTATAACGATCTTTTAAAATTTAAAGTTTTTAAAATAATATACGGAGAGGCAAATTTTTTGCTTATAAAGATAAAAACAGAAAATAATTCAAATAATTATCAAAGTCGTAATTATAATTATTATAATCAAATTAATTACGGCTATCATAACAACTATTATAGTAATAATATCGTAAATACAATAAATTCAGAAACTTATCAAAATATTTCCGGCAGCGCATTAAATCTTAAAAATTATTTATTAAATTCAGATATTTTAATAAGATATGCCGGCAATTACAATTGTTTAGACGATAGTTTTTTTAGAATAGCAATTAAGAAAAGGAAAGAAAATAAAATTTTAATTGATAAATTAAAAAAATATGTTAAATAAGTTAAATAAATAGACTGTTTAAATATTGATAAATCAACTATATAAAATAGTCATCGTTTGTATTTTATAAGGAATTAAAGCTAATTATTAAAATGTTCGTAAATCATTTTAGCAATTCTTGAATTAACGCATTTTGACAATTCTTCTATTGATAATTGTTTAATTTTATTTACATCTCCAAATGAATCTACAAGTTTTTTATATGATTCTAAACCAACTCCTTTAATATTTATAAGCTCGGATGTTACAACCGATTTTCTTTTTAAAGAACTATGAAACGTTATAGCAAATCTATGGGCTTCATCGCGTATTGACATTAAAAATAAAATTAATTTTAGAGGAAGATTAACCTCATTTTTCCTATTAGGCAGATATATTTTATCGACAAGGTTTTTTTTATAAATGCTATCGTCTTCATATTTATTTTTAATTATATTTGCATCTTTGTTGTTTTTTTCTTTTTCATTTTTATTATTTTTATTACTTCTGTTATATTTAGTATATTCTCCATATTTGATATTTTTGTCATATTCACTGTATTTGGAGTATTTATTATATTTGCTATTTTCTTTTACTTTAGCAATAGAAATTATATCAGGCATATCATCTTCGCTAATATAATCTTTAAATTCTTTTTTTACTTCCATAAATACATTCAGCTGTCCTTTCCCTCCGTCTGCCATTATCAAATCGGGCAGTGGATCTTTGCCGTCAGTGGCATTTTTAAACCTCCGAGTTATTACTTCATACATCATTGCATAATCGTCGGGAGTGTTCTTTGACCTTATTTTATATTTTCTATATAAAGAAGTTTCTTTTAATCCGTCTTTAAAAACAACTTTGGAAGCCACGGGATAAGTTCCCGAAATATTAGATATATCAAAACATTCAATAATTTGAGGTATTTTTTTAAGATTTAAATATTGCTTTAAAGATTTAAGCAATATTTCTCTGCCGTAATTGTAGCCAAAATTTGTTTCTTTATTTTTATCATTATTTTCCTCTATATTATTATTGTCAAAATTTTGCGGATTTAAACTTCCTTTTATGCCGCTATTTAATTGTTTATTTGCATATATATTTATATTGTCGTCAATATTTATTTTATTTTCAATATTATTTTCAGGACATATTTTATTGTATATATTATTACTGCCGTTGTTATTATTGTTATTGTTGTTATTATTGTTGTTATTGTTATTATCGTTGTTGTTATTATCAATAGAATATAAACCTATATTTGCTTTAATTATATTTTTTTCGTAAAAATTATTTTTTGCATTATTGACTGCTATCATAACAAGATTTTTATTCTTCTCATTCTTAGAAACAGTTAATTTAATAATTTTTTTTAATGTATTTTTAAAAAATTCTATTAAGATATTTCTATTTTCAATATTTATTTCAAAAGGAAGCAAAATTTCATCAGGAATTAAATTCATATTTTCGCCGCTGCTTTTTGAAATATAATACTGATCTAAAAATGATGATATCATTTCTTTGTCGGTCAAATAAACATTTTTAAAATAATAATTTTTTGAATCTATCATCTTTCCGTTTCTTATCATTATCAAATCAATTACCGATGCATTATTTTCGGAATAACAGCCTATGGCATCAATATTTTTTCCGTCTGCTATAACTGTCGACTGACTTGCCGAAATAACGGACAGACTGTTAATTTTATCTCTTATTTTTATAGCAACTTCAAAATTTTGTTCCTTTACATATTTATCCATTGTCTTTTTCAAATCTTTAATTATCTGATTGTTTTTACCCTGCAAAACCATTTTTGCTTCTTTTATTAAATTATTATAATCTTCAGGAAGAATATAGCCGCAGCATGGAGCAAAACATCTGTTTATTTGATAATATACGCACGGTTTACCTTTTGAAACAAATAATTTAAATTTAGTATCATTGCATGTTCTGATTTTAAATATTTTATTTATCATTTTAATAAAATCGGCTACGGCTTTAACATTTGAATAAGGTCCAAAATATTCTCCAGAATTTTTATCATAGGAACGGGTTTTTATTATATAAGGAAAATCAGCGGGGTTAATTTTAAGGCGTATGCTTTTTGTGGCATTGGTTTTATTATTTTTATAATTATTTGTAATTTTTAAATACGGATATGTTTTATCGTCTTTTAAACTTATATTATATTTAGGTTTATAATTTTTTATCAAATTGTTTTCAAGCAAAAAAGCTTCAACTTCGTTATTAACTACAATAGTTTCAAAGTCTTTGATTTTAGATACGAGATGTTCTGTTTTAACATCGGTTTTCTTATTTGAAAAATACTGAGAGACTCTTTTTTTAATATTTTTCGCTTTGCCGACATAAATAATATCTCCTTCTATGTTTTTCATAAGATAAACACCGGGAGAATTAGATAAGGACTTAAGTTTGTTAATTAAATCATTGCTCATATTTATATATAATTCTATATATTATTTATTATAACAAGTGTGCAATATTCTTATTAGAATTAAATCGTCATGATATTTATAATATAATTTGATATATAATTTAATTTATATCAATAATTAATAATGTCCGCAAATCCCCTATGTGCCATACATAATTTTATACCGCATTTATACCGCATCAAGCAAAAGCATCTGTTTTTTAATTGAGTTTATTTCATCTCTTATACGGGCTGCTTCTTCAAAATTAAATTCTTTAGAATACTTTTTCATTAATTTAGATAAATTCTTTATCTTTTTTTCAGCTGTTGCAGAATCTAATATAACAATATTGTCTCCATCAATACCGCCTGAGGAATCGACATAATCCTGTTCAAAAATTGTGGTTAGAAGTTCTGCAATATTTTTCTTTATAGATTGAGGGGTAATATTATTTTTTATATTATATGCTTCCTGTAATTTTCTTCTGCGTTCCGTCTCGGAAATTGCAAAAGCCATAGAATCGGTAATTTTATCTCCGTATAAAATAACATGACCTTTAATATTTCTTGCAGCGCGGCCTATTGTTTGTATAAGGGATGTTTTAGAGCGTAAAAACCCTTCTTTATCAGCATCAAGTATGCCGATAAGCTCCACCTCGGGAATATCAAGCCCTTCCCTTAATAGATTTATACCGACAAGCACGTCAAATTCTCCGAGTCTTAGCTCTCTAATTATTTTAAATCTTTCCAAAGAAGCTATATCTGAATGTAAATATTTAGCTTTTACTCCGCTGTCAAGCAAAAATTCGGATAAATCTTCAGAGATTTTTTTTGTTAAAGTAGTAACGAGAACTCTTCCTCCACCTTTAACAGTTTTTTTAATTTCGCTTATTATATCGTCAACCTGATTAGCAACAGGCCTAACCTCTACCGCAGGGTCAATAAGACCCGTGGGGCGGATTATTTGTTCTATAACCTGCGAACTGGCGCTAATTTCATAATCGGCAGGCGTAGCCGAAACAAACAACATATTTTTTATATGAGAACTAAATTCGTCAAAATTTAACGGTCTGTTATCAAGAGCGCAGGGAAGCCTAAAACCGTATTCAACTAATGTAGATTTTCTGGATATATCTCCATTATACATTCCTCTGATTTGAGGTATGCTTACATGAGATTCATCAACAAAAATAATAAAATCTTCCGGAAAATAGTCTAAAAGAGTAGGCGGCGCTTCGCCTTTTTTTCTGCCGGTTAAATGCCTTGAATAATTTTCAATGCCTGAACAATAACCCATTTCTTCTATCATCTCAATATCATAAAGCGTTCTTTGTTCTAATCTCTGAGCTTCAACAAGTTTCCCTATAGATTTCAATTCTAAAAGTCTGTCGGCAAGTTCTTTTCTAATTGATTTAACCGCATATTTTAGTGTCGATTCATCGGCAACATAATGCGACGCAGGGTAAATAGCCGTTTTATTTAATTTTCTTATTATTTTTCCTCTTAGCGGGTCAATTTCGGCAATCATTGAAATTTCGCTTCCAAAAAATTCAATTCTTATAGCAATTTCTTCTTCGTAAGCAGGAAAAACATCTATAATATCGCCTCTGACTCTAAATACGCCTCTGTGAAAATCTATATCGTTTCTGTCGTATCTAATCTCCGTTAATTTGCTTAAAACTTCTTTCATTTCAATCTGCTGCCCTTTCTTAACTTCTAAAAGCATACTGCCGTACGTTTCAGGAGAACCGAGACCGTAAATACACGATACGCTTGCTATAACAATAACATCTCTGCGCGATAAAATAGACCTTGTAGCGGAATGTTTCATTTTGTCTATTTGATCGTTTATAGAGGAATCTTTTTCAATATATAAATCTTTTGAAGGAACATAAGCCTCAGGCTGATAATAATCGTAATAGCTTATAAAAAATTCAACGGCATTTTCCGGAAACAAAGACTTGAATTCAGAATAAAGTTGACCTGCAAGTGTTTTATTGGGAGCGATTATAAGCGCAGGTCTATTAAGCTCGTTAATAGTATGCGCCATAGTAAAAGTTTTTCCGGAACCTGTAACTCCAAGCAATGTCTGGTATTTATAATTTTTATTTTTTATTCCATTAACGATTGACTCTATAGCCTTCGGCTGGTCGCCTGTCGGTTTGAAATCGGATACAAAATTAAATATACCCATCTATATTTTTTTCGCTTCGGTTTTTTCAATATACATTCTGAAGCTTCTCCCATATTATAAACTCTAATTTTATAGCTTCTAGGAAATTCTATTTTTAATAATTTTTTAAAAATATTAGTTAATCCGTTTAATTTCTTTAAAAGACTGTCTATAAAACTTATTATTAATAATATAACAAATTTTTAAAATTACTGTCTTGATTTATTGGTTTATTATAAATTGTTGCCGCTATCCTCTCCTTGATGCATCCAATATCGTTAAACCAATAATATCTTTACCGCTGTACCTTAACAAAATGCCGTTTTTTAACATTTCGGAATCGGTTGCTTGCTGAGGCTTTTTAAAGCTAACATATAGAACATCTGCTTCTTCGTCGTAATCTATCCACATTCTTTTTTTAGGCAAGTTTAAAAGGTACGGCGTAATTTTAGAAATATCGCCTATAATCTTTGAATCAATAGTTATTTTTTCCATAAAATTTCCTCATTTTCCAACTTTATCTTATTAGTAAAGTACGCTGTAATAACAAATCCATCTGTTTTATCCGATTTTTTATATATAACGGCTAAAACTTAATTTCGGAAAATTTCTTTAATGCAATTAGCACATCATTATAGCCTTTTATTATAAAATCGGGGTTTTCAATGCTTTCTAATATATAATCATAATAACCTGCAATATCGTCGTGGTTTTTCGTAATATGGAACTATCGTTCTTTGGTTATTCTAATACCAATGCCGTTTTTAGATTTTTTGTATATTTTATACTAAATTAAAAATTTACGCTTTCTGCATAATCGGGTATATAAACTTGAAATCCTATCTTTTCAAGGTTATTCTTATATATATTCATAACATCTTCGTCTCCGTGTACGAGACATACTTTACCCGGCTTAAATTTTACTGCGCTTATCCATTCCTTTAACTCGTTCATATCGGCGTGCGAAGAAAAGCCGTTTATTGTATAAATCTGGGCGTTAACTTCAAAATTTTCGCCGAGAATATGAACTTTCTTTTCTTTTTCGACTATTTTCCTTCCCAGAGTGCCTTTTGCCTGATAACCGACGAATATTACCGCATTTTCTTTTTTCCATATATTATGTTTTAGGTGATGCAAAATTCTGCCGCCGTGGAGCATTCCGCTTCCGGCTATTATTATAGCTCTTTCGGATATTTTATTTATATTTTTCGATTCTTCTATATCTTTTACAATTTCTAAGTAAGGGAAATCGAAAGGATCGCCTTTTTTAAAAAGCGGTATATTATCTTCTTTAAAATAAGAAAAATTATTAACAAATATATTAGTAACGTTTAAAGCAAGAGGCGAATCTAGGAAAACTCTGCATTTTGGAAGAAGTCCCTGCTCGTAAAATTCCCTAAGAATATATAATATATCCTGCGCCCTTTCGGTAGCGTAGCTTGGGATTAAAACGTTGCCGTTATTTTTAAACGTTTCGGTTATAACCGCCAAAAATTCTTCTTTAGATTCTTTAAAGCTTCTATGGTTCCTGTCGCCGTAAGTCGTTTCCGTATATATTATATCCGCCTCGTCTGGATACTCGAAATTTCTAACTATAGGCTTCTCTTTATTTCCGAGATCTCCCGAAAATATTACCGATTTGCCGTTTTTCTTTATCTTTACGAAAGAGGACCCTAAAATATGCCCCGCGTCATGGGCGGAGACGACAAAACCGTTTTTTAAAATATACGGCTTGCCGTATTCCAAAACGGGGTCGAAATAATCGAAGGAATCCAATACATCGGATTCATCGTATAATAGGCGGGGTTTTTCCTCGTTTCTTCTTAAAGATTTTTTTAATTCGTATTTATAGCCTTCTGACATAATCTTTCCTGTATCCATGAGCAAAACCTTGGCAAGCTGATAAGTCGGCTTCGTGCATAAAATTCTACCCTTAAATCCGCTTTTAACCAGAAACGGGATTCTGCCGCAATGGTCTATATGCGCGTGGGTAAGAATTAAATAATCGATATTTTTCGGATCAAAATCGAGTTTGTAATTTCTATCTTCGAATTCTCTTTCTTGAAATAAGCCGAAATCCACCATAACGCTCGTGCCATCTTTTTCGTCTGTTAATAAATGACAACTTCCGGTAACGTTTTTTGCCGCTCCGAACGATTTTATAATCATTTATCCCTCTCTTTCCGCCGTTATCAAGTTTGCATTGTATAATTAGAACGCATTATGTATAATGTAATACATTATTATATATTAAGTATATATTAAGTTAAATTTTTATGCAAAAAATAATTTCGGTTGCCGTAAAGATAGGTTTAAAAAAGGAAAGCTGTGAAATGCTTAGAGACGGAACGCTGAAAATTTCAATCAAAGAACGTCCGGTCGAAAACAAAGCCAACGAAGCGGTTATAAGAAAAGTAGCCGAAATTTACGATAAACCTAAAAATAAGATTGTTATAAAAACCGGCTTTAAGTCAAAAAATAAAATAATCGTTATAAACGACTGAATGATTAAACGATTAGCAGAGAAAATACCGGTATGCTTATAAAAACTTATATAAATATAAAAACTATTTTTTTGTTTTTAATTATCGCAAATCGTCAACACGGCGTCCGCCGCAAAAGTTGGATATAAAGCAGGCAGCCTTCCGCATTTCTACATCGTTTAAATGGAGCTGATAGCGGCTAATTTTCAAACTAATTTTGATAAATAAAGCCGGAAAACTTCCGAATATTCAAGGCGGCGACGGATTTTTTTATTTTTCTTTTTTTATTTTTTTTAAAGGTTAAATTTTATGATATAATATTATTAAAAATATTATGATATCCATGATATAAAAATATAATATATAATAAAATTAAATTATAAAGAGGACAAACTGTTTTGAATTTACGTTATTAAATCTCCTTTTTTAAATTTGACATTAGTTTTATTAATTATTAAAATTAAAACTCATTCTTTCATTTTGCCATTCTACCATCCATTGAGGATATAGCTTTTTTGGCGCAGCGGTTTTTGATAATACTGCTATTTCTTCATCCGTCAGTTTAATATTTATGGATTTAATATTGTCTTCAAGTTGAGACATTTTATTCGCTCCTATAATCACGGAGGTCACGCCTTTTTGATGTAAAAGCCAGCTAAGAGCTATTTGAGGTATAGAAATATTTTTCTCATTAGATATTTTCTTTAATATATCAATGGCATCGTATCCCCTTTCGTCAACAGGAGGGAAATTAAATTCGCTTCTTCTTGCACCTGTCGGTTTAGGGTTTTCGCTGGTATATTTTCCCGTTAAAAACCCGCCTGAAAGCGGAGACCATGGAAGAACTCCCAGCCCTTCTTCGTTGCATAACGGCAAAAGTTCATGTTCTAAATCTCTTGCAACAAGTGAATAATAAGCCTGCAAAGAAACAAATGAATGATAATTATAAACTTTGGCTAAATAGATTGCTTTCATAATATGGCGCGCAGTCCAATTAGAAACTCCGAGATATAAAACCTTTCCTTGTTTTACTAAATAGTCTAAAGCTTCCAGCGTTTCTTCAATAGGAGAAGACATATCCCAGCCATGCACCTGATAAAGATCTATATAATCTACTTTTAAACGTTTTAAACTGTTGTCGCAAGCTTCTATAATATGTTTTCTTGAAAGACCGACGTTATTGACGTCTCCTTTTCCGCTCATTGCTTCTTCGCTCAAAGGAGACCTTACTTTTGTAGCGATAACATATTTATCTCTTGGGATATTAAGCTGTTTTAAAGCATTGCCAGTTATTTCTTCAGACTGTCCAAAAGAATACACATCCGCCGTATCAAAAAAATTTATTCCGCTTTCATATGCATATTTAACCATTTTATTCGCATCTTCCTGCCCGACGGCGCCGATATTTCTAAAATTAAACCCGAATGTCATAGTTCCGAGGCATAGTCTTGATACTTTAAGCCCTATTCTGCCGAAATTAATATATTGCATAAAAACCTCCGATAAAAATAACTTAATTTAACTTAATTTAATTTAATATTTAAGTTAAGTTAAATTCAGTTAAGTTAATGTTTAATTTAACTTATTATTATATTTAAATTTTTTAATATTTAAAATATTTCAAACTATTTTAATAACTATTTATTTTAATTGTTTTATTCTTAATTGTTTTATTCTTAATATAAAATACAAGCGTGTCTTCTTCTCCTGATGTTTCCCAACTAAGAAGCTCATCTCCGGACTGCCTGCAAAAAGCAGAAACATTGTATTTCAGAGAAACTTTATCTAAATTAGAAATTTCATCCGAAAAGACTAACAAAACACTCCCGCTTTGCATATCTTTAAGCTCTTTGGATATTTTTCCCATCGGAAGACCGCAGCTAGAACATAAGTCCGTAATATCGACTTTACGATCGTAATCCATAATATCCCCTTAATTAAAAAAGAGCGATAGCTCTTTTAATTCTTTATTATTATCATTATTTAATTATTAATTATCATTTATTTTTATTATTAATTAATAATAAAAAATTTAACATATTTTTGCAATTAGAGAAGTTTAATTTTTAAAAAGCTGTCTTAAAATATAGGTTCATTATAATTCTGATTTTTCTTTTACATATTTTTTAATTCCGGCATATACTTTAATTATAGAAGAAGCGTTTTGATAGAGTTTATTCATTCCTTCTACTAAATAGCTTATTTCGGAAGAATATTCGTGAGATATTTCGTTTCTGATTTCCCTTAATTCTTTCCAGCTTTCGGCATTGTTTATTATTTTAAGTTTTTCCAATTTATTTAAAATATCGGTGAAGGACATATCTTCTAAATCTTCCCCCATGCTCATTAAAATCAAAGGAAATAAGCGTTTCCCCATAGAATCCTGCAATTTAGAAAATCTAAATACAAACTGGTCTATATGCCCTATTTCTTCATCGCTTAAGGAATTAAACTTTTTTACGCTCAGAGGCATAAAACCGCTCATTTTCCCTGTTGCGTAAGTCATTCTCGACACGTGCTTATCGCATTCTTCCAGAATGGAAGTTAGTTTTAATTTCATTATTTCCAATTTTTTAGGCATATTTAATGATGATGATTGCTTAATTAAGTTTGAATTATAGCGCAATTCCTGTTTTTTTTGCTATTTTGTATATAGAACTATCTTTATCGGAATTAGAGCTTTTAATTACGACATCAATTTTTTGGTCGCCTAACTTGTTTTTTAGGTCAACTATAAAATTTATTTTTGAGTCAAAAATATCGGATAAAGGTTTATCTATTTCTACATATATGTCGATGTCGCCCCCTTTTTTTTTATCGTCAACCCTGGATCCAAATAGATAAACATTGGAATTTGACCCAAAGTATTTAATAGCCGAATTTTTAATTATTTCTGCTTCTTTAGCTGATAATCTCATATAGTAGCCCCTTTATATTTATAGGTATATCTTTCCGCTAATCTGCTATTGATGCCCGATTTGTTTTAGATTATATCTTAATCCTATAATAGAAATTATACGATATATTAGAAAATTAGGCAAATCCTTGATTTAAAAGATTTAAAATTTTTATAGGTAAATTTGAAATGTTACAGCAATATGATAATGTCCTAGTTGACAAAAAGATTAGGAAATAAAAGATTTAGGCTTAAAATAATTTAAATAATTTAAAATAAAATAATGATTTAATCAATTTATAGGTGGGTCAAAATTCATGACTATTGACAACTAATTTTTTCTTATATTATTATGCCGGTTTTCTTTGCAACTTCGTAAATATATTTACTATCCGTAAAATTATTTACGATTATGTCTATAGTCTGTTCTCCTATTTTTTTATCAAGCGCAATCGCAAAAGAAAGCTTTTTCTTGTAAAGTTCATGCGGATTTAATTGTAAATTTGTTTCAATGTATATATCTATATCCCCGCCTCTTTTAGCATCTACGGCTCTTGAACCAAAAATATACACATTTGCATCCTTACCAAAATAAGCCATAGCTGTTTGCTTTATAGCATCTATTTCTTCTTTTTTTAATCTCATAAGAAAAGTTTATCTATATCATTTTGTTTTATTGACAATCCTGTTATATCCACATTATAAGGTTTTAATATATTTTCTAATACATAATTATTAGTTTTAAAATATGTAATAAAGATATTTTTTGACATAAGAAATGATTCATTTAGCTGTTCAATATTTTCTTTATCGTCATCTGGATATTCATGGGTAAAATAATTTCTTATTTTTCTTACTTCATGCCACTCGTCCGTATTATTTAATATATGGTATTTTTCCATATAATTTAAAATATTAATGAAAGACATCGCCTCTGTATCTATATTGTTTTCTTTCAATATCTGTTCAAAAAGCTTTCCCATTTTATCCTGTAATTTTGTGAATCTTAAAATATACGAATCAATCAGTGTAGTCTCGCTCTCGGTTAGATTATTGTATTTATCAACCGTTAATGGCATAAAATCACGCATTATATTTACATCGTAAGCAATTTTAAAAATATGCTTATTACATTCTATTAAAGAATTTTTTAGTCTTGATATTATTTCTTCAGCCATTATTATGCTGTCCCAATTTGTAAAGACAATTTTCTTAATTAACATTATACACGATTACATACATCATTTATTTTATAATCATAACATTATTATGATTATTAGTAAATTAAAAGTTAATTTCAATAGACAAATTAAATGAAAAAAAGAAGTAGTTGATTAAAAAATTGTATTAACAAACGGGAGCAGTTCAGTTCCATAAAAAAATATAAAAGATTATAACTATGTAGAATAATAAAAAGGAAATAAAAAGAGGAAGTAGATAGATAAAAAAATTGTCTTGACAAATGGGAGCAGTATATTATATAATAATCCACTCTTTTGGTAAAGGTATTGAAAATAAAGAACCCGCCTCAAGACTTAGATTAGGATTATACGCAAAATCATGTTCTATTGCCTTGCCCCATTTTGTATTAAAATAATCCATTTCTTTTTTAAATCTAATTTTTTTTTCTACCGTATCTTCATATCCTCTTGTTTTAGATTCATAATGATAAAGCGATGCATAAGGAGTATAGACATTGTAATACCCAAGCTGCATAATTTTTATACAAAAATCTATATCATTATAAGCTATAGCTAAATTCTCATCCATACCGCCTGCTTCTTCGTATAATTTTTTTCTTATAGCCATACATGCGCCGGTAACCGCAGAATAATTTTGCAATAAATTTGCTCTTCCAAAATAACCGGAGTCATCTTTACTTATATGATAATGCGCATGAGATGCAATGCTTTCTAATCCAATTATCACTCCTGCATGCTGAATCGTATCATCAGGATATAAAAGCTTGGCTCCAACAACCCCTATTTCAGGACGCAACGCATGAGAGACGAGTTCTCTTAACCATTCGTTATTAATCGCTATCATGTCGTCATTTAAAATAGCTATAACTTCTCCATTAGCAAATTTTACGGCAAAATTAACAACTTTAGAATAATTAAAAGGCATATTACAATCTATAACATTAATTTTTTCATGCTTATTTAACAATTTTAAATACTCTAACGTTTGTAAATCATTACTATCATTGTTAATTAATATAATCTCAAAATTTTTATATGAAGTTTTTTTATAAATACTTTCAACAAGGTCTTTAACTAACAAATAGCCGTTATGTGTAATAATTATTATACTGACCAAAGGATTATACGGAAGTTTATATATAGTTCTATTATAAATAGGCATTAATGGAGCTTCAACTACTCTAGCTTTTATACTTAATCTGTCGAGATGTTCTTGCACAGCTTTTCTTGCCGCCAATACCGCATAAGGTTTAACTTCAACACTATAAGCCGTAGAGCCTTCAGTCATCCTCCAGTGGTATAATACTTTGGTAATGTGCCTTATCTCATTTAGTTTTATTTTTTCTATAAAGCGAAGCGCCAGATCATAATCCTGAGAACCTTCGTATCCTTCTCTAAAACCTCCTATTTTATTAACTATTGATCTTTCGTAAACTCCTAAATGACTTATCATATTTTGAGATAAAAAAAGGTCAGGGTTAAAATCGCATTTAAAATAAGGATTAGTCCTCACGCCTTCTTCATTAAGCTTATCTTCATCGCTATATATTAATTTTACTTCAGGATAATCGTTTATTTCTTTAACTGCAAAAAATAAAGCGGTTTCATGAAGCATATCATCGTGGTCCATTAAAGCGATATAATCTCCTGATGCCAGCTCGAGAGCACTGTTTGACGCTTTTGAAATATGACCGTTTTCGTTCCGATATATGACTTTTATTCTTTTATTCTTATCTTTATAGTATTCAAGTATATCTTTTACATACAGTTTTGTTGAAGCGTCGTCCGCGATGCAAAGTTCCCAGTTTGGATATATTTGATTAATTACTGAGTTAATTGCTTCTTTTAATATATCTTCAGGCGGGTTATAAACAGGCATAATTATGCTAATAAGTGGAGCATAATTAAACTTATATTTTTTTTGTTGTTCAAGTTCAAATTCATCAAGTTCGTTTAACTTAATCCATATATTATATATTTCATTTGAATCTGAATATAACTTTAAGCCTTTATTATGGTTATAAAAATTTTTAATTGCCATTTTGTAAAATAATATTTGGGCATCTTTTTCTTTTAACTTTCTTTGTAAAAATTCTATTTCTGTTAAAGTTTCTTTATTTGAAGTTATCATTTCCATACTTTATTCAAAAAAATAATTAATTTATTTTAAAACATCATTGTTTATTTAATTGTTTAACTTACTAATAATATCTCTTATTTTGATTAACTTCCTGAACGCCTTTATATTATATTGGTCTACATTTAATATTTCATTAGAAAATTTTATTGCGCTTTGATAATCTTTCATAACAATCAACCTGTTAATTTCTTTATCTGCGTCTTCTAAATTTTGAATAGAAAGATATGATATTTTAAAATTTTTATAATTGTAAACAAATTTCAAATTATCTAACCCGCTAAAAATATAATCATCTCTTTTAAATTTAAATTTCCATTTATCTATAAAGTTATACTGATTATTATTTTCAAACTTTTTTCTGCCCGGTGTTTTTTCTTCATAATGAATAAGCATGCTTTTTGGATTGAATATTATATTTAGCCCCTTTTGCCTAATTTTTAAGCATAAATCCACATCTTCAAAGCCGTTTATATAGGTCTCGTCAAAAAGCCCGACGCTGTAAAACAGTTCTTTTCTGATTATCATACAAGCGGCGGTAACCGCATTATACATTCTTAAATATATTCCATTTTTAAAATTAATATTTTTACATTCATATATTTCCGAGTTATTATAATTATTACGCGGTCTGATTCCTGTATCAAACACCACGCCTGCATGCTGAACCGTTTTATCGGGATAAAGAAGCAGAGAGCCTGCTATTCCACAGCTATCCCCCGCTTTTTCTATAGTATTAAAAAGCTCGTCAATAGCGCTTTTTAATACAAAAGTGTCATTGTTTAAAAACAACAGATATTTTCCGGTAGCAATTTTTGCCGCCTGATTGCATGCTTTTGCAAATCCTAAATTTTCATTGTTGCTGATTATATTTATTATATTAAATTTACTTGAATTATTTACTTCGGCTATTCCGTCAATATTTTTCTTTAATGTTTCTAAATATTCTTTTGTTCCGTCATTAGAACCGTTATCGGCAATTATTATTTCAAAATTAACGAGAGGGTGATTTTTAAATATAGAGTTTAAGCAATTTTTAGTATATTCAATATTATTATAAACAGGTATGATGATAGATGTGTCTATAATATTGACAGTCTTCGGGGCATTCGAATTAATTAAATAAGTTAAGCCTGTTGAATTATTTATATTATTTAAGTTAATTGAATTAATATCAGTATTGGTTTTATATAAATTTTTTTTATTATCGCTTCTATTTATATTTATATGGTTTTTATTGAAATTGTGCAATTTATTTTTTCTTTTGGCATAATTATACTTTTTTTCTTTGGCATCATAGCGAGGTATATATAATTCATCTGCGATGTTAATATAAATACCGCCGCTGACGACAAATGAAGATAATGCAAAAATTTGAAGAATCGCCTTGAAATCTTTATCGGCATTTTGATAATAAAAAACATCCGCGCATGAAATATTTAATACTTTAAAATCTTTCATATATGGAAAATCTCTTTTTATATTTTTAATAATCTGGTTTAGCCTGACCTCATCATAAATATAAAAATTATCAACAATTATAAAAATATCATCAATATTTATACTATATTGTTTTAAGAACTTTTCCGCATTTTTTATATCCTCGCCGTCAAAAAATACATCTCCTTTTTTGCTGTCTATATTTTTTAACGGATAATTAATATCGGGAAGCTCGGTAAATATATCTTCGTCTAATAAAATCATATAATCAAATTTTTCAGGCGGTATTTCATTTGAACAATATTTAAGATAAATATTATTTTTAAAAAAATTGTATTCGCCTGAAACTAAGAATAAATCCCAGTTATTATATTTATTATGAATTTCTCTTATATATACGCTTGCCGTGAATAAATTATCCCAATGTTCCGATGTAATTTTTATTAAAACTTTTTTTGGTTTTGCCGCAAATTCATTTAATCCCGGCTTCAAAATATTTATCTTAAATTTTCCAGGTTCGTAATCCGCAACAGATACAAAAGGTTCAAAATTTATAAAACCGATATAATCTAAATAACCTTTTAAGAGTTCATTCGTATAATAGCAATTTGATTGATTTATTTTTGAAAGATAATTTATTTCTATTTCATTTGAATAAAAATTATATTTATTTTTGATTTCAATTTCTTCTTTTTCATCCATTAAAATTATATCATTCATTGACGTTAGCTTTGCACTTTGTTTTTGCTGATAATAATCAAAGTAAAACATAGAGTCTGCAAATTCTAAATATAATTTTCCCCCGCATACTAAAATTCTGTAAAATTCTTTAAATAAAGTTTCATTTTCTTCATAATCAAAATGATTTAATATGTTTTTAACTATAACTTTTTTAATTAAACCTGACGGCAATATAATTAAAAATTTTTTAATTTCGTTAAAAGAGATGCATGGCAATGAATGATTTGACGAATATTGATTTGATGAAGTTAGGCTGTTATTTAATTTTAATATAGATTGATTTAATGGATTTAATGAAGTATTTAATGTTAGTTCAGACTCTTTTGATGAAATGTGAAACATTTCATCAAAAGAGTCATTTATATAAAGAATTAACTCCTCACTATCAAATTTAAATATATTAACTAAGTTTGGGTAAACTAAATTTATTTTATTTAATATATTTTCTAATGCTATTTTTGATATTTCTGCCGTAGTTAGCGTTAATATGGTATGATTTATTTTTGGCTCAATATTTAATATTAAAAAACCATTTTCAATTAATTTTTTTTCTAAATTATTAAAAAATAAATAATCGGGCTGTATTTCTATTTTTATACATTTGATGTTTTTATCTGAATTCCAGTAATTAACAGAATTAGAAAAAACTTTACCTAAATCGGCTATTAATCTGTTTATATTGAAATTACCTGTAATGTTATGCATAAAATTATCTAATTATCTATTATTATCTATTGATATGTTATAATAATTTTTTATTACTTTATTACTTTATTACTTTATTACTTTAAAGTAAATCTGTCCCCTTTAAACTGTATTTTAGTTTATTTTTATATATTTATTTTATTTATTTTTCCTTTCCTATATCATTTTTAAGCATTAAAATAACTTCTTTCCAAGTTTTAATTAGCGGCTCCATTTCAAAATATATTAAATCTGCAAGCATAACATAATCAAGAGTTTTTTGGGTTTCTAAAATATTAGAAAGCAATTTTTCCGTATCGTCAAAATAATCTTTAATGTTTCTTTCTTTATATTTATATGTTGAATAGTCAATATTAAGAAATAAAGCTATTTTATCCATAACTTGAACAAAGGCTCCAATACCTTTTAAATCTGCGGCAAAATCCGTAAAACCTTCTTTGTCGTTACCTTCTCTTAACAAATCGGCTACTTTTCCTATATTTTTTAATAAATCGCTAAAATATGAATCAATAGAGCACAATGACTGCATTACTAATTCATGAGACGTCATAGTATTAATTTTAAGCGTACCGTTAGAGGTTAATTTAAATGCTTTAGCTTTTTCATCGTCAATCATAAGGTCGTCATATTTTTTATCATCTAAAAATATTTCTTTAATAACCATATTTTTGGGTATAAAATTTCTTATTTTATTTATTAAAAAATCATAAATAGTTTCGGAAGTATTTGGTATAAAATCAATTTTATTGCCGTTGATTATTATTTCCATTGCATTATTCTCCATTAATTATTTTTTAAATTTTTATATAATTTTATAAATTATATAAAACAATATAATATTGTAGTTATTATATAATATATAATATTGGGTATTTTATATTTTCACAATTTATCTTTAATTAATGCTTATTTAATTAATGTTTAATTAATGATGAATCGTTAAATTTTAATATAATTTCATTTAAGAATACATCAATAAATTTTTTATACGTTTTTAAAAACAGTTTTAATCGTGAAAAATTCTTTAGCCTATCCAATGTTATTCCAAACATATCATAACTTAACGAGCTTGCTTTTGCAAATCTATGCATAATATTTAATACGATAAGCTCATCGTAAGTTAGGCTGTCAAACAACAAAGAATTATCTATATCTTCTAACTTATTAAATAACTCTATTGCCTTATTTTTTTTATCGCCAGAATTATTAAAATCAATAGTATTATTGAAATCCTCAATATTGTTTATTTTATTAATATTATTAAAATTTTTCAAATTATTATATTTAGAATTATCAAATTGTTTTCCCAATGACATCTTGATTAATAAATTACAATAATTCATGGCTTCTTCGCATAAAATAGCAAGTTTATTCAACAATTTTTTTAATCTTTCTATATCGCTCATAAATATATTGTCAACCGAACTATAACAATTTATAAATAAATTAATGTCTTTTTTGTCCAATGGAAGAGCTGAAACATTTGCAAGACATGATTCCATAGATAATTTAAAAACTTTTAATTTAAAATCATCAATGGTTAATTTTAAATCCTTCAAGGGCAGATAATCTATGTAGCCCTTGCTGTCAAATTTAGATATCATAGGTATTATTTTATTAAAACTCATATTTTTAAAATCATTTTTATCTATTATATTATCTTTATTGTCAAATTTAAGTTTTATAATTTGGAAAACATCTTCAGGCTTAATATATTCTCCGCATAAGTAATTTGTGCAATTAGTTTTAAAATCGCAAGGAAAACATGGTATGTCCGGCAGAATAAGTATTTGGTTTTCCCTATAAGGTCCTGTTTCATAAAATCCTGCTTGACCTGTATAAACAACAACAACATCAGTTTTAACAGCAACGCCTATGTGCATAGTTCCAGTATCGTTTGTTATAAGCAATGAGCTTTTTTGGACAAAATTGACAAGTTCGGCTACCGTTGTTTTACCTGTTAAATTAATTACACTGTTATAAAAATTATAATCTCGGCTATAATCATAAGGATTATTTATAATTTCGGCATCGCCGTTTATATCTCCGTCTATATTGTAATCATGATTATTAAAATTCTTATTACCTTCATACATACTTTCATATTTATTGTCATTCTTATTATTATTTTTATTATTATTAATTATTTTTTTTTTAAAATAATCATCTACATCATTTTTTATAAGTTGTCCACCTTCTTCATCATATTTAGCGCCTAAAATCAGTATTTTTATATTTTTATCGTATTCTAAAAGCAATTTTCCTAATTCGGCAAAATTCTCTTTTTTCCATTTTTTTAGCGGTGAAGAAGCTCCTATCGCAAAAGATATAATTTTGTTGCTTTCGCTTATTTTATTATCCTTAAAAAAAGTTTCCACATTTTCTTTTGCATCTTTTTTTCTTTCCGTATTTAAAAATATTTCTCCTTTATATGCTAAATTATTTAAGCGGAAAGGTATATTTTCACCGAACAATTTTTCATAAATATCAACAAGATTTATACAGCTTGCTTTTCTTAATTTTGCTACGGCGCTAAAAAACTTTAAATATTCTCCATGAGTAATTAAATTATCTTCTCTGTTTCTTGAAAATCCCACAAATTTTTTTGAATTCAAAATAAATAGAAAATAAGAACTTGCAATGTCATGTGTAAGATTAAACACTATTTCATAACTTTCATCGGTAAATTCTTTTAAAATATTTTCAAATTTTTTAAAAGTTTCATAATTAAATTTAAAATCATCTTTTTGTAAATCAGATAAAATATTATTCATATCAAAAATTTTTATCTCATCTATAAAATCAAAAAATTCGCAAATTTCATAAAATTGGGGAACAACTACAAGTGTTACATAGCTTTCGGGATATACTAATTTTATTCTTTTAAACAAAGACGTGGTTTCAATTAAATCTCCCATTCTGGTAAAATTTAATATTAGAATTTTTAGCATTATATTTATTTATGAATTAAATAATTATTTTACAATAAATTAATTAATAGATTTACAGATATTGCTTATTATTGAAATATCATTGATAGTTTCCATGTAATGATTAAAGATTAAGTGTTAATTTGTAATATATTTTAAATATTGATTTCACATTTCATAATATGTATGTTAAGTATTAAGTACTTATTAAGTACTAATGTTAAATTATTAATAATATATTAATAATTTAACTATCCGATTTAAATTTTATCTGTTGAAGCATTAATATCATAGATTCTGTTTTGGACAGTCTGCCACTGCCGCGCTTTATATAATTAACAATATCGTCCAATGTTATCGCATCGTTATTTATTAAGCCATTGTTTGCCATTTCCGATATTATATAATATAATTCAGAATTTTCCTTCACGGAATTTAGAACATTATTAATATTTTCCTTTCTATTTACAAATTTTGACTTATAAAAATCATATGAATTGCTCAAAATAATATTCATCATTTTAGATATTCTTTTTTCATAAGTATGAAATTTTCTGACAGTTTCATAACCATGAGACGCTATTTCTAATCTTTCGTTTTCATTTTCATCTTTAATATAATAATTAATTTTTTCTCGTAAATCGGGAATGCTTTCAAAAATTACAAAATCCTTTCCGGGTTCAAATTCGCCGTTCATATATTTTCTATAGTCAACAATCTGAAAACCTCCGCATCCTAATATTTCATAAACTCTCGGATTTAAAAAATCTCCATCGGGGTTAATATCCCAATGGTATGCGGATGAATGAAGATTAACATTTATTTTTGAGTAGTTATAAATCTTAACGGCTTCTTCTTCGGTAAAACCTTTATTTTGATTTTGAATATATTTTGAAATTGGAGAATTCATATCCCAGTCTCTTCCCCAAATTTTAAAATTGTAATCGGTTAATTTTAAAAATGCATTTCTTCTGTTGTAGTAGCCTGCTCCCGCAAAGCTGACATCGCTACCATAGCAATCTTTATCTTTTTCATTTATTTCTGAAATGTTAAATTTTCTATGGACGGCAGGTAAGCACGCGAGAGGCATATAATAAAAATTATCGCCGCTAATTGCCTTTAATTCTTCAAAAAAATCATCTTTTTGTATAATAAAAAAATAATCGACATAAGGAGCTATTTCTTGCCAGTATGTCAGTAATCTGAAATCTTCAACAAACCAATAGGCTGTTTTTATATTCATTTCTCTTATTTTATTCAGGATTATAACATCAACCGGCGATTGAGCCATAAAAAATACCATATCTGGCGGATCATCCTGTAATTTTGCGATTATAGATTCACCGAGCACATTGACAAAATGGTCTTTTATTAATTTAAGATGTTCTTTATTTGAGGTAAAATGATTAAAACTATTATACGCATCAAAAAAATTAGAAAAATCAAGCATATTTACTTTATATCCCAATTCAAAAAAAGCTTTAAATACATAATTTCCGATAGTTGAAGAACCGCCGTATATCGGCTGAACTGTGGTAATCTTGAAATCAGAAGTATTAAAAAGCTGTTTTATATTGTATATTTTAAAGATAAAATTATATAATTCAGGAAAAACTTTTTGATATCCCGTAAGAGAAAAAAAACTGGTATTTAATGACGATATATTGGTTTTTTCCTCTATATCTTCTTCGTTTATATTATAGCCGAAAACAAAAATTTTAATATGTTCAAGTACATCTGAGAGGTCGCAATTATTTAAAATAGCATTTAAAGATTTAAGGGAAGGTTCTATGACACAAATTTGCTTTTTATTAAATTCTTTAGTTTTATTTATTATATTGTTTGCATTAATATTGTTTACATTATTATTTAAATCATTGTTTTCATTGTTATTTAATGTATTTGACCTGTTAGTATTATCTTTATAACTTATTATCTTTATAATTTCTCTTATATGATACCCGCATCCCAAACCAAAAATAAGAAAACTTTCGGGTTTAAAATCCAGAGCAGAGATATGGGAACTTATTATTTTTTTTGATTCATTTATTGGGTCATATATTGAATGAATTGTGATATTATTTATTTTTAAACTTTTAAGTCCATCTTTTTTTGTATCTAAAACGTTTACATTTATATTATTTAGATTATTTATATCATCTTTTACATTTTTATCAATATTATGATTATGATATTTTAAAAAATTTAAATTATTATTATATTTATACTTTAATTTATTTTTAATTTTTTTTTCGTCATCTTGAAAATCAATTAATAAATCAAACAACTCTTCGTCATTTTTTTTGATAATAACAAGATTTTTTTCTAAATAATTCATTGATAATTTACCTTATCAAATAATTTTTAATGAAATAATGATTTTATATGTCATTCTTTTTTGTATATTGTGAGCCTAAACTAAATTATCCAAAATTATAAGACTGAAATTAATAATATAAATTATATCGTCAAAAATATATTTAAAATTGTTATTGTTATTGTCATTGCTTTTGTCATTATGTGATTTATTCTTTAAAGTATATTCAAATTCATAAACGAAATAATCAAATATTGCCGAATATTCAAAATAATTTTCTTTAAAATCTATTAAGAAATTCTTAAAATTTTCCAGCTCATATTGTTTTATTTTTCCATCTTTTATGTCATTAATTTTTTGGGCATTTTTGAAAATATCTTTAATATAATTAAGGTTTTTTTCTATTTTATTATTTATACAATGATTATTATTATTATAATTATAATCTTTGTTTTTTTTATAATTATTAAAATAATTATCTTTTTCTTTTTTTATTGATTTTATTAAATATTTTTTTTTTATATTTTTCACTGCATTTTCATAAGATATTTTATTCTTTATATCAGAAACAAATAAATTTATCCAAGAATATTTTAAAATTTCTGCTATTAAATCATTTTTTTCAGGTTTTAGCTTAAAAAGACTGGCATATGAAATAGAAAAAGAGACATCGCATTTATAAACATTAAATTTTTTTTTATTTAATGCTTCTTTAATTAATGTTTTATATTTAAAATAGAAGTTATAATTAATTTTGCATTTATCGTTATCATCATCATTATTATTGGCGTTATTATCATCTAAAATGTATTTATTAATATCGGATTTATATTTTTCATATAATTTTATTTTGATTAAATTAAAAATATCATCTGCTTTTATATTATTCTTGCATGTATAATTCTTATCGCATTTAATATGTTCTATACAAGGATAGCAATCTTCCGCAGGACTTATTATAAAAGCTCCGTTAAAATACGGACCAGTTTCATACACATTCGCATTGCCTAAAAAAATTGAAACAGAATCAAGTTCTAATGCACTTGCTATCTGAAGAAGCCCTGTATCAGGAGATATAATCAAATCCCCTGTTTGCATTATATCTATTAATTCGTTTAAATTTGTCCTGCCTGTTAAATCAATTATATTATTTATTATATTATTTGCATTATTTATGTCTAAATTATCTATATTTATATCATTGTTATTGTTATTATAATTGCCGTTATCTTTATCTTTATTATATTTTTCTGAACTAAAATTATGTTCTGGAATTAAGGATGTTGGGTCTGTAATATTGCTTGTGCCATTATCTTTATCTTTATCGTTGTTATTCTGATTTGTTTTAAAATAACTTTTTATTTTATTTGCAATTTCGGTTTCTTTCTGCGTTCCGAGAAGTATAATCTCAGATTTAAAAGTTTTTAAAATTAATCCTGCAAGAACGGCATATTCTTCAACAGACCAGTCTCTTTTCGGATTACTGGAGGCGAGGGCAAACAAAAATCTTAATTTATCGGATTTTATTTTTTGAGATTTTTCAGATTTATTATTTTTATTTGAATAATACTTTTCTGAGCCTATTAGTGAAAATATATCTACGATATTAATTCTATTTTGGTTTCTGTATCTAACAGTATTGTAAAAATAATTGGCAGCTTTGCTGCGGCAAATAATTTCTTTTTTTTTATCGCTTTTTCCGCAGCCTGCAAATCCATATTTATGTTCAGCTTCTATTGTATCTAAAATTAAAGAATTGATAATGTCAAAATTTAAATTGATAGCTTCATCAAAATATATTTCATCAATTTTTACATTATCGTTTACATCGTTTACATCATCGTTTATTTTTTTAACGCCAAAAAAAACAGTGTTATTTTCGCTGTATTTATGTTCGTTATTATATATATTGCAGTATTTACCATCATTAATGTTGAAATTATTATTAATTTTATTATAATTATTATAATTTAATTGGAGCAGCGAAACATTATTCAGATTATTGATTAAAATATAATTATTATAATAATATTTATAAAACTCTTTTTTCCCTATTAATTTTATGTTTTGATTAAAATTATTCTGTATATTTTTAAAATTGTCGTCAACTACTATTAGTATATTGCACTGATTATTAAATTTTTCAAGCAGGTTATCAATTAACGGCTTAGTTTGAAATAAATCCCCTATTCTCCTTATTTGAAATAAAATTATATTTTTAAACAGAGACTTTTTAAACAGAGACATGGACAAATGATTCCGATGACATTATGGCAGCGTTACTGTTGTCTATGTTTATGCTCTGTCCAGCCTGTGTTTTTTTCTTATTTTCAATTTCTATAATTTTTACCCATCCGTTATATAAATTTTCTAAAATTGAAATTGCTTCATCCATTTTATAAACATCTTTTTTTAAATTAGCCGTAGTCAAATGCATAGCTATAAATATATATAATTTATCTAAATTTTTTGCAGTTTCTCCGCCTTTTTCAATATCTATTCTTGAACGTAATTCATTGATTATCGCAACAGCGTTGGAAATATTAATTGATTTCCCTGCGAAATCATTTACTGATAATCTTTCCTTCGCTAATTTTATAAAATTTATCGTACCTTCATAAGCCATTAAAATAAGTTTCCCCTGGTCTGCGGTATTAACATTCATTTCATCATAAGAAGCTAATTTCTTTTCCATTATTTCTTGCTCCATGTTTTAAATATATTTTAATATTATTTGTTATTATATAAATTTTTTTTACTGTTAAGTTAATAAAACTGACTAATTATAATTTAACTAATACAATAAGTTAATTTTTATTGAAATTAATCAGTTAACACTTTCTCGTTTAATTTGTTAATATTATTTTTCTATTTTTTAATTCTAATTAATTTAAAATTTAAGGCAGCTGGTTAATCTCATTTGTCATTGAAGTGCTGGTTGATTGCATTGTACCTATATATGATTCAAGCTGAGAAAATTCTTTTGCATACATACCCATTTGTTCCTGAACCATGCTTTGCTGCAATGTGATTTGATTACTAAGATTAGTTATGTCGCCGTTAATACCGTTTGTTTTATTTAGAATAATACCATTTGCAGGGTTAGTATAAGTATTAAGAAAATTTATCATACCTCCCGAACCTGCAACTCCGTTAGCCGTCGGAGAACCGTCAAACATTGAACTAAAATATTGCTGCGCCTGAGATGGGTTAGATGTAAGAATTGAATCAAGCGTTGAAGAACTAAAACTTAATTTTCCGCTGCCGGAAGTATCCTGGGTTAAACCGTAAGTTGACGTAAGTCCGTTATTTCCGGTCAATCCCGGGGCTTCCTGAGCTATAAAAGACATCAAAGAACTTTTTAGATTTTGAAGAGTGGCGCTTCCGCCAAGCGGTCCCGATGATTTATTTGTAGTATTGTACTGCAGCTGAGAATTAATATCGGTTATCAACTGATTATAACTTGAAACAAAACTGCTTACGGCAGAATTTATAGAACTGTTATTTAAAGCAACCGTAACGGAATCTGAACCTGTAGACGCAAGGCTTAATGTAACTCCTGGGATAGCATTACTAACCGTATTCGTCTGGCTTTGAATATAGTCGTTGCCATAATTTATCACTGCATTTTGAGCCACAGCCATTTGAGGATTAAAAGCGTCTAATGCAAATTTATCTCCTGCCGCTAAAGTATTTCCGTTTGTAAGGCTGAGCTGAATGCCGCTATTAGTTGAATTTGAAGAAGTAGCGCCGTCTATATAATATGAAGTCGTTCCTGTTTCAGTTGACGGAACCGTAAAATTACCTGATTGACCGGATGAATTTGTCCAATCTATTGTTATTGCGTTAGTTCCGACAGTTCCTCCGCTGGCAACGGTAAAATTATATGTTTGGGTTTGCGTTCCGGTATAAGTACCTGCCGATGTAGGCAGAGTATCTCCAGAACCAAGAGTACCTGTCGCATATGTTGGGTTAATAGATGTTGAATTTAAATTTAAATTTACAGTGCCTGCCGATAAATTATTAGTTATAGAAATAGCGCTATTGGTTCCCGTAGTGTTGCTGGTCAAAACCAATCTATACGGGCTATTTGCGCTGCCGTCGTTAATTATAGCGGCGCTCACGCCGGCATTAGAATTGTTTATAGCCTGAGCTAAATCGGATAAAGTATATCCTGTCGTTGAATTTAAAGCCACATCCGTTGTCGTTCCGTTTACCGTTATATTAAATGTACCTGTTCCTGAACCTGCTACGGTCGTTGAAGTAGAAGCAACTCCCTGAGAACCGATTTCGTTAGCCTGCGCAAGCTGATTTACGGTAAATGAGTATGTTCCAGGAAGAGCAGATGAAGAAGCAGTCGCCGTTGCCACAGACGAATTACTTGTCGTTGCGGTATAAGACTGCATCAAGCTTGGGCTTGCTAATGCCTGAGCAGCGCTATTTAAATTAGTTAAATCAGTTCCGATTGTATTCCATGCAGACAGCTGAATATTATAAGCTTCTGATTCTGTTTGTAAAACAGTTATAGGCTCAGATAAATACTGCTGAAGCGCCGACAAGATTGTACTATAATTTATCCCTGAAGCAGGTCCTGTCCCCATTGTGATAAGACCCTGATTGGGATATGACGATGTTTGCTGAAGACTTGAAATTGACATAATATATAAACCTCTTTATTTAATTATAAATAAATAATTTTATTGATTAATCTGTTAATAATTTAATCAATTAATAATAAAATAATTAAATTTCTTTTTTATACAACATTCCTTTATGGTAATTTTTTATATATTTCAATACCTCGCTCGGAGGAATTGTGCCGGTTACTTTGCCTGTTTTTAAATCAACGATATTCAAAACCGTTCCGTTATATGTGCCATTCCATTTTAAAATATAAGCCGTAGTCAGCATAGGTGAAGGGTTTATATTTTTAGAAATTTGAGTATTTATTTTTTTTTCTTGACTTTGCAAATCTTCTAAATTTTTATCGGATGTTTTATTACCGTTAATGTTATCATTCTGTTTTACGCTATTTTGCATATTTTTATTATTAGGCGCGTCTGCATTATTATCAACATTACTATCATTAGATTTATTAATATGTGCAGCTATCGCATTATTGCCGTATTGATTTGCCAAATATAAAAATGAATTTATTTCTTGTCCGTTAATTGAAATATTTGAAGTATTTGTTATATTCATGGTATTCATAACAATAACACCTTTTATATTTAACTATAAAATATTAAAGAAAATATTAAAGAAAATATTAAAGAAAATATTAAAGAAAATATTAAAAATTACAATATTTGAAAATATAAATATATAAAATATAATTTATTTACAATATTTATTTATCTTAAATCAAAATATATTTAAATTAAATCTGCATTCAATTGCTTTATAAATTAAATATATTCTAAATATTTATTTTATTTTCATTATTTTATATATTCTTTATTTAATTATATTATAATTAAATTATAATTTTTATTTTAACAAATGCCTAAATTCAGAGACCAGCTATTTATTAAAAAATAAATATTTATTAATTAATTATGTCTGATCCCTGAAATAAGCATCTTAAATTATCTAAGTAATGTCAATAAACCCTGCGGCACTAAATTTGCCTGAGCAAGCATAGCTTCGCCGGATTGGGCAAGAGTAGACTGTAATGTATATGTCGCCATTTGCGATGCAAAATTAACATCCATAATCTGAGAATATGCAGCCTGAGTATTTTGTCCTTCAGTCTGAAGATTATTTAAAATCTGAGTAACTCTGTTTTCATAAGAACCTAACTGACCGCTCATTCCTGCAACCTGAATGTTTGCAGCTTGTACAGCACTAAGAGCCGTTAAAGCATCGCCTGTTGATAACAAGTCAACCGATGTTTGAGTAGCGCCTAAATCAGTCGTCCCTGCAGCATTATAAGTAGTATATGTACTCAGGTTGCCTAAAGTTGAAACGCCGCCGGTTGTTGCTGCGGAATAATAATTTATACCTGAGAGCGAAATAAATTCAGTGGCAGTCATGGCTGTAGAACCTGAAGATAAAATTACGGTCCCTCCGTTCATGCCTAATTGCGATGCCTGCGTACCGCTGATAGACACGCTTATTTGATTAGTGGTGGTGTTCGCATTGTATCCTATCTGAAAATTAAAGCTGCCTGCCGCCGCGGCTTCTATAGTTCCTGCTCCGCTTGCAACAGAAACATACGCGCTTCCGTTTCCTGCATTTAATAAATGAAGCCCGTTAAATTGGTTAGATTGTGAAAGCTGTGTAATTTCAGAACCTAACTGGTTATATTCGCTGTTAAGAGCTTGCAAATCTGCAGAGCTTGAAGTTCCATTGGCAGCTTCCGTTGCCAATGTCTGCATTGTTCCAAGCATACCCTGAATAGTAGACAGACCGCCTGAGGCAATAGCAACTAAAGAATTAGCATTATTAGCGTTTCTTGTTGCCTGATTAATACCGAGATTTGTGGAATTTAACCCCTGAGCAATTTCATAACCGGCAGGATCAACGCTGGCGCTGGTTATTCTTAAACCGCTTGAAAGTCTTTGAAGAGATTCACTTAAGGCATTTGAAGTGTTTTGAAGATTGTTTTCTGCAATTATTGCAGACTGATTTGAATTAATAAATAAACCGCTGGTGCTCATTTTTTTATCCTCCGTGATAAATTATCCGACCTTCCTTAGCCGGTGTTTTAATTTTTAAAATACATTAATTTTTTATTGCACTTTGTTTTTATTACTATTCATTACTTATTGCTAAATAATTTAGTCAAACAATAATTTAAATTTTATTTTAAAAAATTATTTTAAAAAATTACCGTAATTTCCTGTTTTTTTACCGCTTACCTCCTTATTTTAAATTTAAAAGAATATATAATACAAAATTATAATTAAACAGAATAAAAAAATTATTAAGATAACAAAATAATTTTAATTTCTTTACTCAATATTTATATTATTATCTCTTTACTTAAGTATCGTCATTAATGAAATAAAACTTTAATATTTTTATTTATATTTTTAAGTTATTTTTCTACAAATTTTAGCTGTTTATTTGTTCTACAAATCTAAAGTTCTCAAATAAGGCAAACACCATTTACACCATTTTATTATTTTAATTAAATAAAAACTTAAAATAATATTTAATTTATTTTTATAACAATATAAAATTATAAAAACTATTGTTTAAATCTTGGTTAAATTTATTGTTTAAATATTATTTTATTGTTTAAATATTATTTTATTGTTTAAATATTATTTTATTGTTTAAATATTATTTTATTGTTTAAATATTATTTTATTGTTTAAATATTATTTAAATGTTGTTTAAAAATATTTTTATTTCCTCAGCAATTCCTTCAGGAGAAATTCCCTCGGTATATATGATTAAATCAGCTTTATCATAAAACTGCTCTCTTTTTTCCATAAGTCGCTTTATTTCAGATATTGAAAAACCAGATTGTCCTAAAACAGGTCGGTGTTTTTCGTCTTTTATCCTTTCGTATATTGTTTCAGGTCTTGCTTTTAAATAAATAACAGAACCTTTATCTTTTAATAAGTTAATATTATCATTAAAACAAGACATTCCGCCGCCTGTTGCTATGACGTAATGCATATTGTTAACGCTTATATTATTTATCTTTAACAATATGCTATCGTTAATATCAATATATTTAATATCTTTAATATCGCCATTATCGCCGTCTTCATAATTCCCTTCGCGGCTTCTACTATTGTATTCCCTTATCTTATCTACATTTTCTCCATTGCCTTTTATACCTTTTATAGTATTTTTACCGTAATCAACCTTTAAGAAATTTTTAATAAATGCCGTCTCCAAATTTCTGAAATACTCTTCGCCTTTGGTTTTAAATATTTCTGAAATAGTCATTTTTTCGTATTTTTCTATTTCATAGTCAGAATCTAAAAATTTATAATTTAATTTTTTAGACAGAATCTTGCCTATCTCAGTTTTACCTGCCCCCATAAATCCAATTAAAAAAATAATATTTTTCATTGCGTTACGTTAAATTTTATTTATTTCCTTAAATCATCATTATGAACTATTAAAATTACTTTAACATATAACAAATTACGGCTCATCCGGTGTTTATATAACTTTAAAGCTATTTTAAAGATTTCTATCGGCAATTTTGAGCATTATAAACCTGCTTATTGTAACCTTCATAATTCCGTATTATCTCAACAGTACTGTCGCCGCCGAATTTTTTTAGAAAAAAAAGGCATATAGAATATGATAGAGCGGCTTCGCACACTATAGAAGCAGCCGGAACGGCGCACACATCGCTTCTCTCAAGAAAAGCTTTTTCCTGTTCGCCAGTCCTCAAATCCACCGTGTCTAAATACGGTTTCATAAGCGTTGGAATAGGCTTCATTGCGCACTTAACGGAAATAATCTCTCCGTTTGACATTCCGCCTTCGATACCTCCTGCATTATCGGTTTTTCTGTAATATTTTTTTCTTATTTCTTCTTTCGAACTGTTTTTAAAATCAGAGCAGCTGCTGCAATAAATAGAGTCTTGAAAATCAGAACCCCACATATAACCTGCTTTCAAACCTGCACCTATTTCCACGCTCTTTATCGCTTGAATACTCATTAGGGACATTGCAATATGCGCGTCTAATTTTTCATCCCACTGCGTAAAGCTTCCAAGCCCTATGGGAACATTTTTTACTTGCGCTATAATAATTCCCCCTGCCGTGTTGCCTTCTTTTTTTAATTCATCAATTAATGCCTTCACGCTCTGTTCTTTTTTTGGAAAAGGCATTCTTAAATTAGAGTTTTTAATATTGAGTAAAATTTTATCATCAAATAAATCAACAGCTAAAGCGGCATCATCTTTTGATTTTCCTTTAACTTGACTTTTTTCTTTGCTATTATATACGCTATTAGATATTCTATGATGATACGCTCTATTAGATTTGCCGGCAGATGTGTCGCCAGAACTGTTATCATCGGTGGCGTCATCATACTTGCCGCAGTCATCGGCGCCAATACCGCCTATGCTTAACACTGCCGAAGAAAACTCTATACCGAATTCTCTCAGAAGTATTTCACATATAGCCCCTACTGCGACTCTCGAAGCCGTTTCTCTGGCGCTTGAACGTTCTAAAACATTTCTTATATCATCAAGATTATATTTTATAGAACCTGCAAAATCTGCATGTCCCGGTCTCGGAATGTGAATTTTGCTATCTTCAGAAACAGGCTTATAAACATCCATTCTTTCTAACCAGTTTTCATAGTCTTTATTTTTTATGAAAAATGATATAGGCGAACCTGTCGTCAATCCGCCTCTTACGCCTGAAATAAACTCTATTTTATCGGTTTCTATTTTTTGTCTTGCGCCTCTTCCATAACCTGACTGCCTCAAGGCTAACTTTTCATTTATAAAATATTCATCAATTTTTACACCTGCGGGAAAGTTATCTATTATCGTGACAAGTCCTTTTCCGTGGGATTCACCTGCCGTCATAAACCTTAGCATATTTTTTATCAGCCTCGCTAAATTTTATAATTTATAATTAAATAATTTTATATATCTGAAATATCTATAATATATAATATATAAGATATAATATATAAGATATAAGATATAAGATATAAGATTAAAGGGGACAAAATTTAATTCTGCCTCCTTTAATCATTATTAACCCCAATAAATAAATTTTTTTTAAAATGCCATAACTTTATTATGATATTTTATGATTTATGATTTAATCTTTATATCGCTTTCTGTCATTGCATAAGCGTTATGATTATGAATGCTCTCAAAGTTTTCAGCCTCAACCCTGAACCATTTGATATTCTTATTTTTCTTTAATATATCTGCCACGCACCTTACTATATCCTCTACAAACATAGGATTTTCATAAGCATGTTCGGTCAAAAACCTTTCGTCCGCTCTTTTCAAGAGAGAATATATAGGAGCGCTCGCGCACGATTCCACATCATTTATTATATCCTCGAACCATATTAGCTTGGAAAATTCAAGTGAAACGGAAACGACCCCCCTTTGATTATGCGCACCATATTTAGATATTTCTTTAGAACATGGACAGAGAGTATTTATAGGTACTTTGATACCGATTATAATAATGCTTTCTTCCTCAGTTTCCGTCACTGCATTTCCTGTTACGTTTATTTTTTTATTTATATCTTTATCTGCCGTTAACATGGATTTATCTTTATCATTATTTTTTTCTAAATTATGTCCATTTTTTTTATATTTTATATTTTCTTCTTTTACATCTAATACATCTAAGTCTACATCTAAGTCCGAATTTTTATATATATAATTATATTTATTATTGTATTTCGTTTTTTTGTTTTTTATTGTGCCTTTATAACTGCAAATATACTCCATCAGACTTTTTTTTCCACTCACGGGGGCTGTTTTTTCGATAAAATAAGGAAATTTTATTTCGACGGATGCCGAACCCGCATTTAAAACTTTTTTAATTTTTCTTAAAATGTCCGGAAAGCTGACTATGCTTATCTCGCCCCTATACTCGTTTAAAACCTCCAAAAAACGGCTCATATGCGTTCCTTTAAAGTAATGGGGAAGGTCGACGTACATATTTATATCAGCTACGGTGTGCTGAAAAGACTTTTTTTTATCGAGAACAGATATGGGATAATGCAGGTTTTTTATTCCTACCTTATCTATGGCTATACCTCTTTTATCCTTTGAATTTTGAACATCCGTTAACATTAAATTGAATTAATATAATTTCTTAAAGATCTGATTATGAGTTCCTAACGCCGCAGCATGCGTTTCTATCTTCGTAACTTTCACGCCTTAGCATGATAACTAAACGGTAAATATTTTATAAATCGGGGTTTTGGGTATAATTAACCTTTTATAATCTTTGGAGTAATGAAAATTAATAATTCATCTTTTGAATAACTAATATTCCTTGATTTAAACAACCACCCGATTAGCGGAATATCCATAAGTCCGGGTATGCCGCTTGTAGATACATTTTTACTCATCTCGTAAACTCCGCCTATAACTACAGTGTTATTATTATTAACTATGACGGTAGAATTTGCGCTTTCCGTGTCTAAAGTTGCCTGTGCTCCGGATACGGGAGGCGCAACAGAATCGTTTGAAGAGTTTATGGTCAGCTTTACGCTGCCGTTTGACATAATATGCGGCGTTATTGAAAGAGAAATCTGCGCGGTTATTGCCTGAGGAGCCGCAACCGCTCCAACGCCGGCAATGGAAGGCAAATATAACGTCTCGCCTTTTGCAATAGTTGCGGTTTGATTGTTAAGGACGACAACTTTTGGCGATGCCACATCTTTAGCTTTGGCTAAACTCTCCAATGCTTCCAATGTTGCGGTAATGCTTGCATATTGATTAACTATTCCTACGGAAAAAGTTCCGGGTGAAGGAGTAGTAATTTTCGGCACTCCTAATGTAGGAGCTATTAAACCGGGACCTGAAGGAGTACCCGCCAACTCGCCTGCAAAATAATTAGGAGAAGCCGCCATATCAGTATTTGTAGGAGCGGCAGCGCCATAACCTCCTTCCCAGTTAATTCCTAATTGGGTGGTATATGACCTGCTGACTTCTACCATCTTAGCGACAATTTCAACTTCAGGAGTTCTTCTGTCAAGTTTTTTAACAAGGTTTTCCGCTTTTATAACATTTTTTTTAATATCTGTTACGATAAGCGCATGCATTGATTTATCAACCATCACCGTGCCTTCGGAACTCAACACTGTTTTTACTTTTGAGGTTAAACCTGCAACGCTGACATAATTTACGGGAATAATTTTAGTTATTTTAGGTCCTGATATTGCCTTTGCTTTTTTTTGCGCTGAAATAACAGAAGCTATAGAACTTGATGAATTAATATAATATATACCGTCTTTTTTAACTATTCCCAGCCCATATGCGTCCAATATAACAGAAAATATATCTTTTAAAGGAACATTATGCATTTTCATTGTTACGGTGCCTTTTACGTTAGAACCTATCAAAACATTCATATTTGAAACTTTTGCAATCATTCGTATAACATCTACTAAACTGGCATTTTGAAAGTCAAAGCTGACATTCATCGTTGTAGGGTCGACAAATAACTTTTTAACATGTTTTTTTTTAACATGTTTTTTAATATGATTTGAATTTGATGCAAAGACCGTATTTGCAAATGCATTTGTTTGAAATGAAATAAATATTAAAAACATAGCCAAAAAAAATACCGCGAAAGATAAGATAAAATTTTTTTTATTCTTATCCAAGCTTCTCTTTGATTGAATATTGCAATTACAATAACTATTATTATTTAATATTGCGTTGCTCTGTTTTAAATTCTGATGGATGCTTATTTTTATAATTTTTTTGAAATCATACTCTATTTTTTTTGTTATGCTACTCTGACCTAACAAACTGCATTGTTTTATAAGCTTTATAATTTTTATAATTTTATTTAAGCTTTTTTTATTCATTTTTCCTCCGGCTCCCCGATATAGATGTATAAAATATACAGATATTATTTCTTATTTTATTTATAGGTATTATTTCATACTCTTATTTTTATTTCATATTTCTAAATTTATTTCATACTCATTACATAATTAATAATATGTATTTGCCCTAGTTGATTATATGTTTTTTCGGTTAAAACTATTGAATTGTTTGTAATATTTATTATTTTTGCTCTATTAACTCCCATAATAGAACCTGCAGTTACTATGTAAGACCTTCCGTCCGGGGTTGAAACCATAGCAAAGTATTTTCCGTTTCTTTCCATTATGCCTACAACATGAAGAGACGACAAACTATACTGAAGAAGAGGGAGTTCGCCGTATTTAAACGACATATTAGGTTTTTGAGTATATAAAAATGTTCTGAACGGATTTCTTAATAAATTATACGGATAAGGATTTCTATTTAAATTTTTATATTTCAATTTTTTTATTTTTTGTTTATTGCTATTTCTATTGCTGTTTTTATTGTTATTGCCATTTTTATTATATTTATATTCTAATTTATTGGCAGCCGGCATCGGCGATATTTTGGATTTAGTTTTATATTTTATATTTTTATCAAATTTTATTTTATCGGCTGTAAAATTCGGTAAAGCTCCTATAAATGAAAAAGTAGTGCCTTCAAAACTTACGACAACCTGATGATGCTTTGAAGAATTTCCCGTTATAGACACATTGTGAACGTCAACAATTCTATTTATATCGGCAAGTTTATAAAAAAACTTATAAACATTAAAAAAAGAACCGCCAATATTCATTGAAAACGGAACTTCTTCATAAAAACTTTTAGGTACAGGCTTGCCTGGTTTAAACATATCTAAATTTAAATGCAGTGCTTTAGCATAATTTGAAACTTGCATTAAAAGACCTGGTATATTCTTTTTTGACGGGAGTTCGGTTAACAAACTTAAAAATTCTATATCAAGTTTTTTCTGTTTTTTTACCAGAGCAGGGTAAGTTTTAACTTCCGACAGGTACGAAGTATATCTTGTTTTCACAATATTAAGCGAAGACTGCTTTTGATTTAAGGAAGTTTCTAAAGCGGTAAAAAACATAAAATAATAAATTGCTAAAATAGCAATAAAAATAACTGCGCCTATAATTATTCCTATAAATACCTTATTTTTAAAATTTATATTTTTAATATTTAAACTCATAATAATCTTAAGACCGTTTAATAATCGGTTTTTTTTATTATATTTTCTAGATTTATTTAATTTATTTTATAATAATTAATCTTAAGACCGTTTAATAATCTGTTTTTTAATTATATTTTTATTTATGTTTATAATATTAACATACCCTAAATAAATTCTTAAGACCGTTTTATAATCGATTTTTTATTATATTTTTAGGTTTAGGTTTTTTATAGTTGCTTTCCATCGTAAAACTAAAATTTTGGAGCTTTAAATCCTGTTTTTTAGTTTCCGCAGTTTGTATTAAATTTATAGAATGAAAAAAACCTGTTTTTTTTATTTTTTTCATAAACATTGATACAACCTGACCGTCCAATGCAACTCCGCTAATACTTATATTTCCATTATCAGATTTTAAAGAGCTTAACCATGCAAATTTTGGTATAGCGCTTGTAAGAGAAAATGTGTACCCTATCGGACCCTGTTGTTCCTTTTTTAATGTCTTTATTATATTAACTTTTTGGAGTATCTGACTTTGCACTTTTCTCATTTCAACTACTTTTTTAACTTTAGGCATTAAAACAGAAATTTTTGAATTGTATGAGGAAATATTATTCATAACATTATTTATTTTATTTTGCACAAAAGAATGCATAAGATAAATTGCTGCGACTGCTGCTATTATTGGAACTATTACATAAGGAATAAAAGAAATAATGCTGCTTTTATCAACATTTACTTTTAATTTTTTTGATTTTGGTTTTTTATTAAGATTTATTTTTATAATCATGGCTCTAATCCTCTAACTGTTAAACCTACCGCAACTCCGAACAAAGAAGATTTTGATTCTATAAAATTAGTATCATTTATATTATTATTAAATACTATTTTTTTAAATGGATTAATTATTGAAACCGGTATATTCAGTTTGGCTTCTATATCTCCAGAAAGACCCAGAAGCATAGCAGACCCTCCGGTAAGAAATATTTTCTTCGGATACTGTTTGTCATTATTGGCGGCAAAATAATCTATAGTTCTTTGTATCTCCGATGTTATTCTTGTAACAATCATATTTATATATATCATATAATTAGTTTTAAAATTTTCGTCTCTTTTTTTAATGCCACCTGTTTTAATATTTTCAGCTTCATTAAAATCCATCTGAAATTTTTTTGCTATTTCTTCGGTAATATTGACCCCTCCTATAGGTATATCTCTTCTGAACAGGTTAAAACCTTTATTCACTATATGGACATTTGTTTCAGTCGCGCCAACTTTTATAATACCCGTTATCTGGTCGGTTTCTTCAGGATAATTGAAATTAAACATATTTTCCGTCGCTATACAATCAACATCTACTATCGGCGAATGTAATCCGCACTCGTTTATTAAATCAACTCTGTCATTTATAATATCTTTTTTGCCTGCAATAATCATTATCAGGTTGCTGCCGACATCTGCAGCGGAATCTCCCAATATTTCATAATCAAATGATACTTCATTAATATCATAAGTTATATACTGCTGAGCTTCATAAAAAATAGCGGAGGCAAGCTCGGATTCTTTCATTTTAGGCATATCTATATTTTTTACGATAACATGCTTGCATGGAATTGATATTATAACATTTTTTTCTTTAATATCATGATTTGCAAAAGAACTTTTAATATATGAAACTGCCGATGCATGGTCTTTTAAAAAACCATCGGCGACAATTCCGCCGGGCAGGTCAATTAAATCAATTGAATCTAACGTGTATTTGCTGCCGGATTTAGATAATTCCAATATTTTTATAGAACTGTATCCTATATCTATACCCACTATTCTCTTTGATGATAAATTAAATTTAAATGCCATTTTAACTTCCTTTATTAACTTCCTATATTAACTTCCTATATTAACTTCCTATAGATATTTACCTGATAATAATAACATAAGCTAATAGTTATAAAGATAAAATAAGATTAAACAATTGTCAAGTTATTTTTGCTATTTTTAAATAAAATCATTAAATATTTATAAATACAATATAAAAAAAATAGAATATAGTTATAATTATTTTATTTATAATAGTTATAATTATTTTATTTATATAGTTATAATTCATTCAATTTATTATATTAAATATATTTATTATATTAAATATTACATTAAATTAATATAATAAATATTTAATATAAATATAATTAACATAA
>JAJYRF010000032.1 GCA_021794255.1 bacterium | reverse complement strand
ATTCGGAAGCAGACATCAATTTTTTTGGGACGGAAATAAAAGGACGAGCAGGCTTACGGCAAACGGTATTTTATTAGAAAACGGCTATCAGACTTTAAATATTAAAGCAAAAGACGGACTTGAATTTAATAAAACTATGATAAAGTTTTATAATTCCGGCAATTACAACGTTTTATTGTCTTACTTTTTGCCTTATTACGAACGTTCGGTTAACCTTAAAAAAAATGAACCGGGGCAAACCCATTAACCCGATGCTTTTTCCTAAGACCTACAGAATCGCTTAAATAAAGATAGAGGTATAAAAAGGTAGCTTGGACGTTAAAATATACTATAATTAATTATTATATATATTATTTTGCGTGTTTTGGTTTGCAAAACCAGCGTAACTCAAAAGCACTCCTTTTTCAGTAATAGAATATGAAGATAAACTATAAAAACAAAGACGAAATTCTTCAAATATTAAAACGGCACAAAGAAGAACTTTATAAAAAATACGGCGTAGAAGAGATAGGGCTTTTCGGTTCTTTTGCAAGGGGCGAGGAAACAGATAAGAGCGATATCGATATCTTAGTGGAATTTAAAAATCCGGTTAGCCTTCTTTTGGTTTCTTCTCTAGAAATTTATCTATCCGATTTGTTTGGTATCAGGGTCGATTTAGTTAGAAAAAGGAATATCCGAAAAGAACTGAAAGATAATATTTTAAATGAGGTAGTAAATCTATGAAAAGGGATTTTAAATTATATTTAGAGGATATTATTAAATACATAGATAAAGCTGAACAATACACTGAGAATCTTACCTATGAAGAGTTTTTTAAGGACGGCAAAACATCTGAAGTGTCTGGGGTTCAAGTCCCTGCACCGCCACCACTCAAAATTGCAGTAAATAAGCCGTTCAAAGTCAATAATCAAAAACATACATTGCTATTTTTATCATTTCTTACATAATTTTTTAAAATACTTTTATCGCCTATTTGCCGCTTCTTATTCTAAGTTTGCCGTTTTTGTAAACACAAAACTTGTTAAAAATACTTTTTATCTGAAAAAAATAAAAACGCAGGTTTATTTTTTGATTCAGATTATTTATTATTCAGAAATTTTTTAAATCTTTTTTAAAATATGGTTTAATTTATAAATTTATTATTTAAATTATAAATATCTTTTAAATGCTTGATTGAAAGTTCAATCAATATAAAATAATATCAAGTAGTTTTTAGATTTTTAATTTTTTACTTGATTTTAAAATGATGTTTTATTATAATTAAATAACTTTTAAATAATATAATTATAATTTATTTATTGCTAACTAATAGAGGTAACGCATAGTTTTTCATTAAATAGTTTCTTATTAAAAAATTACTTTTATTATAGTATATTAATTAAACTTTAATTTTAAGTTTTAAAATTAACTGGAGGTTTTTATGAATGATCTTTTTGACGGTGTTTTTAAATTTAAAAATGAGGATTATGAAAAATATAAAAATCTTTTTACCAAGCTAGAAGATAGACAAAATCCTCATACATTATTTATAGGGTGTTCGGACTCAAGGGTTGTGCCGAACCTTATAACAAAAACGCTTCCCGGCGAGCTTTTTATGATAAGAAATATTGCGAATATGGTGCCGCCGTATAGAGAAACTCAAGAATATGTGTCTACCACATCTGCAGTAGAATTTGCCGTAGAAGTACTTAATGTTAAAAATATTGTGGTTTGCGGACATTCTAATTGTGGCGGCTGTGTTGCTTTATATAAATCTAAAGAAGAGCTTAAAAATGTTCCTCATGTTAGAAAATGGTTGGAATTAGCAAATCCTGTAAAAGAATATGTTTTAAAAAATATTGATGCAAGAGAATATATTAAAAAAGAAATGATGACCGAAAAATTCAATGTTATACATCAGATGAATAATTTATTTACATACCCGTTTATAAATGAAAAGTATTTAAATAAAGAAATAAACATATATGGCTGGTATTATATGATTGGAACAGGAGAAGTATATAATTACGATACAGAAAACGGTTCTTTTAACCTGATTGCAAAATAGAAGTGTATAAAAATATATCTATATAATATAATTAATATATCTAATTAATAAATAATATAATATAATATAATATATTTTATTTATTTATTTATTTATTTATTAATTAATTAATTAATTAATAAATAAAAGCCAGATTTTACTATTCTAAGTTATTATTTTATTATTATTTTAATAGTTATTTTAATATTTAAGGCTACAATATATGCAAATTAATTTATTATCAATATAATATCAGCATAAAATCTATTATAATTGATAAAACATCTAATGAAAACTAAATAATGCCGATTTAAGACTAACTTTTTTTAAAGTAAAATTTTAGATGTCTAAACTAAAATTAATTTAATTTTAAAGGAGGTTGCCATGTTGTATAACAAGCCAAAATTCAAGGACCAATATGAAAATTATATTGGCGGCAAATGGATAAAACCAATTGACGGAGAGTATTTTGATGACATTTCGCCTGTTGACGGCAGTATAATTGCCAGAGTGCCCAGGTCTAACAATAAAGACATTGATGCTGCTATTGCTGCCGCATGGAAAGCTTCGGCGTCATGGGAAAAAACCTCAGTTGCGGAAAAGAGCAGCCTGCTTTTTAAGATTGCTGATATAATAGAAAAAAATTTGGAGGAACTTGCAATTATAGAAGCATGGGATAACGGCAAGGCTATAAGAGAAACATTGGTAGCTGATATTCCATTAGCTGTTGATCATTTTAGGTATTTTGGAAGCGTGATTCGTGCGGAGTCAGGCACTGTTGCTGATCTTGACGCTAATACGGTATCGATGGAGATACATGAGCCTTTAGGCGTTGTGGGACAGATTATACCATGGAATTTTCCTATTCTTATGGCAGCGTGGAAGTTGGCGCCTGCCTTAGCGGCAGGAAATTGCGTTGTATTGAAACCTGCCGAACAAACACCTGTTTCTATTCTGCGTGTTATGGAAATGATAGCTGATATTTTGCCGGAAGGGGTTGTTAATGTTGTAAACGGATTTGGTCCTGAAGCAGGAAAACCGCTGGCAAAGCATCCTGATATTAAAAAAATTGGATTTACGGGAGAAACTACAACGGGTCGTTTAATTATGCAGTATGCATCCGAAAATATTATTCCTGTCACGTTAGAGCTCGGCGGTAAATCACCTAATATCTTTTTTGACAGTGTAATGGCAAAAGATGACAATTTTCTTAGCAAAGCCATTGAGGGTTTAGTGTTGTTTGCTTTTAATCAAGGTGAAGTTTGTACATGTCCATCCCGCGCTTTAATCCAAGAAAACATTTATGATGAGTTTATGGAACGAGCTCTAAAGCGTATAGAGGCTATAAAGATGGGTGATCCGCTTGATTCTACCACTATGATGGGAGCACAAGTTTCAATTGATCAATATGAGAAAATAAAAAATTATATTGATATAGGAAAACAGGAAGGCGCTAAGGTTTTGACGGGTGGCGATGTTTATGCAAATAAGACATATCCTGACGGCTATTACATTAAACCGACCGTATTTAAAGGCAATAATAAAATGCGTATTTTTCAGGAAGAAATATTTGGTCCCGTGCTAAGCGTTACAACCTTTAAGGACGAAACTGAGGCAATGGATATTGCAAATGATACTCTGTATGGGTTAGGTGCAGGCATATGGTCGCGCGATGTTCATCAAGTCAATATATTTGCAAGAGGTATTGAGGCAGGACGCGTATGGGTGAATTGCTATCACTTATATCCTGCGCATGCTTCATTTGGCGGATATAAAAAATCAGGTATAGGACGGGAAACTCACATGATGATGCTAAATCAATATCGTCATACTAAGAATGTGTTAATGTCTTACAGTAAAGACCCTTTAGGGTTTTTTTAGCCAAAAGAAGCAAAAATATGGTAAGATAGATATATACAAGAATATAAGAACATAAATAATGGGCAGATTTGATGCAGTTTGTTCCGTTTAAAAAATAAGCTTCTTTTTCTGGGTGATGGCTTCGCCATAAATGGCATGCGTTTATATGGCTTGCAGCCTCGCGAACAGAAACGGCGTGTGTTTCTACTTGAGAACTTTCCCGCTTTCGCAGGAATGACTTTTAGAGAATTTAATTTTAACCCAACGGGCGTCATTTCCGCGAAAGCGGGAATCTAATATTTATTGTATACTTTAATAACTGAAGCAACTTTAATAGTTTCTAACGATGATTTAAGGAAGCTAATAATTAATTAAAATTAAATAGAAGGGTCTTGGTCTGCGGATTGTCAATAAAAGGGTAAAAAATATTATGTATTTTGAGCGCATATCAATAACTGAAGAAGCTAAAAAAATAATTGACAGGCTAAGAGAAAAACATGGAGAATTAATGTTTCATCAAAGTGGAGGCTGTTGTGACGGCTCTTCCCCAATGTGTTTTGCCACCGGTGATTTTATCATAGGAAGCAGAGATTTAATGCTTGGCGAAATACATGGCTGCAAATTTTATATGGCTGCCGACCAATTTGAATATTATAAGAATATGCATTTAACTATTGATATAATTAAAGGCAGAGGTTCTAGTTTTTCATTAGAAATTCCTCTCGGGATACGTTTTATAGCTAAATCAAGACTACTTACCAATAAAGAGTTTGCAAATATTAGACCTCCGGAAGTATCAGATTAAAATCTATTTCATTAATAATAATACTTATGATGCATCATAAAATGTTATGGTAAAGCCAAACAACTATAAGAGTGGATTAGGAGTTAATAAAATAAAAAATTTCTTTTAAAAAATTTTAGAAAAAGTCTTAAATTTTTATTAATCTTTTTTATATTGTTATATTGTAATTATTAACAATAATATGAAAATAAAAGTAGAATCATTTTTTATTGGAACATAATAATAATTAGAATTATTAACAATAATATGAAAATAAAAGTAGATTTGTCTCATTCGGCAAAAGATGCAAGCTATGACGTATTAATTAATTCAAATATTCCTATCGGAGCTATTTTAGAATCTATCGGAATTAAAAAAAGAGTATGTATTATCACCTGTAAAACCGTCAATGATTTATATGGCTTTTCAATCGGCAATTTATTAAATAGCGCCGGCATTGAACCGGTTTTTATAGTTCTTCCCGACGGCGAGAGCGCTAAAAGCATTAAATATTTATCATATGTTTACGATGAATTAATCAGAAACAAATTTGAAAGAACCGATTATATAATTGCGTTTGGCGGCGGAGTAATAGGAGATCTTGCAGGATATGCCGCTGCTTCTTATTTGCGGGGCATTAATTTTGTACAAATTCCTACTACGCTTCTATCTGATGTAGATTCTTCCGTCGGGGGGAAAACCGGCATTGACCATCCTTTAGGAAAAAATCTGATAGGAGCTTTTTATCAGCCGAAAATTGTAATTATTGATGTTGATTTTCTTGATTCTTTAGATAACAGAGAACTAAAAAATGGTTTTGCAGAAGTTATAAAATACGGCACTGTTCTTGATAAAGATTTATTCTTGTATCTTGAGAACAATCTTGATAAAATAATGTTAAAAGATAAACGATCTTTAATACATATAATTGAAAGATCTTGTTCAATAAAAGCAGATGTTGTGAATAAAGATGAAAAAGAAAGTGGATTTAGATCCGTTTTAAATTTTGGACATAGTCTCGGGCATGCGATAGAAACTCTTTATAATTACGGTAATATAAAACACGGAGAAGCTATTTCTATAGGAATGATGTTTGCATCTAAATTATCCAAAGAATTAAATCTTTGTGGCGATGAAACAGTTGATAGGCTTGAAATGCTGATTAAAAACTCGGAACTTCCTATAGAAATTCCGAAATTTAGTTCTGAAGAATATATAAATGCGATGAAACTTGATAAAAAAGTAGAAGATAAATCAATTAAATTTGTTTTGATTAACGGCATAGGAAGTTTTAAATTTGAAAAACTTGACTTTGCATTTATTTATAAATTTTTAAAAGATTTGCTGCAATAAAATTATATTTAATTAAATAAGAATTAAGTTGCTTAATATTTAAATAAATTAAAAATATAAATTAAATAAATATTCTATGATTAAATTATGATAAACAATAAAAATAATTAATTTTAATAAAAAAACAAATAAAATTATGGTACAAAACTATGGAACAGAAAACTAAAACATTTGCTGAAATTTACGAATCTCAAGGGCATTATGACCAGGCGCTTAATATTTATATAGATATGTTAAAAGAAAATCCTCTTGATGCAGACTTTATAGATAAAATTAAAGATATGCAAAACTTAATATTAAGCGAAAAAAATAAAAAGAAAGAAGCTATTGCCGCTAAAATTAATTTATTTAATAATTTGCTTGGTAAAATTGATATTTATAAAACAAAGTACGTAAAATCAGTTTAATTTTCCAACTCAGCAGAAATAGATGGAAATAGAATGTAGAATAATTTTGCTTTATAGCTTAAACGGCTCTCAATTAATAAACTAAACTATAAAAAAAATAAATTGAGGTAATTATTCTACATTCTATTTCTAATTCTACATTCTACATTCTTATTCTATTTCTTATTCTATTTCTTATTCTATATTCTAATTCTGTAATGGTTTTTATTTTATAACCTATCTGCTTTTATGGTTTCTTTTATTTTGTTTATCATAATAAGAGAATCTTACGCTCTCCCGGAAATTCCGATAGCGTTAAACATTTTGTGAGACTTTCTGTAATAGAATAAAGATTTTTTATTATTGCCTTCGCTTCTATAAAGTCTGCCCAAATATCTATAAGCTGTCGCTATCCATTTTTTAGCACCTATCTTTTTCATCATTGTGAGTCCTTCTGTAATATCAACTTTAGCCCTGGAGTAATTTTTAGTACATATAAAATCGCCGCCGATATTTATAAGATTCACCGCAGTTACATAATAATCTCCGCTGCCCTTGTTTTTTTCCGAATTTAGCAAATTTAGCGCCTTCGTTTGATATTGTACGGCTTCGGAGCAATTCCCCATTCCATAATAAGCCGCGCCTATATTACCGTAGGTAACAGCTAATCCGCTCGCAGTCACATGCAAAGGTAAAGATACTTTATAATAATGAAGAGCCTTTGTATAGTTGCCTTCAGATAAATATATCGTTCCTATATTATTTAAATCGTTGCTCTCAAGGCCTGTATTATTAACTCTTCTCGCGAGTGCAAGCGATTCTGAGTCGTACTTAAAAGCTTCTCTTTGATTTCCTATATTATGATACGCCGTGCCTACCCAGTTATAAACAAGCATCTTCCTTGTTTCACTATTAGCAGCAGGAATCGCAAAACTAAACTCGCTGATTGCGGTTTTATAGTTGCCAAGATTTTCATTAGCTTCTCCAAGACATAAACGAGCATTGAAACTTTTATAATTGTTTTGTACTGCCATGAGTCCCAACTTTTTTGCGGCTACATAAGACTGAGAGTCAATGCGGCTAAAACACTGATTAATTACAGAATCATAGGCGTAAGCCTTAACTGCAAAGACAAATATAAAAGTAAACGCTAAAACTAATAACGTAATCTTGTTAATCATTTCTCCATCCTCCTTATTACTTATTAAATAAATTTATTTTTTAATTTAATATTAGTTTACTCTATCCACATAATATATTATAAGGCAACATTTGTGAATGTCAAGTCAACAGCCCAAAATGTCAAGGCAAAGTAAAAATGTCACCTATTACCAAAGTAAAAATGTCACCTTTGGTTAAAATTAATATACTGTCCTGACGGTACTCATGAAGTTTCCTTATATTGTTATTGTATTAGTCCTCTACAATTGACTTGAATAAAATAAGAGAGTACAATTTAAGTTAATCGCGGGTTAAAAGGTTAAAAGGGGTTAAAAATGGGTTTAAACAATAGAAGTAATATTTGTAATTTGATAAATTCAAAACAAGCCGAGGGGATTTTAATAAAACATCCCTCTAATGTTTTTTATATTACAGGATATTCAGGTGAAGACTGCTACCTTTTTATGTCAAAAAACGGCGTTGCCAATTTATATGTTGACGGAAGATATTATGAAAGGGCAGTTAATGAAATGGATAATAACACCACAGGCTATAATAATAGAAATAATTATGATAAATATAATAATATTAATAATGCCGATATAAATCATATTCAAAATTATAAAAACAAAAATATAATAAATGTAAAATATTTTAAAGAACCTTATAAAGATATAGCCTCAAATTTAAAATCAGAGTTTAAATTAAAATCGAAAAACATTATTCTTTTTGAATCTCTATATTTTACTTATGAAGAATATCTTGGATTTAAAAAAGAACTAAAAGATTTTAAACTTATGCCCGCACATAATCTTATGTTAAAATTAAGATGTCTTAAAACAGAAGAAGAAATTAAAAATATAAAAAAAGCTATATCTATCGCAGAACAATCAATGTCTTATGCAATTAAAAATATTGCCGAAAATTATATTTCAGGGAAAAAAATTACAGAATTAGATGTTGCTAATAATTACAGAATTAATCTTTTAAATTTCGGCAGTTCCGAAGATGCAGCATTTGAAACTATTGTTCTTAAAGCAGAGCGTTCCGCTATGCCTCATGGTATACCTTTAGATAACAATATTATAAATGACGGTAAAGACAATATACTATTATGCGATTTCGGCGCCAAATATAATCATTACAACAGTGACGAAACTATTACTTTGTTTTTTGGAACTCCCGGTAGAAAATTTAGCGATATATATGAAACGGTTTATGCTGCTCAGCAATTAGCTATATCAAGTATAAAACCGGGGCTTAAATTTTGTGAATTAGATAAGATAGCAAGGGATTATATTGACAAAAAAGGATATGGACAATATTTTATCCATTCGCTTGGACATGGAGTAGGACTTGATATACATGAATATCCTTATGTGTCGTTTAAAAATGAAGATATTATTCAAGAAGGGATGGTTTTTACCATTGAACCCGGCGTTTACATTGAGGGATTCGGCGGAGTAAGAATTGAAGATATGTGTTTAGTTGCTAAAGACGGAGCGGAAGTTTTAACAACGATTAAAAAAGATAAAATCAGCCGATGTCCGATGTATTGAATAAAATTTACGATATATTGAATAAAATTTATTTAATAATTTTAATAATATAATAATATAATAATAATATAATAATAATATAATAATAATATAATAATAATAATATAATAATAATATAGTTAAATAAATAAATTAAATGAAAAAGTTTAAATTCCATCCAGTCATTATTTTTTATTATATTATTATTTGATTTTTTATTTTCTTTTTTAATTATTGAATAAAATAAATTAAAATAAAAAAATTTAAATTTATTTTATTCAATAATTATAGTTTTATTCTTATATTTGAAAATTTTTTTCAATTTTGTGTTGATTTTTAATTTACTTTCATTTAAAGTATATGTAAGATATTTATATAGCAAACATTGTAAAATATTATTAATTAATATCAATTAATATCAATGGAGTAATATCAAT
>JAJYRF010000002.1 GCA_021794255.1 bacterium | reverse complement strand
TCGTATAACATTTCTTCTTAATATTCTATTGTGATTTTGTCTAATAATTCTTCTTCTTTGCTGAATAGCCCTATTGTGATTTCGTATAGCATTTCTTCTTAATATTCTATTGTGATTTTGTCTAATAATTCTTCTTCTTTGCTGAATAGCCCTATTGTGATTTCGTATAACATTTCTTCTAAAAATTTTTCTCATTTTAGGTCTATAAAAAGGATGGTTTGCATAAAATCGACCTACATGCGAACGCCATAAATTATAATGCCTTAAATAAGCATGGTGTCTTACCCACCAGCCAGGATGATTCGTTCTATACCATGGACCGATGTTGTTTCTCCACCATATAAAATATGGTCTGTAAGTAATAATAGGAAGGGGAGGACCGTAAAGCAAGGGAGCAGGAAGAGCTATTGTAGGAGGTAACGAAAACCATGGTCCTGAGTATGCGCTGGCATAAATCCAGTTGTTATTATACCATCTGTAATAATATCCGTTATATCCATAAATATAAGTTTGAAAAGGAGGATAATAATATGTATTAACCCCGTCTCCTAAAGAAAAAGCAAAATTAGGGGTTGAAACGCTTATAAAACCTGAGGAATAAGCATTAGGAATTGAATATGCAACAAATCCACTCAGATTAAATACAAACAACATAATAACGGCAAAGAAGATAATTAATTTTTTACTTTTAGATAAACTCTCGCCGCTTAATGTTAAAATTTGTAATAAAATCTTAAATACGGTTAAAATCATGTTATTTATTTGTTTCATGATTTTTACTCCTTTGAATATTGAATTAAATTAATTATATTATTAATGTTTAAATAAATTTTTTTTCTTTAGCTTTAATTTAAAATAAAAAATTTATTAATTATTAATAATTATAATGTCATACAAATATTATAATTAATTTTATATTTTATTAGCATAACATATTTATTTAAAGATGTGAAATAATTTACTCATGTTCGCTATTAAAAAAGCATCGGGCATTATGGGGTTGCATAGTATGGCTTATACGCCGTGCTGCCACGTACTATTACTGCTGTTTTATCCATTATAGGGTTGCATAATATGGCTTATACCTTCTTTAATTATGTTTGCTATATTAATAAATTATATATAATATTTTTTTAAGATATACTATAATATAACTTTGCTAATATAATTTACTAATATAACTAATAGTTATTTTCATGGAGGTTGTTATCATGTTTAATTATAAAGGTATAGCTTTACAAAGAATTGCCCACGACTGTTTCTTGGTTTCAAACGGTAAAATTAATTTGTATTTAGATCCTTTTAAAATAGAATCTGAAGAATTTCCAAAGGCAGATTATATTTTTATAACTCATGAACATTTTGACCATTTTTCTATAGACGATATTAGAAAAATAATTAAAGAATCGACTGTTTTATTTATGAATGAGATGACTAAAAAAGAATTAGGACATCAACTTCCAAATAAAGTTGTAACAATTAAACCTGGCGATTCAATTGATTATAACGGAATTCATATAGAAGGAGTTCCTGCATACAATATTAATAAATTTAGAGAACGCGGAATTGTATATCACCCTAAAGAAGATAAAAAATTAGGATTTATAGTAACTATTGACGGCGTAAAGATTTATCATACCGGCGATTCTGACAATATTCCCGAAATGGAAAATTTAAAAGAAGAAAATATTGATATTTTGCTTATTCCTGTAAGCGGTACTTATGTCATGACCTCAAAAGAGGCTTCAGACGTTGCAGTTACAATTAACGCAAAAGTTGCTATTCCTATGCATTATGGAGCCATTGTAGGTTCAGATGCCGATGCACAGGATTTCGTTGAAACAGTGAAGGAAAAAGGGTTAAATGCTATTTTAATATAATATAATATAATATTATATAATATTATATTATGCCCACAAAAAAATAATAGTATAGATAATAGATAAATAAATGATATGTGGTTAAATGCTGTTTTAATTTAATATTATATTTATATCTTCAGAGTTATATTTTTATATTTTATTTATGGCGAAAAATAAAAATATTAATTAGACTAAAATAAAAACAATAAATAAATTTCACTATTTAAGTTTTATTTATATATTTATACTGTATAATAAACTAAATGCAAAAAGAAAATTATTTACCTATATTAATAGCAAGTTTAATTTTCGGGAAAAACTCAGATTATCCGCTATATATTAAAACGTATGATAAATATGTTCTTTACAGATCGAAAGCTTTGATATTTTCACAGAGTGATGTTTTAAGGCTGAAAAATAACGGAGTCAATGAACTTTATATAAAGCAGGAAGACAAGAAAAAATACGATGAAGATATAATTAATCATTTGAATAGTATTGTATCGGCTAGTGATATAAGTTCTGAGGATAAAACAGTCAGTATTTATAATTATTCAAAAATATACGCCCAATATATTATAACTACAGGTAATATTAAGGATACAAAAGAACAATTAAAACAAGTTATTGAAACTATCATCGAATATCTTCTTGTAAGCGACCTTGCTTTTATTAATATTATTAATCTGTCTAAAAAATATGATGCAAGTGAAGTCGGACATGGAATAAATGTCAGTATTTACGCTATGGCGCTTGCCGGCAGATTAGGATTTATAAATAAATTATCTCTTTACGAAATAGGATTGGCAGGATTAACCCATGATATAGGAAAACTAAAAATCCCAAAACAATTATTGCAAAAAAACGATTTGACTAAAGAAGAGTTAAATGAAATAAAAAAACATCCTATTTATTCAAAAGAAATTTTAATAGAAAATGAAGTTGACAATAATAATATAATAAATGCCGTTATTGAACACCATGAAGCTTCAAATGGAACAGGGTACCCGTACGGCAAAATGGAAGAAAATATTTCTACTTTCGGCAAGATAATTATAATTGTTAATAAATTTGATTCTCTATCAAGAAATTTGCCGCATAGAATTAAATTAGAAAAAAAAGATGCATTAAATAATATGGCGTTAAACAAAGAACTGTATAATAATGCATTTTTGAAAGAATTTATATTGCTTATAAAGGAATCGGACGAAAAACCCCGCTAATTAAATAATTAAAATAAAATAGTAGTTTAATTTAATCATAAGATAGTCAAAATTGGTGAAAAAAAAGGTCAAAATTCATATATATTGGCAATATTACTATATTTATGGGGCAACGCAATATAAAAATAATTATGTAATAATTAATATTTATAAGTTACAAAATACGTAAATAAAAATGGCGGAGTCGGGCTAAAGTTATTTATCAGTCTCTTTGCTGACCGAATAAATTTAAAAGCATCAAAAAAAGATTTATAAAATCAAGATAAAGAGTTAATGCCCCCAGCACGGTTTCCTTTCTTTCGTCAAAAGAACCGCTTAAATAAATCTGTTTTAGCTTTTGCATGTCATAAGCCGTTAATCCTAAAAATATTACGACCCCGAGTATAGAAATAATATACATTAGAGTGCTGCTGTGCAAAAAAAAGTTTATGAACATAGCTACTATTATTGCAATTAAACCAACCATCATAAAATTACCCATTGATGTCAAGTCTTTCTTAGTGGTGTAGCCGATAAATGCAAGTAAACCGAATGAGAACGCAGTTAAAAAAAATACTAATCCTATGGATTGCGCCGTGTAAATTAAAAAAATTGTTGAAAATGTGATGCCTGTAAGAGCCGCATATAAAATAAATATTGTTTCGCTCATTACAGCCGGCAATTTGTTAATACCAAATGAAAGTCCTAAAACGGCAGCAAGCTGTAATCCTATAAGCAGATAAAATAACAATACATGAGTGCTGAGAAATATTACCATAGGTTTATCGGAAGATACAAATTCGGCAACAATGCCTGTAATAGCGAGCCCCAAAAGCATCCATGTAAAAACGCCCCTGAAAAAATTTGACAGTCCTTCTTTTTCATCTGTGCCATAGGCAGTTCTTATATCCTGATTTCCAAAATTCATATTAAACACCCCTAAAATTATTTTTTACAATTGTTAATATATCATTTATTTAATAATGAAATCAATCTAATTTAAGCTTGTATCCATTATCTTTCAGCCATTTAATACTAATTTTATAATCAGGTATAATAAAACCTACGCGATTCCAAAAACTTTTAGAATGATTTTTATGTATCGTATGCGACAATTCATGGATTATTACATAATCAATAATGTTTATCGGAGCCATCATAAGTCTCCAGTTTATCCTTATAGAATTCTCAAAAGAGCATGACCCCCATCTTTTTTCCGCCGAAGATAATTTTAATCGTTTAAAATGTAAATTGTTTAATTTTGAATGCAATTTTGCGCGTTCTGATATTAATTCAAATGCTTTTTGTTTATAAAAGTTTTCAAAAAATAATTTAAGATTATTTTGAGCCGTGCTGCATATATTTAAATTTATATTATTATTAATATTATTTGTATTATCATAAACCATTGATTTATCAGATATTATGTTTATGTTTTTATTATAACCTTCAATGGCTTTAAAATATTCATTGAATACATATATTTTTTGATTAGTTTCATCAAGTGTCAGACAATAATATCCTGAAACAAATTCTTTTTTAGAAATGCCGCTGTATATAATATTATTATAGTCTTCTATATTTTGGATAATTTGAAGCTTATAATTTTTTCCGAGATATAATAAATCATCCCCGTCTATAAAAGTTTTTGATTTAAATAAAGTTTTTCTATTTTCCATTAGTTCAATTTTTTTTTTCAGCCATTTTTCATTTCTTTTAATAACGCCGGGGATTTTATATTCTGCAAAATTAATTGGTAATCTTAATATTAAGGTGGCTGACGGGGTGACTTCTAATGTTATGGTTCGTCTTCCGCTTTTTATAACTTTCTCAATCCTATTTTTATTTATAATAGAAGAGTCAAAAGACATATTTTTTATTTTATTCAAATCTATTAATTTGTATTTATTAGCAGATATGCCGGCTTTCTGATTAATTTTATTTTTGAACATTTATTAATAGATTTGTGCGATATACAGTCATAATTAATTATGACTGTATAATTTAATTTATTTGAATTTGGTTTATTCAGGCTAAAATTTAATGAAGACAATAAATTAATAAATGAATTAATTAAAATGATATTGTCCTATATATTGATATAAAGCTATGGTGCCGAAGGCCGGAATCGAACCGGCACGGAAATTATCCACCACCCCCTCAAGATGGCGTGTCTACCAATTCCACCACTTCGGCAATTTGAGTTGAAATTCTAACCAATAATTTAAATATTTTTTAATTCAACTTCTCATTGTTCTCATTACATCAATGATTTTGTTAAAAGATTTTATTAAAATTGCAGCCAATAATTTAATGATATAAAAACAAATCAAGATAAATCAAGATAATGATTAATATTTTAATCTTAAATCAATATTTATTTAAATTTTAACATTTTTCAGTTTTATTTCAATTCTATTTTTTGACCGGCTTGTTTTTTTCTGAGCCCGATTCCATGCCGCTTTTCACAGGCGCATTAATTGTTTTATTAATTGCTGCCGGTTTTTTAGCAATAATTTTTTTAGCTGCATTTTTATTAACTGTTGAATTAACTGTTGAATTTGTTTTTGCAGGTTTTTTAAGATAGCTTTTTATAGGTATGGGACTAACCTGCTTTGCAGATATATAGCTGATTAAAAATGCCGAACCGAGAAAAATAGCGGCAAGTATTGCAGTAGTTTTTGTTAAAAAATTTCCTGCCCCTGAAGCCCCGAATACAGTTTGAGAACTTCCTCCGAATACAGCGCCCATTTCTTGACCTTTGCCCTGCTGCATTAAAATCACGATAATAAGAAAAATAGCCGAAACTATTAAAACAACTGTTAAAAAAGCAATCATAGTATAGTTATTAATTATTTATATTAAAATTAATTAAGTTAGTTTATTTAATCGTATTTAATAATAATAATGTTTCTAATATTTTTGGTGATTAATATTATTAAATATCTGTAAATATTAATATTATAAAATTGATGCAAAAAAGTCAATTTTTAATTTTTTCAAAATTATAACCTTTTGTTTTTGTAATTTTTTTGTAAATTATCAAGGTAAGTTTAGCAAAACCGTATCCTAAAATTCCGCCGGCAATTACATCTAAAGGATAATGTTCGCCGTCGTATACTCTGGAAAATGCAACTATTGCAGCTAAAATATAAAATAATTTGTAATGTTTGGGAAAAAAATAAGCCATTGCTACGGCTAATGAAAAAGCAGTTGTTGAGTGGCCTGACGGAAATGAATATTCAGTAAGGTGTCTTCCGAGCAGGTCAATATGCACTGTTCCTTGTTCTATTAATTTATGCATAGCTACGATAGGTCTCGGTCTGTTGATTAATCTTTTTAAGATTATATCAAATATACCGGGAACTAATTGAGTAATAATTAATAAAAATAAGGATTTTTTAAAATTTTGTTTATTATAAATATAAACAAATAATAAAATCAACCAGTACACAATCCAGCCGTTTCCAAGAAATGTAACAGCCCTCATATTTTCATTAAGCATTGAAAAATGAAAATTATTATTTATGAATAAAAACAATAATGCGTCTAAATGTAATATGTAAGATAGCATAATTTCTATTAAAAATTGTTTTTTAAATAAATAAATTAAAATATCATAATTTTTTATTAAAATTTATTATTTTTTTGAATAATTTAAGATATAATTTAAGTATATATATATTAATAAATAAATAAAAACAATTAAAATAATTCAATATAAATATAAAAATACGAGATAAATTAAAGAAATAATATAATATTAATATAATATAAAACGATAAAAATAGATCAATAATAATAATAATTAATTAAATTAAAATAAGTAAAGTAAATATTATATAACTTATCATATTTCACGCAATAAATAAAATAAAAAAAGGAGGAAAAACAATCTATGCAAGCTGTTATTATGGCAGGAGGTTTTGGAACAAGACTTAAGCCGTTAACGAATAACACTCCGAAGCCTATGATTCATGTCGCCAACAAGCCGATGATGGAGCATGTAATAAATTTATTAAAAAAATATTCAATCAGAGACCTTATCATTTTACTCTATGTCCAGCCTGAAGTTATAACAAACTATTTTAAAGACGGAAGCAAATTCGGAGTTAATATTAAATATATTTTAGCGGAAGAAGATTACGGGACGGCAGGAAGCGTTAAAAATGTGGAAAAATTTATTGAAGAAGATAATTTTATGGTTATAAGCGCTGATGTCATTACAGATTTTAATCTTCAAAAGCCTGTTGATTTTCATAAAGAAAAAAATTCAGATGCGACTATAGTTTTAACTCGAGTTGAAAATCCGCTGCCTTATGGAATAGTTATTACAGATGATGAAGGAAGAATTAATAAATTTCTTGAAAAACCTTCTTGGTCGGAAGTTTTTAGCGATACCATAAATACCGGTATTTATATTTTAAACAAAAGCGTATTTAAATTTATGCCTGAAAAAAAAGAATTCGATTTTTCTAAAGAGCTTTTTCCCGTCATTATGAAAAATAATATGAAATTGTACGGTTTTATTTCTGATGGTTACTGGAAGGATGTCGGCACGCTTTCTGAATACAGGCAAAGCCATCTTGATATTATTATAGGCAAAGTACAAATTGATATAGAAGGAGGATATTTAACGGGAAAAAATATTCGAATAGCAGAAGGCACAATAATAGATATAACTTCAGATGTCGAAAATTCGATATTCGGCAAAAATATTAAAGTAATGCAGCACTGCAAAATTAAAAACTGCGTTATAGGAGACAATGTAATTATACATGAGAATACGTCAATAAGCGGCTCGGTTATCGGCAAAAATTCTCATATAGGCAGTTCATGCGAAATACAGGAAGCCATATTAGGCTATAGAACCCAAGTAGGGAATAATGTTTTTGTCGGCACAGGCGGAATCATTTCAGATGTTTGTATAATCGGAAACAACGCCATTATAAATCCCAATGTTAAAATATGGCCGTTTAAAAATGTCGAAGACGGCGCTATACTTTCGGAAAGTTTAATATGGTCAGATAAATGGAGCGCAAGAATCTTCGGTCAATATGGGGTTACAGGTCTTGCCAATTATGAAATTACTCCTGAATTTTGTTCAAAATTAGGCGCTGCTTTTGGAGCATCCGTAGGCAAATCTAAAACAATATCTGTTTCAAGAGACAGTCATAAAGCTTCAAGGCTTTTTTCAAGAGCTATAATGTCGGGCGTTCTTTCGGTAGGAGTTAATGTAAATGATTTTAGCGATACCCCGATACCTATTGTAAGATATCAGGCGAGACAATATAAAACTTTCGGCGGCATCCACGTAAGAAAACATCCTTTTAATAAAAAATTGATAAATATTAAATTTTTTGATTCGGAAGGATTAGATCTTTCTCCTGCAAATGAACAAAAGATAGAAAGATTGTTTTTTAGAGAAGATTTTTCAAGAGTAGGTTCCGAAGATATGGGAGAAATCTTTTATCCTACCCACGGAACAGAATATTATACGGACGGATTTTTAAAAACAATAAACAGCGAAAAGATTGCCAAAAGAAATTTCAAAATAGTTATAGATTATTCTTACGGTTCTTCCAGTAAAATATTTCCGGCGATAATCGGCAAGCTAGACATTGAATCTGTTCATTTAAATGCTAATCTTGATCAGACTAAAATAACCAAAACTGACAGAGAATTTAAAAAATCGCTAAAAGATCTTTCCAGTATTGTTAAATCAATTAATGCAGATATCGGTATATTTATGGATAACGGCGGAGAAAAAATTTATATATGCGATGAAAACGGCGATATAATAGACGGCAATACTGCTTTTTCGCTTATGAGCCTTTTAGTAATGAAGACGGAAAATCATAATAAAATTATTTCGGCGCAGATAAATTCCTCATTTAATATAAATAAATTAGCAAAAGAATATAATTTTGAAGTAATCCCGGCAAAACATTTTTCAAGCGCTCTAATGGAAAAAGCTGCAAATTCTCAAATATGTTTTGCGGGAGATAATGAAGGGGGATATATATACCCGGTATTTCAGCCGGCATTTGACGGAATGTATTCCGCAATAAAACTTTTAGAAATGCTGGCTAAATTAAATACTTCAATTAAAAATGAACTTAGATATATAGAACCGAGTCATTTTGAATATACTACGGTACCGTGTCCGACAGAATTAAAGGGTTTTATTATGAGAAAATTCATGGAAACATATAAAGATGAAAATGCATTATTTATTGACGGAATAAAACTTTTTAAAGAGGAAGGATATGGCTGGGTTTTATCAACTCCCGCATCAGAAGGAGCTTATTTTGAAATTTACTCGGAAGGCAGAACTAAAGACGAGGCTATTGAACTTTTGAATCAATTTAAAAACAATATAGAAGAATGGAAAAATGAAAGAACATTCACCTTTCAATCTTAAACAGCTTAACATAAGAACAATTGGAAAATAATGTCAACCACCCACGCCCTAAAGGGCGGGGCTTCAGCGCCGGTTGCTCAGGGGGCTTACATAGGCAAGCAGAAGTTATTTAGGTCAGGATACCTACGGATGTTGCGCAAGTCCGTAGCTCTATCGCTC
>JAJYRF010000043.1 GCA_021794255.1 bacterium | reverse complement strand
AGATATTTAACGGGAGAGAAAATCAACGCTTCCGTTAAATATGTAAATTTAAGGTTGATTGAACCATTTAAAACATGGAGGATAGCTCTCCTCCCCGCCCTTGCGGACGGGGGAGCCGAGCTATAAATTTGAGATGAAATCGATAAAAAAAGCAATGTGCAAAAAATGCAACAGTTTAAATGAAGGCGATAGATTAGAGGCAAAACGAGCATAAAAATTGTTAAAATAATATTAATTATAATTATTATAATTATGAGGTGAAGATATGTCTTTGGATTTAAGCGGTTTGCAAAAAGCGGTTAATTCTTTGGAACCCTAAAATGTATATATCATCATCAAATTTATTGTATTCTGCGATGAATTTCCATCTCCATAAATATTTTGGTTAGAAATCTGGCGCTCAAATTCTAACCTATACTGCAAGTTTCTCATAATTCTAAGATTCGGCCTTAATCCTAATGTAAACGTAGAATCGAAATAATGGAACGCCTCACCGGGAACGCTCGACATCTCCCACAACCCCTGCGGGTCAGAAACGTCCGTAAGTCTTAACGTCTGCGAAAATCTTCCGAAATTATACGTCTTATAATGATGTATATAAAAAGCAATTCCCGAAAAACGGCTTTTGTTAAATGTTGCGTTTGAAGTCGAAACAAACTGGTCAGGGTAGGTATTGAGAGGAAGGTCGTTAATATTTATATCATTATTATAATTATAAACAAAAGATTTATTAATTCCACCGTTTAAACCTACTTCGTAATCTAAAACAAAATCATACCCATTAAAATATGAAAACTTTGCGTCTATAAAATTATAAAAAAATTTATTCATGTTATCGGGAATTAGATTATTTTTATATATAATAAAATTTTCCGCTCCGTAAACTATTCCCTCGTGAAATTTAAGATAGTTAAGCGGCTTATATACAAGGATAAATTCGTATGTAGGATATCGATTAATTGGGACTATTGCGTTGTCGGTAAAGGCAAATCCCAGCGTGCTTTTAAGATTCGGTAAAAAACGGTAATTAAAAAAAATTCCGGTCAACTCCCCGGGTTCTATAGCGGTTATAAGCGAATATGTATTGTTCCATGCCCTCGAGAGGTTGTACGATTCATAACCTATTAAATAGTTTTTCTCCCCGACTTCCATTTTTAAGCCGGAACCGATAGGAAATCTAAAAGAAAGATATGCCTGTCTGAAACCCCACAACTGCCTGTCGTATATATATTGGGTGTAATAAGAATAATTGCCAGTATAAGGTCCTACATCCTGAATATTTTGTCCTGTATCAAGAGTAATCTTAAAACCGGACGTTATAAAATTATTGCTTACGGACGGCTTTTTTGAAATCGTAAGGTCAAATTCGTTTATCGTAGACCCATTCACCTGATAATTATCTATATAATTTCCGTTCTTATTGCCGTATGGAAAAACGGATGTGGATGACGGATTTGCAAAATTATAAGTATAGGACGCTGCAAACGTTCCTAATAATTTAACTCCTGAAAGAATGGAATTGCCGCCGTTTTCTATTGATTTATATGGAGGATTTCCGCCTTGCGGCTCCGACATTAAAACCACATTATATCCGTAACCGTATGAAACGTTCAAAAAACCTATTAATGCAAAAAAACACGCGTATGTAAAGAAAATAAACCTTACTAATTTTATTTCGCGCTTAAGTTGTTTACCGCATATTATAAATTTATGTTTCAATATAGCAAAACTATTGCCCCATTTTTGAATTTTGGTTAGCATATATATATCTCATAGCAAAACTATTGCCCCATTTTTGAATTTTGGTTAGCATATATATATCTCATAGCAAAACTATTGCCCCATTTTTGAATTTTGGTTAGCATATATATATATGCCTCTTTTTATATTTTATATTTTTTTATTTGGTATCTACATTGATGATACAATTTTGTTTGTTAAATGTTAATGTATTTTTATTTTGTAGTCAACATTTTTTCCATTATGCCGTGTTTTTCATCCTGCGATAACTGCATATCCGCCATATTGAACAGTATATTTTCTTTTTTGTCTATATGTCGGGATATTCCGGAAATAAATAATAGATGAATATAGGGCTAAATATCCGCATATAGATATAAAATTAGGCAATTATTTTGACATCTACGACAGACTTGCACTGCTTCTTACGGAAAGAATAGAGGCTATCTTATAAAATTGAAATTAAAGTTGAAATTTTCAAAATATACGGTAACCTATAGAGATATGCGTTTTAATAAATAATTCGTTAAAATATTCGTTTTTATGGATGTATAGCGAACGTTAATTTCGCTGAAATAGCCGGGTTTTTTTATTGACGAAAAATTTAATAATAATAAAGTAAACTGAAAATAATTAATAACATAAATTTACAATAAAAATGAAATCTATGACGTTAAAAGAAATATCCGATTTAAAAATAAATAAAACACCATTGTCTTACGTTGAAGCCGAAATTCCTGAAATTAATGAAAGCGAGGTATTGGTTAAAGTAAATGCCTGCGCGGTTTGCCACACCGAATTAGACGAGATAGAAGGCAGGATTAAGCCTATTAAATTACCCATTATACCTGGCCATCAAATTGTCGGGAGAGTGGTTGAAACCGGAAACGGCGTAAAAAAATTAAAAAAAGGCGACAGGGTCGGCATCGGATGGATTCATTCCGCCTGCGGTAAGTGCGAATACTGCAGAAGCGGCTTTGAAAACCTATGCCCCGAGTTTATAGCAACCGGAAAAGACGTTGACGGCGGCTATGCCGAATACACTAAAATAAACGAAAATTATACCGCCTTGATTCCGGAAAAATTTACGGACGAGGAGGCCTCTCCCCTGTTATGTGCGGGTGCCGTTGGTTACAGGGCATTAAAACTTGTGAATATTAAAGAAGGCATGAATCTGGGATTTCTTGGGTTCGGGGCATCCAATCACCTGGTTTTAAAGATAGCAAAAGCAATTTATCCCAATTCCAAACTCTTTGTTTTTGCCCGGTCCGAAAACGAAAGGAGGCTCGCAATGGAAATCGGGGCGTACTGGAGCGGCGATATTTCGGAAATCCCGCCTGAAAAATTAAATGCTATTATTGATACGACGCCTGTATGGAAGCCGGTTGTTGAAGTCTTAAAGAATTTAAAACCCAATGGGCGTTTTGTTATAAATAATATCAGGAAAGAAGAATTAGACAAAGATTACCTTGTAAATCTTGATTATCCCCGGGATTTATGGATGGAAAAAGAGATAAAATCCGTCGCCAATGTAACTTTTGCAGATATTACAGGGGTTTTAGAAATTGCAGCCAATCATAATATAAAACCGCAATTCCAGGTTTTCGGTTTAACCGAAGCAAATGCCGCCGTTAATGAAATTAAAAATAGAAAGATTTTCGGCGCTAAAGTTTTAAAAATTTCATAGAATTTAAAAAATTATGCCCAATTTCCCCAATTTCATAAGATACGATAAAATTAATAAACGGATTAAAAAGGCACTTTTAGCTTTTATTAGATGATTTTAATACCAGTTGTCAATTTTTAGGTTTTTAACTTTTTTGAGTTCCTTTTTAGTTATTAGTTATTAATATTACATTTAAACTTAAAGCATGAGCCGCTATCAGTAAATCCATGGAACCTATTATATTTCCTGTTTTTTCTAAAAACGCCCCTATTTTTCCATATGCTAAAGAATAGACAAAATGAAAGTTATTAATAAACATTTTAAAAGTTATTAACAGATATAGCATAATTGTATACAATTATGTAAAAATATAATATAATATACTTTATTGAAATTTTGCGAAAGTGGCGGAATTGGTATACGCACTGGACTTAGAATCCAGCGGGGCAACCCATGGGGGTTCAACTCCCCCCTTTCGCACCATACAGTAAACAAGCCTTTTTACCTTAAACTTAAAGAGACAAAAGGTGCTGGAGCGGTTCGCATAATTAAACAGTAATAATATACACATAGCTAAATTATTGCTCTATATATTATTATCATTATTTTATTTGAAATTTATTTTTATTTCGGAGGATGATTTTATGTCAGGTCATAGCAAGTGGAGCACCATTAAAAGAAAAAAAGGTGCAATAGATGCAAAAAGAGGAAAGATATTTACGAATATTATCCGAGAAATGATAACAGCCACAAGAATAGGAGGGAAAGACCCTTCTTCCAACCCAAGACTCAGGCTTGCTATTGATGAAGCTAAAGCCAATAATATGCCTAAAGAAAATATAGAAAGGGCTATAAAAAAAGGAGCAGGAGAGCTTGAAGGAGATTCTTACGAAGAGTTGATTTATGAAGGTTACGGACCTGCAGGCGTTGCTATTCTGATAGAAGTTTTAACAGACAATAAAAACAGAACGGTTTCAGAATTAAGATATGCTCTTTCAAGACATGGCGGAAGTCTCGGAGAATCGGGATGCGTTGCATGGATGTTCAATAAAAAAGGAATGATTGGATTTGACTCTGTGCAATATTCTGAAGATAAAATTATGGAAATAGCATTAGATAACGAAGCTGAAGATGTTAGAACCGAAGAAGACGAAATAATAATGACTACCGACCCTAAAGATTTTGAAAATATAAAAAAAGCGTTTGAAGATAAAGGAATTAAAATAAAATTTTCCGAAGTTAGTTATATTCCGCAAACTTATATAGAACTTCAAGGAAAAGAATCAGAACAGATGATTAAGCTTTTAGATGCTCTTGAAGAAATAGAAGGCATTCAAAATGTTAATGCAAATTTTGATATAATATAATAATAGATAAAGCTTAAATAACATAAATATATATATTAATAAATATATTGTTTATTTAATATTTAATATTTAATATTTAATATATGATATATTTTGGTATGTATTTATATATCAAATGTAAAACCGATAGAACATTTTAAAACACGGAGGATAGCCGTCAGGCACGCGGTCTGATACTCTCAGCCTTATAGAAGAACGATGTATCCAAGCTATAAATTTTTTGATGAAAGCATATAAAAAGTATATAATTATGCAAGTTATTGATTTTTTCTTATTATAGTTTAATTAATTAAAAAGTTAAGTTAATTAAATAGTTAAACTAATTAAATAGTTTAATTAATTAAAGAGTTAAGTTAATTAAATAGTTAAACTAAAAAGTTTAATTAATTAAATAGTTAAACTAATTAAATAGTTTAATTAATTAAAGAGTTAAGTTAAAGAGTTAAATATTTAATTAAAAATAATTTATACAAAAAGTATATAATATGTTTAACGTCAATACTTTTTACAAGAAAAGCAATAATAGCGACAGCATTAATAATCAGAACAATAATAACAATAACTCAATAAGAATTATAGGAATAGATCCGGGTTCAATATATACAGGGTGGGGTATTTTAGATTCGTCTCAATTTGGCAGAAAAATCAAATTAGTATCAATAGGACTTATTGATGCAAAGAAATATCATTATCCGCATAATTTAAGTTTGATATTTAATGAATTAAAAGAAGTAATTGAGGAATACAGCCCGTCAATTATGGTTATAGAATCTGCCTTTTCAGGTTTAAATCCCTCTTCTTTGATTAAATTATCTCAGGCTAGAGGAGTTATTTGCCTTTTATCTTCATTATTCAGTATTAATCTTAAAGAATATGCGCCAAGATATATTAAAAAAAATGTTGCAGGCTATGGCGGAGCGGATAAAGAAGCTGTTCGCCGGATGGTTTATAATTTTATAAAAGAGCTTAAAGATATAAATTTTAATAATAACAATAATGTTAGCGATAATAATACATATATAGAAAAAGGCAGTAAAGTCTTAATTTTAAACAATAATATATCGGATGCTTTAAGCGCAGCTATTTGCTGTGCTACGGATATGTCAAACTATATTTGATTTATTTGGATTACAGAATTATTTTGTTTTTGCTTATTGAAATTTTTTATATTATATTATTATATATAGCAGTTGTTATATATGTCTGCATGATAATATCACGGAATTAGAGCTATTGTTATTGTTTATTTAAAATATATCTGTAACTTTATTATCTATAATAATTCCTGACAGTAGAGCTATTGTTATTGTCTATTAAAAATATATTGTAACTAACTTATTGTTTTATTTTATTATATAATAATTTATAAATAATAAATCAAATTTAATGGCGTATAGTCAATGATAGCATTTTTGCGCGGAAATATAATTTACTCCGATATTGAAAAGTCACTTGTTATTCTAGATGTCGGCGGAGTCGGATATGAAATATTTCTTCCTGTTAATCCTGTTTATTTTCCCCAATTTTCTGCTCAAAACGATATAAATATAAATAAATACGTATCTTTATTTATATACACATACGTGAGAGAAGACAGAATTACTCTTTACGGATTTCCCAATTTCACTCAGAGAGAACTTTTCAGTATATTATTGGATACTAAAGACATTGGACCTAAACTTGCCGTAACTATTCTTTCAAATATAAATGCTGATGATTTTATTAATCTTGTATTAACCAAAAATATTGACGGACTTTCTTTAATTAAAGGCATAGGAAAACTCACTGCGGAAAGAATTATATCTGGATTAAAAAATAGAATAATAAAAAGATTTAATTCGTTTAAAGATGTTGAAGCAATAGGTATTGGAAATAATAATAAAAATAATATAAATATTAATTATGAAAATAATTATGCTAAAAATAAAATAAACAATGCCGACGCCGATTTAAATCCAAATCAAATAAATAATAACGTAGATAATAAAGAGAAAAATGATATTAATAATAATATAAATAGTATAAATGACGATTATAATAAATTACATCGGCAAGATAAAAAATCAAATATAGCAGGTAAAAATATTATTTATGAAACAGCCCTCGCATTAAATGCTTTAGGATATTCAATGGCTGATTCAATTGAACTTGCAGGACAAATAAGCAAAGAAATATATGATGAAATTAATTCTAACGGAAACGGAACGAAAGAGCTTTTTAAAATTAACACGGAAAATTTAACGAAGGAGTGTCTTAAATATATATATCAAAATAAAATATCTTAATTATTATTATTTATATTAATTTTTTTAATTATTATAATTTGTATTAATTTTGATATATTTGATATATCTTAATAATATATCTTAATTATTTATATTAATTTTTTTAATTAGTTATCTTAATTATAATTATATTTCATTTAATTATTATAATTTGTATTAATTTTGATATATTTGATATATCTTAAATATTTATGTTGTTGATATATATATTATTATTAATTTATTTTAACTTATTTAACTTAATGGATTACAATTCAAATAATGAGTTCATATAAAAAAGATTTTACCGATAAAAGCGTACTAAAACCTGCAATTTCTTCCGAAGGAAATAATAATAAAAACGATAATAAGAATAATGGCACAGTATACAAATCAGATATTGATGATATAAATAATAAAAATATAGACAAAGAAACAAATAAAACAAACTGCAGTTTTGTTCAGGAAACGGATACAGGTATAGATGCAGATTTTTATGTCAATACTGATGTAGATGCTGATTTTAATATAGAGATAAACGATAATCCTGTAAGACCGTTAAGTTTTAATGAATATATCGGGCAGACAAAATTAAAAGAAAACTTGCTGATTTTTATCAATGGAGCAAAAAAAAGGAAAGCTAAAACAGGAAAATATGATTTAGATCATCTTCTGTTTTTCGGTCCTCCGGGTCTTGGAAAAACTACCTTATCCTCAATTATTGCAAAAGAACTTGGAGTAAATATTAAGACGACATCGGGACCTTCAATAGAAAAAACCGGCGATGTTGCGGCTATATTATCTTCAATTAGTGAAGGAGATATTGTTTTTATAGATGAAATTCACAGACTTCCCAAACCTGTTGCCGAGATGCTTTATCCTGCAATGGAAGATTTTAGGCTTGATATTGTGATAGGCGAAGGTCCTTCGGCAAAATCAATCAGGCTTTCGCTGCCTCGTTTTACTTTAATTGGAGCTACTACAAGAGCCGGACTTATACCTTCTCCATTAAGAGATAGATTTGGTTTTGCAGCGAGACTTGAATATTATAATATTCAAGAATTGACAAACATTATAATCAGGTCTGCTTCAATTTATAAAATTATTATTGAGAAAAAAGCTGCCGAAGAAATTGCCATGAGGAGCAGAGGGACACCAAGAATAGCAAACAAAATAATTAGAAGATTAAGGGATTATATGCTTCATCTAAAACAGAGCGCAATAACATTGGAAGTAGCAAAATATGGCATTAACAGACTCGGCATTGACGAGCTTGGCTTAGATGACAACGATAAGCTTTTTTTGCTTACATTAATAAACAAATTTGCAGGCGGTCCTGTCGGTATTGAAACGTTAGCTCAGGCTATGAACGACGAAAAGGGAACATTGGAAGAAGTGATTGAACCGTATTTAGTGTCTTGTGGATTTATTGCAAGAACTAAAAAAGGCAGAATTGCTACAGAAACGGCATATAAGCATTTTAATATAATAAAAGAAGATTCTTTATTTTTATGACAACATCGCCTATCATCTCCCTTTTAAAAAAGGAAGATGATAAAGTATCCCGTCGTTGAAACAAGAAGCTCTCTAATTTATTGGAGAGTAGTTCACAGTACTCATAATACCATACATAATACACTTAATACGTAATATAATAACACAATATATTTTTTATATTATTGTAATAAACCAATAATATAAAAAATAATTATAAAGATATTCTATGGAAAATAATTGCAGGAATGAGAGACAAAGTAAGAATTCCTGAAATAAAACCTGAATTTGAAAAAATATTTACTGAACTTAAATATATAATTTTAAATATATAATTAAATTTTATTTATGAATGGAAAACTGCTTTTGCATATTTGCTGCGCCCCTTGTTTAATGTATCCTTATAAGTTAGCCAAAGAAGAATTTGATATTGCGATAGGATATTTCTATAATCCCAACATTCATCCATATACAGAGTATTTAAAACGGCAGGATACATTAAAGAATTTTTCGGACAATTCCGGTTTAAAAATTATTTATGAAAAAGAGTATAAAATAGAGGAATTTTTAAGAAATATTGTATTTAGAGAAGAAAACCGCTGTTATTACTGTTTAAGTTCAAGACTTGAAAAGACGGCGGCTCTTGCAAAATCTTCAAAATTTGATTATTTCAGTACTACCCTTTTATATAGCAAACATCAAAAGCATGATTTTATAAAAGAAACGGGATATAATTTAGAAAAAAAATATGGCGTTAAATTTTATTATCGGGATTTTAGAGAAGGCTATAAAGAAGGGATTAAATTATCATATGATTATAATTTATATCGGCAGAATTACTGCGGATGTATTTATAGCGAAAAAGAACGATTTTATAAATAGCGTTCTTTAATTTCCAGTATAAATTAAATGAAAATGAAGAATGAGAAAATAACTTCATATCTCACAATGATATATATGTGCATATAATTTCACACTAATAATGTCACATATACAAGGGAGTTTTATCTATTATTTAGCCTGCATAAAATAATCAGCCACTTAAATTAAAATAATAAATATTTTATAATATGGCATAATATTTGCATTTATATTATTTATTTGTATTTATATAGATATAAATACATAAATAATTATTAATTGACTCAATCAATAATAAATAATTTAATAATAAATAATTTAATAATAAATAATTTAATAAATAAATAA
>JAJYRF010000076.1 GCA_021794255.1 bacterium | reverse complement strand
TATTTATAATTTAAATAACTTAAACAAAGAAAAATTATTATCATTATAAAATAGAATAAAATAAAATATGTTTAACGAGAATATTTATAATTTAAATAACTTAAACAAAGAAAAATTATTATCATTATAAAATAGAATAAAATAAAATATGTTTAACGAGAATATTTATAATTTAAATAACTTAAACAAAGAAAAATTATTATCATTAATTAAATCTATTTCGGCAATTGATAAAAAAAAATATTATAAAATTGCCGAAAGCCGTTTAAATAGACTTATTAAACCAAAAGAAAGTCTTGGCAGACTCGAAAAATTTGTCTGTGATGTTGTTGCTATTACAGAAAATAAAAGACCTGTCGTAAAAAATAAATATGTTTGTGTTTTTGCAGGGGATCACGGAATTGCTTTTGAAAATGTTAGTGCTTTTAAGCAGGAAGTTACTGCCCAAATGGTTGCCAATTTTTTAACCGGCGGAGCTGCGATTAATACGATTGCAAATTCAGTTAATGCTAAAGTTGTTGTTGCCGATGTCGGAGTTAATGCAGATTTCGGCGATGATTTTTTAAACAATGAAAACTTTATCAATGCAAAAATAAATAAAGGAACTAATAATATTTATATAGAACCTGCTATGAGTTATGATGATGCGCTTAAATCTTTATATGCGGGCATTAATATAGCCGAAAAATTAATTAAAGAAGGAGCAGATATTTGTTCGACGGGAGATATGGGTATTGCAAATACCACGCCGTCTTCTGCTATTATCAGCTTTTATTCCGGAGTTGAGCCAAAAATGATTTGCGGATATGGAACAGGCGTAAACAGGAAAACTGTATACAAAAAAACTATGATTATTGAAAAAGCAATTAAACATAATATTATAGATAAATATGACCCTGTTAGCGTTCTTTCAGGTATAGGCGGTTTTGAAATAGGAGCTATCGCCGGTTTTATTATCGGATGCGCATTAAATAAAACGCCTGTTGTAGTTGACGGATTTATATCGACGGCAGGAGCTGTTATAGCTGCCAAACTAAATAATCATTGTATAGACTATATGTTTTTAGGGCATCTATCAAAAGAAAAAGGGCATAAGACGGCTATTACTTTAATTGGCAAGAAGCCTATTTTAAATTTAGATATGCATCTGGGAGAAGGCACCGGAGCGGTTTTGGCGATGAAAATAATAGAAGCTTCTATTGATATGTATAATAATATGCTGACATTTGACGAAGCGGATGTTATTGCTTCAAATAAAAATAAATAATATTATTAGCTTTCACCCTTTATCCCTTTCTGTAAGAAATGGATAAAAATAGTTTAATAATATAATATGGTATAATAAAAATAAGCGCAAGAAGATGATAAGATATAATTAAATATTTAATTAATAATATATAATATAAAGGAATTAAGGTTTGTTAAAAAAAGGTTTATAAAAAGGAGCTAAAACATTATGGATAACACAAAAAGATGGAATCCTGCCAACATAAAAAAACATGAAGTTACCGATGAATCAGATGCTTATAAAAATGCTCTAGCGTACAAAGATATGTCAATATGCAAAAAATGCCACAATATTTATCATAATAAGAGATGGGTCCACGATAATGAACTTTATAATTCTATTTTGAAGAAAAAAGAAGATGTAAATTATACAATTTGCCCCGCATGTTTAAAAATAGAAACAAAATTTTACAATGGTATTGTTGAGTTAAGCGGCAATTTTCTAATTAAACATAAAGACGATATTTTAAATCTTATAAAAAATACCGTAGAAAGAGCTGATTACATAGACCCATTAGAAAAGATTGAAAATATTGAAGAAGATGATGAAAAAAAAATTATAACAATATATACTACAAGCGAAGACCTTGCGCAAAGAATAGGAAGAAATATAGAAAAAGCTTACAAGGGCGACATAGATTATTCATTTTCCGAAAGGGATTTGCTCTTAAGAGTTTATTGGAAAAGAGATTTATAAAATAAATAAAATTATTATGTTTAAATAACCTATAACTTATTATTATATATGATATTTATAATATTTTTACAATAGCAGCAATGGCGGCAAACAAGATGGGTATAGTAAAAAATTTTTTAAATGCAGTTAGTTTTCTTACAATTTTTAATTTTAATTCAATAAATTCAAATGATAAAAATAAAACATTCAAATCCCGCGCTGATTTATCAGGCGGTATAAATACCTGCCCCAACGCAGAAATAGGTGAAGGAATCGGCGCTAAAAATTTTTTTAAAGTAAAAAGCAGCAGCCTAGATGAAGAAATTAATAAAGTTGATAATATTAGTAGCAGCCTCGGCAATATAAATAATTCATTAGTAAAATCTATAAGATTTTTTCCTTTGGCAGGATTGTTTATAGGATTAATTATTGCTTTTTTATATGTTATCTTTAATAAAATCACATCACCTAATATTGCTTCTATAATTTCAATTATAGGTCTTTTTGTTATTACCGGAGGATTGCATTTTGATGGTCTTTCCGATACTTCCGACGGTCTTATGGCATTTTTAAAAACAGGAGATAAAAATATATTTTATAAAGCAATGAAAGATATAAATACCGGACTTGCAGGCACAATAAGCGTTATATTTTATATAATTATATTATATAAAATAATATTGGATTTTAATTCTTTTCAAGCATATCATAAAATTTACGGAATTTATGCTTTGGTTACTTTCCCAGTTATAGGTAGATATGTTATTGTTTTAATGTCTTATTTCACGGCTACGCCTGAAAATTTTAAGGGTATCGGTTCAATTTTTACCGAAGGAACCGATATGTTAACTTTTATCGCAGCTTCGCTCATTACCGTGATTATTGTTTTTCTATTTTTCGGATTTAACGGATTTTTTGCTCTGTTGGTTTCTTCATTTATGATATTAATTATTTGCTATTTCTTTATGAAAAAATTTGGAGGAATAAATGGAGATATGCTTGGTTTTGGAGCAAAAATATCAGAAATAGTTTTCTTAATTTCATTATTAGGTTTTATAAAAACAGGTTTTTAAGCATTTTATTTTTATTTTTATTAAAAATTACGTTTATATTTTTTATTTTTAGATTTGTTTGTGTTTTACATTGGTATGTTGATTTATAAATAGTTTTTAATTTTAACAAACATTGCCGAGAAGTCCCCGCCTGAAAGGGCGGAGTAGTTCACTATTGTAGTTTTATGATAATTTAATAAAAAATCATATGATTTCATCGCCGTTTGCCGTTTTATTTTCTTCCGACAGGTCTTCTTCAGGGAAATCGACTTTTACGCTTGCTTTTTCTCGTTTTATGAAAGAACGGAATATTCATATTTCATTATTCAAAATAGGTCCTGATTTTATAGATCCGATAGTTCTCGGCGCAGCCTGCAAATGTAATGTTGTAAATTTAGATTCATTTTTAATACCTAAAAATAGATTAAGTAATTTGTTTATAGATGATGATGATAATAATAGCGGCAATAAAATTATCAAAACATCATTTATTATTGAAGGAGCTATGGGTTTATATGACGGCAATTCCTATATTATTGCCGAAAGATTTAAACCGCCTGTCGTTTTAATAATGGATGCAAGAAGGATATCTTCAACAATGGCATCTTTAATATATGGATTGAAAAATTACAAAAAAGGGATTATTATTTCAGGAGTAATTTTGAATAATATTTCTTCGGAAAGACATTATCAAATTATAGTCTCTGAAATAAAAAAAAATATTAAAGATATAAAAGTTTTTGGATATATTTCTGTCGACGATAAAAATATTTCTATTAAAGAACGTCATTTAGGTTTGGCGACGCCGGGATATTTTTCTTCAGATAAAGAATTTGAAGAAAAAGCTGATAAAATAAAAATTACCGTAATGAAAAATATTAATATTAATTTATTAATAAAAACTTTAATAAAAGATTCAAAGGCTTTTTTTGCAATATTAAAAACAAATGAAAAAAATAATTTTTATTACAGAAATAAAAACAAAGAAACAATAAGCAACCGGTCTAAAAAAATTAAAATTGCCGTTGCTTACGATAATGCATTTTTATTTTATTATAAATTTAATTTCGAAATTTTCAAAAAATTTAATGCCGAAATTATTTTTTTTAGCCCTATAAAAGGTAAATCAATTCCTGAAGGAATAAAAGCTATATATATCGGAGGCGGTTATCCTGAATTATATGCGGAAGAGCTTGCAGAAAATATAAATTTAAAAAAAGAAATTTATAAATTTTATAAAAATAACGGATTGATTTTTGCCGAATGCGGCGGATTAATGTATTTATCTAAAAAATTAATTTATAAATCCAAAAAATATGATTTTCTGGATATTTTACCGTTTGTTGCAACTATGGACGGAACAAAATTAACATTGGGATATAGAACAGTATATTTATCTAAAAATTCTTTCCTCGGAGAAGAGAATTTGAAAATAAACGGGCATGAATTCCATTATTCCAAACTTTTATTAAATAACAATTTAAATAATAATCAAGAAAATGATAACTATAACAGATATGAAAATAAATATAATAACAAATATGATAATGATAACAATAATAATAGTAAATATAATAATAATGATAGTAATAACAAATATGGCAGCAAATATGAAAATAACAATTTAAATATTATAAATAATTTCAATGAAATAAAAATAAATAAAAATATAAATGACAATCAAAGTATAATTGATTATAATATTACTTCTAACAACAAAATCAGCAATGCAATTAATATTAATGATGAAAAAAATAATTTTAATATTGAATCTTTAAGCAACCTTAATGTAGAATCTGTATTTGCTATAAAAAATGTTTCTTCGGATAATTTAACGGCATCTAAAATTAATGAAGGATATAAAACTTTAAATGCTATCGGCACTTATGTGCATATTTCTTTTTTTTCAAATCAAAAAATTGCAAAAAATTTTATTGAAAGCGCAAGAAAATTATCGCTATAATCATTTTAAATTTATTCCTTAAAAAAATAAAAAAATGATTATATAATAAAATAAAAATAATATAATAAAATATATAATAAAAATATAATTATAAAATAATATAAAATAGAACTATTTGATTTGAATGTTATCGGTCATATAAAAGTGTTGATTATAATAAAATATAAAACTATCTTGTAATTAATTAAAAGATAATAATTGTAAAATAATAATTAAAAGGAGTTATTATTAAATGGCTGATATAAATATAGATGATTTAGAAAATCCCGATTATATTTCTTTGTTAATGACGCAAAAAGAATTAGCCGAAAAAAATCAATTTACTGAAGCTATGGATTATGTGTGTAATAAAGAAAATATAGACAAATCTTTTCTTTTAAATAATATCGCTTCAGGTAAGATTGTAATATTGCATAATAAAAATAAAGACGATTTTGTAGGAATCGGAAAAGGACTAACTACTAAGGTAAACGCAAGTATCGGCACATCTACTAATCATATAAATATTAATGAAGAAGTTAAGAAAGCTATGGCAGCCGAAAAAAACGGAGCAGATACCCTTATGGAGCTTAGCGTCGGCGGAGATTTAGATTTAATAAGAAGAACCGTTTTAAACAGCATTTCGCTCCCTGTCGGCACGGTTCCTCTCTATCAGGCGTTTACAGAAGCGATAAATAAATATAAAAATCCTGTAAAAATGCCTGAAGATTTAATTTTTGAAGTAATAGAAAAACAATGCGCAGATGGTATTTCTTTTATGGCTATTCATTCAGGTTTGAATATGATATCTCTTGAACGACTCAGAAAACAGTCATACAGGTATGCAGGACTTGTTTCAAAAGGCGGTTCTTATCTTATCGCCTGGATGATCGAGAATAATAAAGAAAATCCGCTATATGAAAGATTTGAAGATGTTTTGAAGATTTTAAAAAAATATGATACCGTCTTAAGTCTAGGAAACGGATTAAGGGCAGGTTCTACTGCGGATTCTTTTGACAGAGCTTATATGCAGGAATTAATTATAAATTGCGAATTAAGTGAAATTGCAAGAGATTACGGAGTACAGGCAATAGTTGAAGGTCCAGGACATATTCCGTTAGATGAAATTGAAGCCAATGTTAAAATTCAGAAAAGAATGTCGGATGAAGCTCCTTTTTATGTTTTGGGTCCATTAGTAACGGATGTGGCAGCCGGATTTGACCATATTTCTAGTGCAATAGGCGCAGCTATGTCCTCGGCATACGGAGCAGATTTTTTATGCTATGTAACGCCTTCCGAACATTTAGGTCTCCCTTCGGAAGAAGATGTTATAATGGGACTGAAGGCAGCTAAAATTGCTGCTCATGCAGGAGATATGGTAAAACTTAAAAAAAATGAATCAGATATTAAGATATCAAAAGCAAGACGCGATGTTGATTGGGAAAAGCAATTTTATTATTCAATAGATCCTGAATACGCAAGAAGCATATATGAAGAAAAAAATGATAATAATACAGCAGGATGCAGTATGTGCGGAGACTTCTGCGCCCCGCTTAAAGTTAGGAAATATTTTCAATATGAAATCTCAAAAGGAAAAAAAGCTTAAATTTTTTGTACCTGCCGCCTTTGTTTTTTTAATTTCATTGATTATTATATTCAGCATAGGAGGCGTAATTAAAGTTTATAGATTGAAAGCGGCAAAATATAAACTTATAAATAAATTGACGTACTTAAAGAAAAGCAACTTAAAAATTAAACGGCAAATATATGATTTAAAGCATAATAAACAATATATTTCAGAATTAGCACGGCAAGAACTCGGCATGATTAAAAAAGGAGAAATAGTTTTTAAATTTTTTAGCGTTAATGATAATAAAAAAAAATAAACTATATAAACTATATAAACTATATAAACTATATAAACTATATAAACTATATAAACTATATAAACTATATAAACTATATAAACTATATAAACTATATAAACTATATAAACTATATTTTAATATTATTATTCTATTTCATAAGTTTCAGGATGAAAACTATCCTGCATTTTAAATAATATTTTTTTGCCTATTTTTTTTTCTAATTTTTCAATGTTAGTTTCTTCATCATATATTTTATTCATAACTTGAGGATGAACCGTTACAGTTATTTTTTTTGACCTTGTTTTTTTAGATGTTTTTAAAATTTTTCTGAATATTTCAAAGCAGATTGTTTGAGATGATTTAATTAAACCATTACCTTCGCATAATGGGCAATTTTCCATAAGCATACTTGAGAGGCTGTTTCTGAGCCTTTTTCTTGTCATTTCTAAAAGACCCAGTTCCGATATTTTATTAATGGTAGTTCTGACCCTATCGTTTTTTAAAACTTCTTCTAATGTGTGATAAACCTTTTCTCTATTTTCTGTTTTTTGCATATCGATAAAATCTATAATAATAATACCGCCGATATTTCTAAGTCTAAGTTGATAGGCGATTTCCTTGGTGGCTTCCAAATTAGTTTTTAAAATTGTGTCTTCAAAATTTCTTTTTCCTACATATTTGCCTGTGTTCACATCTATCGACGTTAAAGCTTCAGTGCTTTCAATAACTATATATCCGCCTGATTTTAGCCATATTTTTTTATCAAGAGCTTTATAAATCTCGTCTTCTACATCGTAATATTCTAATATCATCTGGTCTTTATTATATAATTCTACTCTATTTTTAAATTCAGGCGATTGAATATTTAAAAAATTAATAATCTTATCATATTCTTCTTTGTTGTCAACTATAACATTATCTATGCTGTTGTTCAGTAAATCTCTTATAGCTCTGAGCGAAATACTTAAATCTTCATGAATTAACGCAGGCGCTTTTGAGTCAATTTTGTCTTTATATATGTTATTCCATAAATTTACAAGAAATTTTATATCCCGCTCTATTTCTATTTCGCTTGCATTCTCGGCGGCTGTTCTAATGATAAGACCTGCTTCTTCAGGCTTATACTGTAGCGCAATAGATTTTAATCTTTTTCTTTCGGACTCATTTTTAATTTTTCTGGAGATGCCGATATGAGGAGAAGTAGGCAAATACACAAGGTATCTGCCGGGCAAAGAAATATGGCTTGTAACTCTTGGTCCTTTGGTTTTAACGGATTCTTTTGCAATCTGCACAAGTATTTCCTGATTTTTTCTCAAGAGTTCGTCAATGCTTGGCAAATTTTTTTCTTTTTTTCTTTTTCTTTTTTTCTTTTTCTTTGACGTAAAACTTGTACTAATATCATTATTTTCTTCGTCTCCGTCAAAGAAATCATAATTGGTTATATCAATATCGAAAAAATCTCCGGCGTATAGAAAAGCCGACTTATCATATCCGATGTCTATAAAAGCCGCTTGAATTCCAGGCAATATTTGCATAACCTTACCTTTATAAATATTTCCGTGTTTTGGAGAACTGGATTTTCGCTCTAAATAAAAATCTACAAGCTGTCCGTTTTCTAACAGAGCAACCCTTGTTTCATAATCGTCTTTATTTATGATAAGCTCGGTAGACAAAAAAACCTCGTAATTTATGTTATGATTTTATATGCTTATAAATAATAACATAAATGTTTATTGAAATACATAACTTAAAAATAAATAACTGAAAAAACACAATAAAATAATTATAAATTCTTTATAATTTATTATATTTTTATGATATAATAAACATGTATATATATTATAATAATAAAAGCAAAAAATTATAAGTATTTATAATATATAAAAATTATAAAAATATGTTATTTATATATTAAAGGTATATTATTGATATATAAATATAAATAATTAACAAATTAAGGAGTTAAATATATGGAAGAAAACGTAGTTCTGTGCGCCGTATGCGCATGGCGCGGTATGTGCTCAAAAAAATACAGCGTTTCGGGAATTGAAATATTTAATTGTCCTGATTTTGTAAGAGATATTAGTCTTACCATTTCAGGATTTGATGAATTATTTTCTTTAGTTTTTGAAAAGAATGGTTTTAAGGTGAACTAAAATGAAGAAAGAAAAAATATCAGCTTTATTTGTAATTTTAGTTTTAATGTTTATAATATTTGCGGTCGGCATTTATGTGGGGAAGAAACTTAATAATCCTTCATCTTCAAAAGAAGGAATTATAAATGAATCAGCAATTAAAAATTCATTAAATTCTAAAAATGAATCTAACCTAATATCATCTAAGGGTAAAAATCAGCCTGTCGCATCCAATTCTTTGAATTTTAAGCCGCTGATGCAATCAAAACTAAAAAATAAAACAAATATTATAAAAAAAACAAAACAGAAAATTGTTTCTAATCAAAAGTCTAAGCCGGTAAAACCTGTTGTTAAAACAAAAATAATTTATGTAAAAAAGCCGGTTTACGTTTATAAATATATTAAAATTAAACCCAAAGCTGCAAACGCCGTTAAATCAGCCACGCCTTTTTCTTCAAATATTTATTACACGATTCAGGTTGCTGCTCTGTCAAATTATAAAACTGCAAAAAATTTAGCTGCTAAACTAAACGCAATGGGATTTTTTGCTTATATAATTCCGATAAATATATCGGTCAAAAACGGGAAAGCAGTATATCAGCAAGTCAGGGTAGGCAAATTTTCAAATGAAAAAGATGCCTTAAGCGTTGAAAAAGTAATATCCGGCAAATTTAAAATAAAGCCTTATATTATCAAGATAAGTTAAAGTAATATACGGCAAATTTAAAATAAAGCCTTATATTACTAAAATAAAGCCTTATATTACTAAGATAAAGCCTTATA
>JAJYRF010000095.1 GCA_021794255.1 bacterium | reverse complement strand
TTTTGGAAATTTTCATTAAAATTTAGCAAAATTTGACAAATATGTCAATATAATTTTTGGAGGGATAACGACTGGAAAGGCTTAAATACTGCTTGTTTTAACTGGAGCGGGAAACGGGGCTCGAACCCGCGACCCTCACCTTGGCAAGGTGATGCTCTACCACTGAGCTATTCCCGCAAATTTACAATTATAATATGCTATTAATAATGATACTAATAATACATATATAATATACAATATATAATAATATAATATTTAAATATATTTTCTTAATAATGTCAATTATAAAATTTCAATAGACAAATTAAAAGTTGACAACATTATAATAAAATTTCAAAAATTAAACATAATCTTACTATTACATTTTATTATATTTTCAACTTTCTTATTATTTCAATATCTCTCTTATGCTCTTCATCGCCGCCGGGGGTTTCCACAACCTTAGGAATATTTTTAAATCTATCGTCATTTATAATATATTTAAAAGTTTTAAGACCTATAAAACCTTCTCCTATGTTAGCATGTCTATCAACTCTTGAGCCTAACTCTTTCATCGAATCGTTTAAATGAAATGAAACTAATTTATTTAACCCTATTAATTTATTAAATATATTTGTAAAATTAATATAGCCCTCTTCGTCTCTTATGTCGTATCCTGCGGCAAATATATGACAAGTATCTACGCAAACTTTTATTCTATCGCTATTTATAACATTAATTATATCCCTTATATGTTCTAACTTATATCCGATTGAAGAGCCTTGCCCTGCCGTAGTCTCTATTGTTAAGGAAACATCATCGTAAGCATAAGTTAAATCAATTATTTTTTTTAAATTAGATGAAATTTTGCCGATGGTTTTATCTTCAGTTAAATTTTTATTTGAGCCGGGATGAAAGATTAACTGATTAATGCCAAGCATATGGCATCTTTTAATTTCTTCCATGAAAAGACTAAAAGATTTTTGCTCAATATTTTCATCTGCGCTGCCTAAGTTTATTAAATATGATATATGGGATACAGGGGTTATTTTTAATTTGCTTATACAATCTTTAAAAATCCTTATATTTTCTTCTTTCAGTTCTTCAAAATCCCATCTTATTTGATTTTTTGTAAATATTTGTATAGCCGATGAGCCAGTTTTAAAAGCATGGCCGCAAGCATTTTGCAACCCGCCTAATATTGAAACGTGAGCACCTAAACACATATTTATTTATTATTTATTATTTATTATTTATTATACAGTTACTATTATAAGTATTTATTTTTATTATTTGTTATTATTTTTGTTTTTTATTAAAAATCATGTCTATAAAATAATCAGACAATTCTTTAATTCCTTCATTTGTTTTGCATGAAACTTCAAATATTTTTAGCTTATTATTTATTGACAATGCATTTTCTTTAATTTTTTCTATATTAGAATCAAGCACTTTCAATAAATCAATTTTATTAATAATCATAATTTCAGATTTATAAAAAGCCGCCGGATACTTTAAAGGTGTATCGTCTCCTTCTGCAATTGACAAAACAACAGCTTTAAAATCCTCCCCTAAATTAAAAGAAGTCGGGCATACTAAGTTGCCTACATTTTCTATAAATAAAATATCTAAGTTATTTAAATCAATATTTAAGAGTGATTTATCAATCATTTTAGCGTCAAGATGACATGTTCCTTTTGTAATAATCTGGTAGGAAGGAATATTTAATGCATCAATTCTTTTTTTATCTAAATTTGTTTCAATATCGCCCTCTATCACGCAAGCTTTAATATTTTTATTTTTTAAAATAGGAATAATATGCTCCAGTATAGAGGTCTTGCCTGAACCCGGAGAACTTAGCAGATTTACAACAAATATTTTATTTAATTCAAATTTTGATTTATTAGATTTTGCAATAAATTCATTCGCTTCTAAGGCATTTCTTTGAATAGAAATTTTTTTATGTTCAGGGTACACTTTAAACTCCTTACTAATTTTATATAATAAATCTTATTTAAATAAATTAGCAATAATATCTAATTTACATTTACATCTATATTTATATCTACATTTATATTTATATCTACATTTATATTTATATTTATTATAAAAATAAAAATTATCACTAATTATTAATCTATAGTGAAAAAGTGAAGAGTGGAGAGTGATACAATTAGGTTAAGTTATCAAATAATTAATTTAATTAATTTTTATTAGCCTTAAAAATAATTAACTATAAATAAAACTATTTAATTAATTTTTAAACTTTAATAAATTAATAATTAGCTAATATTCTATCAATTAACGCGTTAATCTGCTATAATTTCATTAACTTTAATATCATCGGTTTCATTATAATTACACTCAAGAATAGCAGTTTTAAATCTATTGTCTCCTAAATTTTGAAAAGCAAATTCCAAATAATTTTTATCTATCCCTGAATAATTTCCGATTGTCAAATTAATAGTCTTAACTATCTTTATATCTTTTAAATAGTTATTTTTTTCAAGCATCTCCAATATTCCTAAAGCTATTGAAAGTTCATGCATATAACAAAATATAACAAAAAATGAAAAATAAATTAAAATTATGAGTTATTAAAAAATTAAATAAAAATAAAATAAAAAGAATATATTATATAATGTATTCTAGTATCCAATAAAAATAAAATAAAATAAAATAAAATAAAATTTATGAAAGTTTATTTTAAAAAATTATTTATACACTAAATTTGCTAAAATAATTAAATTAAATTAATTTTATAATAATAATATATCATTATTTTGTTTATTTTACTTTAATTTTTATTAAATAATAATATTTTTATTTATTTTTTAAAATTCTGTTGGATTTGACTTTTTTATATTTTTATATATATTTTATGTATATAGTTATATAATTCAAAAAATAAACATATATTATATATATTTAAAAGAAAAGAATAGATATAAATAATAAACACAATAAATATATCATTATTAATTAGTAAATAATTAGATTAGTAAATTTAATTTTGAACTACTATTTATTAGATATTATTATTATCAAAAATCTTTTAATATAATATAATATAATATAATATAATATAATTAATAATTAAAATCAGCTCAAACTAAATAAACTAAATATTTATTTTGAATTTACTTAGATATTTAGAAATATTTAGACATATATTGATGTTGAAAATTTTATTTTAATATTGAATTTATATTAAATTTTTTAGGAGAATTCATTATGGAAGCTGACAATCACAATAAAGTTCACATCAAAGTTAAAAAATTAAAAAAGAAAGAAAATATTAATAGTAAAATTAAAGAAAATAAGATTAATGTAAACAAACCTGGACTTAATGAAAGCAAACCTGATGATTATTGCGTAAATAAAGCATCAGAAGATTTTAAATGGGATCCGCTTAGAAATATATCCGAAGATTCTGATGAGGTTTTAAAAATCATAGATTCCCGCCTTGACAATCTTGAAAAAGAATATTTTCAAGAAAAAAAAGATATTAATGAAAATTTTAAAAATGTTTTTACTGCTAATGGGGTTTCAAGAAGAGAATTTATTCAATGGACAGCCCTTCTGACTTCTGCATTAATGCTCCCGACAATATTTGCTCCCAGGGTAGCAAGAGCTGCAAATATTTTGACAAGAACTCCTTTCATATGGCTTGATATGAGCGATTGCATGGGAAATACTGAAGCTTTTTTAAGAACGGCTCACCCAACTCCTGCTGAAATTATATTAAATTATGTCAGCGTTGATTATATGGAATCAATAATGGTGCCTGCGGGTTATCAGGCTGAAGCAAGGAGAGATGGAACAGTCAAAAAATATAAAGGGAAATATATTTTAGTTGTCGAAGGCGCTATCCCCACAGCTATGAACGGCAAATTTCTTACAATAGGCGCTAAAGGCAAAACTGGTTTGGAAATAACTAAATCTATTGCAAAAAATGCGGGGGTTATTATTGCCGTAGGAAATTGCGCTTCTTACGGGGGTATTCCTGCTGCACATCCTAATCCTACCGGCTCTGTCGGATTAAGTTCGGTTACTGACAGACAAGTTATAAATATACCCGCATGCCCTGCTAATCCGGTTAATTTAGTCGGAACATTAGTTGAATATCTATTAATAGGTAAGGCTCCGATGCTTGACAGTTTAGGAAGACCGCTCTGGGCATATTCCGGAAGACTGCACGACAATTGTTATAGGAGAGGCCATTTTGAAGCTGGAGAATATGTAAAACACTGGGGAGATAACGCGGCAAAAAAACAATATTGCTTATATATGATGGGATGTAAGGGTCCTTTTACATGGAATAATTGCACCATTGCTCAATATAATCAAGATATGAGCTTTCCGATGAGAGCCGGGCACGGTTGTATCGGATGTTCGGAACCTGATTTCTGGGACAGGATGACGCCTTTCGAAAAGCCCAATGCCGATGCTAAAATTTTCTTGCCTGCAGTTGAAGCTACCGCCGATGAATTTGGCGTAGCTCTATTTGGAGCTGCAGGTGTAGGAATAGCTGCCCATGCAATATATACCGGAGTTAAAAAAAGGGGAAATAAAGATAAAGATAAAGATAAAGATAAAGATAAAGATAAAGATAAAGATAATAAATTAAATAATGACGATAATAAATAACAATAAAGACAGAGGTAAAGATAAAAACTAAAGATAAAGGCAATTAATAATAATTAATTAAGAGGAACAATATATGTCTAAGAGAATAATAGTAGATCCTATTACAAGAATTGAAGGACATCTAAGAATTGAAGTAGAAATGAATGGAGATACAATTAGCGATGCGTATTCTTCCGCAACTTTATTTAGAGGAATTGAGCTGATACTTCAAGGAAGAGCTCCCGAAGATGCAGGTTTATTTGCCCAGCGTATATGTGGCGTTTGCACATATACTCATTATGAAACTGCGACATGGGCAATAGAAAATGCTCTCGGTATTCATCCTCCAAAAAATGCAAGATTGGCTAGAAATATTTTAAAAGGAGCTCAATTTGTTCAGGATCATTTGATACATTTTTATCAATTAGCCGGTTTTGACTGGGTTGATATTGTTTCCGCTTTAAGCGCCGATCCTAAAAAAACAATGGATCTTGCCTATGCCTATACCAATGCTCCGTATAATGCAAGCTTAGCAAGATTTGAAGAAGTTAAAAAAAGGTTAAAATCATTTGTTTCATCGGGTCAATTAGGACCTTTTGCTAATGGATACTGGGGAAATCCTTCTTATAAATTGCCACCTGAAGGAAATCTCTTGATAGCATCGCACTATTTAGATAATTTAGATGTTTTAAGAACTCCTGCTCAGATAATTGCTATTTTAGGTTCAAAAGACCCTCATTCTCAAACTATAATAGTCGGAGGTATTTCTGTAGTAGCCGATTTATTAAACCCGCAAAGAATGGATGATATTCTTTTTAGAACACGTAAAATAACAGATTTTATTAATAACGCATACATTCCTGACATTCTGCTGGCTGCAAAATATTATAAAGAAGAAGCAATCGCGGGAATCGGCGGGGGGTTAAAAAATTATCTTGCATATGGCGGTTTTCCATTAACTGATGATGAAGACCCTAATAATTATTATTTAAATAGAGGCGTAATTTTTGACAGAGATTTATCTAAAGTTTATGATGTAAATGAAAAAAATATAACTGAATTTGTGACTCATTCATGGTACAAATATCCTGACGAAAAAGTCGGCTTAAACCCTACGGTAGGAATTACAGACCCTGAATATACAGGTTTAAAGAAAGACGGCAGCGTTAAGGAAAAAGGGAAATACAGCTGGCTAAAAGCTCCGAGATATGAAAATAAACCTATGGAAGTCGGTCCTCTTGCCAGAACACTTGTTGCTTATGCCAAAGGCAATAAACAAATTAAATCATTAGTCGATTATGTGCTAAAAACTTCTAATATGCCGGTAAGCGCTTTGTTTTCTACATTAGGAAGAACGGCGGCGAGAGCTATTGAAGCTAAATATTTAGCCGATGCTTTGGAACTATGGACTATGGAATTAATTAAAAATATGGCAACAGACCAGACTACATGGACAAATTATGAAATGCCTAATAAAGAAATTGTAGGAATTGGGCTTGATGCTGCTCCAAGAGGCGCAGTAGGTCATTGGGTCAGTATAAAAAATAAAACTATTAACCATTATCAGATTGTTGTTCCTTCAACCTGGAATGGATCACCTAGAGATACGTTTAATCAGAGAGGGGCTTATGAAGAATCTTTAATAGGCGTGAAACTTGCTAATTTATCCCAACCGTTGGAAATATTAAGAACGGTTCATTCATTTGATCCTTGCATAGCATGCGGAGTTCATATAATTGACCCTAAAACTAAAGAAATTAAAAAATATAAAATAAGATAAAGATAAATTAGATAGATATAGATATAGATATAGATATAGATATAGATAATTAAAAGATGTATATTTAAATATAGTTTTTTATTGTTATAGTCATAATTTAATTATATATTGCTATTAACATATATAAATTTCAAGTATATTCAAATTTATAACTTCATTCTATGTGTTCTTTATTATTATAGTCATTCATAAATATAACTATAATAATAAAATTTAATTTAAGGTATTATATAAATATATTAAGACCTTAAGTTAAAAAATTATTTTAAGGTCTTAATATTGAGGGTATTATTATGGAAACAGAAAATGGCTCTGGTTTAAAAACTGTTTACAGAATGACGGTAATTAAAAGAATTATACATTGGACGCTTTTTCTTTCTATTATTAATAATATAATTACAGGCTTTTATATAGCATATCCATTCTTGCTATTCGGCGAAACTCCAACGCAGGCTGACTCTCCGATAATTGGGGTATTAAATTCTGGAGAAACTTATCAAGCATTTATAATGACATGGATGCGGGAATTTCATTTTATTGGCGCTGTTTTAATTGACGTTGCTTTTTTTGGATGGTTATATTTAGCTTTTTTTTCTACAAAAGAACCGCTGTATAAAAGTTTTTTGCCTTTTGGGAATAAAATTCATGAAATATTTAATATGATTAAACATTATTTTACTTTAAAAAATAAACCTAAGACAGGTAAATATCAAGATCCTCTTAACGCAATGATATTTACTTTTTTTCATCTTTTGCTTTTATTACAAATGGCAACAGGTTTCCAAATGTATGTTGCTTCTTTTACTGGAACATCTGCGGTCGGAGCCTGGTGGCCAGCTCTTCTTCATATGTCTACCGATTGGACTCTATGGGTTTTTGGAGGATTAACTGGAGTAACGTTAGTTCATTTATTTATAATGTGGCTAATAATAATATTTATATTTTATCATATTTATATAGAGGTATGGCGTTCAATTATGTGGAAAGAAGGCGACATTTTAATACCTTTTAGCGGATATAAATATTCAAAAGATAATTTAGAAAGAATCACGGATGATGAAAATGATTGATAATCTTATAAAAGGATATATTTATTATAGCCTTAAAGAAAACAGTTCTTATGGGGAAACCCTAAAAACAGAAGATTACAATAAATATAGCGATTTTTTTGAAAATTGCGATTCGCTTGTTTTTTCAGGAGCTCGCGTTGACATTGAAGAATATGCATTATATAGAAAATTTAAAGCTCAAAAGATTTATTATTGTTTTAAAACAGGCGAAATATTAAAAACTAATTTTTTTAACTCATCAAGAGAAGATATTCTCGATATTTCAGGGATCGGTAATTTAAATGATGAAGTAAAATTTGCGCCTTGCGTTATAAAAAAAGATTGAATTAAAAGAAATTAATATAAATTAATATCTATTATAAATTAATATAAAAATTAATTTTATTTTAATTAACAAAATATAATTAATTTATAATTAACAACTTATAACATATAAATTAACAAAATATACAATATATTTTATAAAAATTAATATAAAAATATTATGGTAGGAGTTATAGGAATAGGCAATATATTGCTTCAAGATGAAGGGTTCGGGGTACATATAATAAATTTTTTAAATAAAAATTATCTGTTTGATACAGCAAAAGTTAAGCTTATAGACGGCAGCACAATGGGCTATGGACTGCTTGATGAAATATTGAATTTGAAAACAGCAATAATTATAGATGCTCTCAAAACCGAAGATAAGCCGGGCAGTATTTATAAATTCAGCAATAAAAATTTGCCTGTAAATCTGATGAAAAAAACAGCGCATGAGGTAGAATTTATTGATGTTGTAACTATGTGCGGTTTGACAGGATATACTCCAAAATTAATTTTTTTTGCGGCAGTTCCGGAAAATTGCGATAACGTATGCATGGAATTGACAGAACCTTTGAAAAATTGCGTAACATTAGTTGTAAACGATATTTTAAAAGAGTTAAAATTGCTTGACATTGAACCGCTCTATTAAATTTTATTTATTATTTATATTATTAATTGTTTAATTTAAATTAATAAAGTAAATAAAATATAAATAAAATATTTATCTTATATTTACTTGGCAATATTTAGATTGGGTTAAAATTCAATAATGCCTCCATATAAAGCCTGTCCTAAAGAAATGCCTCCGTCATTTATCGGAACTTTCTGATTTATAAAAACAAACAGCCCTCTTTTTTTTAATTCATAAAATAATTTGCCTGTAAGTATGCTATTCTGAAACACTCCTCCCGATAGGCAAATATTGCTTTTTTCTGTTATTGAGGATATATCTAAAACAATTGAAGTAAGGGTATTTATAAATTTAACAGCTATAATATTTAAATTAGCAATATCAGTATTTTTAGTGTCTTCAACGTAATTATTATTCATAATATTATTAATGTTATAAATATTGTTTGTATTGTTAGTAAATAAATATTTGTCTGCATAAAACTTGGCGTCGTTTTTTTTAAAATTGCTTTTTGAAGAAGAATCTGAAAAAATTGCGGAATTTAAACAGTTGTCTGAATAATTATATAAATTACCTGCATTTTTTCGTAATTTAATCAATTCATTAAAAATATCTAAAATAATAGGCGTCCAATCAATAATAAAATCGGTATTATTATTGTTATTATCAATAGCATCAATCTTATTAATAATATTAATATTATAATTATATTTATTTTCCAATTTCTTATTTAAACTATTAAAGCTATTATAAAAAAAATTATTGTTATTGTTATTATTATTATTACTATTATAGTTATCGTTGCTGTTGTTGTTATTATCATTATTATTATCGGCATTGATATTATTATTATAATTAGTATTATAATAATAATCGGCTCTGTTTAAATACAAATATGACGATGCCAAATTTTCTAAAAGTACCGCTGCCTCGCCTTCATATGTAACTTCACCTTTAAACCCACACATACATGAAACAGCATCAAATAGCCGTCCAACTGATGAAGTTTCTGGCGAATTAATATCATTTTTCCATAATTTATATAATTTACGAATTTCTTCAACAGAAAAACCTGAAATTTCTTGAATTAATATTCTTTGAATATTATTATCGTTATCACTATTATTATTATTTTTATTATTGTTATTCTTATTATTGCTGTTCTCTGCATTATTGAGTATTATGTTAATATTATCTGGGTTATTATTGCTTGTAATTTCATTATTTATTTTGGTTATGTTATTGCTGCCGATATTTTTATTATTATCTTGATTATTATTGTCGTCACATATATTAATAATTTTATCGCCTAATATTTCAAACATTAGACTTAGAAAAATCCTTTGTGGCTGTTTAATAGCCTTTTCGCTTCCTATAAGTTTAAATTTTTTAAAACTTCCGATATGATTCAGGTTTAAATAATTTCCCTCAAAAAACTCCCCTCCCCAAATTGTTTTGTCTTCTCCGTAGCCTGTTCCGTCCCATGAAACTCCAAGAATATCATTTTCTAAAGGCAGCATATTTTCTGCCAT
>JAJYRF010000014.1 GCA_021794255.1 bacterium | reverse complement strand
TTTTACTCTTTCTATTTGTATATATATAGATATATATGAATAATTGCATATAATAGACAGGAGTAAGCATTACGGGTAGGTCTTGTATAACTAAATAGTAATTCGTTTTTCATATGTAAATTGAAAGGTTAAAAAGGGTATAAATATAGTGGGCTGTAAGTAGCTGATTTTATTGATAAATAAAAAGGTTGACAATATAATTATATTTATATATAATAAATTATATAATAATTAAATAAATTTAATATTAATATAACAATTAATCAAGGGGGTATTATGAGTGAGTTAAGGGAGTGGGCTATTAGAAATGGGGTTAAATTAAAAAAGATAGCTAAAGATTTAGATATTTCCGAAGTGCATTTACAAAGTGTTTTGAAAGGTGAGCACATGTCAGCAAAAATGAAAAGAAAGATTGATAATTATTTGGCACAAAAATTGCAAGTAGAAATACCTGAATTGCCAGTAAAAATGCCTGATTTGCCAGTAAAAAAATTACAAAAAAAAATAAAAACCCAAAGGGTGAATTTTAACTATGACACTGGAAAATGGGATAATTTTTCAGATGTTTATTTTAATGTATTGGCAAATAGCTACAAAGAAGTAAATATAGAAAATGAATTAAATAAGATGTCAGCTTGGTTGATGTCGAATACAAATAAAAGAAAGTCAAATTTTGAGAGGTTTATAAATGTGTGGCTTTCAAAATGTCAAGATAAAAATACTATGCCTCAGAGGACACAGATGCTGTCCTTTAAACAGCAGGCAAATAAATCTTTAGAAGAATGGGCACAAAGAAAATTTAATGAAATAACTGAAAAAGAAGAAAGGGGGGCACAAGATGAAAAACGAAAAAATTTGCTTGAGAATAATAAGTAAAATGTTTCAATTTTATAATACTGAAACTACTGAGGCTATGAAAAATGGATATTTTGAAGAGCTAAAAGAAGAAGAAATAGAAGATTTAGAAAAAATGGAAAAATATTTTATGAGGACATCGGCTTTTATGCCGAAACTGTCGGAAATTTTAGAATATATTTCAAGATTAAAATCGGCAGCAAGACTTCATGGTTATAGCAATGATTATATTAGAGAAATAGAAAACGAAAGGGTTGACGATTTAATAGATATAGCAGATATTTTAAAAGATTTTTTAAAAAAAATAAAAATAATTTAAAAAAAAAGCTTGACATCTTATATTAATATGATATGATATTAATATAAGGCAAGACAATAAGATAATAAAATAAATTAATATTAAATTAAGGGGGTTAAAAATGAGTTATTTAAATTTAAAAGAAATAATTTCTTTACTTGAAAAGGCGAAAAAAAAATCTTGATATTAAAGAAGCTGAAGTTGATATCCATACAGCAAATTATTTTCTTCATCAATTAGAAGATGAAGAAAACAATTGTAGTATAGTATCTAACACGGCGCGGTATAACTGCGTTGTTTTAGATGAAATAATAGAAGAAATGCTAAAGGGGTTGGAGATAAACCCTTTTAGGTTAAATAATGTTATAACTGATTTAAAAAAATCAATATTAAAAATAGAACAGGGGGTGTAAAATGGGGTATTTGTCATTAAAAAGTATGTTAAAGGCCGAATTTGGGGCCTTTAAATTCTACTGCAAAGTTTGCAAGCAATCTGCCAAATTAGTGGTAGATTTATATTTTTCACTTTCCGATGAGGGGGTGAAAAGTTTTAAAGAAAAAATAGTTTATTTAGATAAACCTGCAACGTCTTTTAATGAAAATAAGATATATCTATGTTATGGTATCCAGAATTTCAGTTATAATATTGATAAATTTAACAGGGTGCATATTGCATGCACTCTATACTAAGGGGGTTGTTATGAAAAAAAATTTTGGGTTAGATGAGCTTGGGATACCTGCTTTAAGAGAAGAGATGCGAAACGAATTGTATTCACTTACAATCGCACTGAGGGGCGAGGCAAGAGAAATTGCATCAAAAGCACTTGATTATAAAAGGACATATCCCCGTTACGGAAGTGGCGAGGGGTCTGAAGCTGTAGATTGGCTTCACGCCGCAGAAGATTTACTCAATGCGGCGAACAATTTGTTTGATATGATAGACGAGTCATCTAAAAAATATTGTGAAAATTTAAAAAAAAGGGGTTTAAAATGAAAACATTGAAAGAAATAGTTGATTTACTTGAGAATGCGAAAGAAATTATTACGGTTGAAGCAGGGGTTGGTATGATTGTTGGTGATAGTGGGCTTTGCGATTTTATCGTCTCTATGGAAGAGGCAGAAAAAGATATTAACAAAGCTTTTTTCTTTCTTCATAGCTTTACAGATGAAGCTATGACCGAAAAAGATAAAGATGAAAAAATAAGCGTAGTATTATACGCTTGTAATAAATTATTTGAAATATCAAGAGAATTAAAAAGAAGTCCTTTTAATTTTCGAAGTGTTATGACGTCTTTGAATGGCGTTATAATTGATTTGAGAAATTTAAGAATGGGGGTGTTGTAAAAATGAAAATGAATTTTTCGGTTAGTGTTGATGAGCAAGAGATGTTCATCAATTTGTATAATATAGATAATTACGACCGTCTTCGGAACGGCGGTCGTATTATCTCTATGTCTAAATTCTTTGTAGAATTAATTGAGTTCTATAACAAAAATAATAAAAAAGAAATTATAAGTCAAAATAAGGGGGTTTAAAAATGTTAGTAAAATTAGTAAGGGTAATTATCTACAAAAGTGAGTATTCTAAATCAATTAAAGTCGTCTTTATGGACGATGAAAATAAAGAAAGTTCAATAGAAATTTCTGGAAATTTAAGTGAAAAATTTAAGAATTTATTGAATTATAGTTCGGGTGATATTTTAGATTTAAATTTAAATTTTTCTAAATGAGGGGGGTAAAATGAATGAAGTTCAAGTAAACGACTATTGGGCAGAAGTCGCTCAAAAGTCAGGGCTTTTTCCTGATAAAACTAATGTGTTTCAAATAAAAGCTGTGATTGAAATAGGGCGTTCGATTGGAATGCCCCCATTTCAAAGCTTGAAACATATTAGTTTTATTAAAGGTAAAATTAATATGGAAGTGGTCGCGCAGCTTGCTTTGTTTAAAAAAGCGGGCGGTAGAGTGTTAAAGATAGAAGCTACGCCTGAGCGGGCATATATAGAGCTTGAGTTTCAAGGCATTACATACACTTCTGAGTTTACTATAAAAGATGCTGAGAAAATGGGGGTTATACGTCAAGGCGGGGGGTATGAAAAGTATCCTGCTACAATGTTAACATGGCGGGCGATTGGCAACAAATTGAAGTTTATAGTCCCAGACCTGCTAATGGGATTATATGCAAGTGATGAGCTTGCATCTTTTATAGATGAAGTAAAAGAAGTAGAAGTAGAAAGGCAAGAAGATGATGAGTTTATCATGAGTGAAATCCTTAAGGATTATAGTATTACTGAGCAGTTGAGGCTGCTGCATTATTCAAGACGTGAAGCAATAAATATTTATAAAGATTTTAACGGTAATTTAGATAAAATCTCTGAAGTTTTAAATAATGAAATTAAAAAAGAGGGGGGCGAAAATGAAGTTGATATATAATGTAAAGAAAGAATTTAATGATATAGCTAAAGTATTGATTATCAATGCTGAGGGGTTTTCAGCGAGTTGGTATAACGACCAGTTCGGAAACCCTACAATCGGGTATGGTTTCTCTGAAAATGGTATTGGTAAAGATTTGTTGATAAATTATATAAATAATAAGTCTTTATTGATGTTAGAGGCAGATGCATCTATTATTTTAGAAAGGATTATACAAAAAATAATTCTTTTATTAAATAAAAAAGTAAGTTGGTTTCGGTTATATAATAAAATCAATAAAAAGGCTGTATTAATTGATATGGCCTATAATCTTGGTATTACGCAGTTTTTAAGCTTTGATATTTTCTTAAATTATTTGGAAAATGACAGAACCGATTATGCTGTCAATAACCTGACAAATACGTTATGGTATAATCAGGTGAAAAACAGAGCCATAAGGGATTGCTTAAATCTATATGCGAATGAAATTAATTATTATTTAATATAAGGGGGGGGGTAAAATGAAAACATTGATAATTACGATGTTATTGGTTAGTTGTGTGTTGATAAATTCAACACAATTATTGAAACTGATGGAACATAAGAAGAATTTTAATCCGAAAACTCAAATAATTTGGAAAAATCATAAACCTTTCTATTGTAAAAAGTAGGGTTTGTGATATAATTAAAAATACCACTAATATTTAATAAAAATACAATCCTATTATGTTCAGTTCAGACGATAAAGAGGTTATAGCTGCTTTCAACGAATTGGGATTAACTTATCGTTGGGAGCAGTTAAATATCAATTTATTGCCTGAGCTGCATAAAAGGGAGTTTCAATTATTGACGCATTTTTACTATGCGCCAGGACAGGCAGAAGCAATACAAGAAGTCATCGAATATCACGTTTTACGTGATTTTGATGTGCTTGTTAAACTTATTCAGATAAAAAATCTAAATGTAAAATATTTTTATACTAAGATATTCATTGAAAACAATCCGCCCCTTTTATTAAATTTTATGCGCGATTTAGATAAAAGATTATTATTATTTGAATTGAGACGTTCGATAGAGTTTGCACAAAGCGACCCATCGCCGTTTTTGCTTTCGTCAGATACATTTCGTAGAGATATCATAGAAATCAGATTTACATTTACGCTTTTAGAAGATTTTTTTGCAAATTAATTAATATTCACTAAAATTATGCTGAAAGCTTTGACAAAAGAACATATTGCTAAATTTGCAGCTATTGAAAATAATATGCTGCAATTAAGCAATTTAAGTGTTAAGATAGAGCCTACCGACATTATTAAATATTGTTCACGTAAAAATCGCGGGCTATTTATATATACATATGATTTAGAATATTTTAATTATTTAGTAGAAAATAAAATAGACGGTATCACTGTAAAAACGGTTTATACAAACACTGATATAATGTCTATAAATATTATTAATAAAAGAAACAAAATCACATTAGTAAATGCTGCATTTTTCTTTCCGAAACGCCCCGAAAACCTTTTTAATGCTCTTTTTTATATTTATAATAAAATTGGAAAAGGGATTTTGCCGTCATATACCGCTGCCACGTTTGCATTGCGATTATGGCGGTTCAGGTTTCAAAAAGAAACACTACGAGGCATCTCATCATTAAATAAAGATTTTATAGAAAAAGCTTACGCGGGCGGACGTTCAGAAATTATATCGAAAACATTAAAAAAAGGTTATTATTACGATATTAATTCGATGTATGGGGCTATGATGACAAAAGATATGCCTGTTGGTAGGATAATATCTACTTTTACAAGAAATAGTAATTTAATAGGTTTTTATGAATGTGAAGTAGACCAACAAGACTTGAATTTGCCGCCACTCTGGAAAAAATTACATAATAATAATAAATCTAAAGATATGTTGTGTTTTCCTGCCGACAAATTTACAGGTGTATTTAGTGGTGATGAGATAGATATGGCAATAGAAGCAGGGGCAAAAGTAAAAATTTTACACGGCATAGAATGGGAAAGCAAGGCTCCGATTTTTAAAGAATTTATTGAATATCTTTATAAACTAAAAACAGAAACTAAGCTTGAATGGTTTGAAGCATTTTTAAAAAAAGCTATGGTATCGCTATATGGTAAGTTTGCTGAAAATAAAAATAATTATCAAGAAATTATACAATGTAAAGATGTTCAAGATTATTATAAAATAATAGATGAAAATATAGATAATGATTTAAAAATAGTTAGTGAATGTAATAGAACAGTCGCTATTAAACGAAAAAAGAACAAATATAATAAAAATAATTATAATTTACCTCACTTGTCGGCATATATTACAAGTTTAGGAAGAATTGAGATATATAATATTGCAAAAAATGCCGAAACTGTCGCATATATTGAAACTGACGCTGTATTTTCTAATAAAAAATTAAAAATTGGAAACAAATTAGGTGATTTAAAGTTGGTTGGTAAGATAATTAATGCAGAATTTTATCAATCTAAGACTTATAGATATACAATAGAACAAAAAGAACATTTTGTCGCTGCAGGAATATCTTGTGATGCTGATAAAGAAGCATATTTTAAAGGTGAAAAGGTTAAAATATATAAAAAACAAAAATTTATTAAAGAACAAAAAGAATATAGCATAAAAATGAAAAATGCACAATTTATTAAACGAGATATTCACGATAATTATTCAAATCCGCTCTCAATTAATGAAATATTTCAAAAAATGCAGAAAAATAATCAATTAATTGCTTGATTATTCCACAATATATGATAATATATATATATGTATATTAAAATTTATTAAAAGAGGTTCTTATGAAATTAATTTGCAAAGGTTGTGGTCAAAAATTAAAAATTAATTCAATGATAGGCGGTGAGCTATTAGCTATAACTACTACTTTAGGTCATATTATGACTTGCAAAAAAACTAAAGAGATGGCAGAAACGCAAGCTCAAGGCATGTCTGAATTTTTAAAAGTTTTTTTTGAAATTGAAGAAGAGGGGGTTAAAAATGTTTTGGAAAAGTTATAAAACAATAATACCCGCTGTTGTTGGTATTATACCAATCATAGCAAACACATTGGGGTTTCATATCCCTGCAAATATTGTTATAGACATTGAGGGCATTGCTGTATTTTTTATTGGCTCATTAGCAAAAGATTTTGATAAATAAAATTTAAAGGGGGCAAAATGTCAGAAATTCAGAATTTAGAAAAAGATTTAAGCAATTTTGTAGTAAATTTAGAAAATGATGTTGACACAGTTTTTGAAGATATCATCAAAGGCACGAGTTATGCCGAACAGGTAATAACAAATATACTCACAGATGCTATTCCAGTGACCGAAGCTGTCGTGAGCATATTAGACCCGCAAGCAATAACTTTTGTTAACATTATTTCTCAGGTGTTAGGTGATATCAAAGCAATTGCTGAAAACTTAAACGGTTTAGCGCAACAGGCAAGTATAGTGATAAAAGCCCCAAACGGAGTTTCTGCTACAATATCGGTATCAGAAGCTGAAAGTTTAGCTAAAAACGCTTTAACTACATACAATGCGACTCTTGCAAGTATTGAAAATATTACTGCACAATTAACGCCAGTTCTGAAGAATGCTATCGTTGTAATTGAAAAGAAATTGTGAGGTTTATATGCTAAGAAGTGTATCAATATTATTGTGTGTAATACTATACATAATTGGATTTATTTTGTTAATACCTGCTGTCATTTTTATGGGTGTTATCGAAGTATTCCAAACTACGATAGACAAATTAGATGAAAAATATATAAAAAAGGGGGGTAAAGATGGAAGTAATCTTGAATTTTAACAATAAAAATTATACTTTAAAACTGCATGAAATGGACATCTGGACACATTCGGCAAGCATATCGGAACAAGAAATGGTCACATTTATCAAAGATATATTTGATAATAATTCTAATGTCAAAATCGCAGTCGTAGGGGGTGTAAGCAATGTCAAAAAGTAATGTTTCAGATATGGAAAGATTAAAGAAAAAAGAAGCTGAATTAGAAAGAACAAGAAAAGAAATAGAATTACGAGAAAATATTAATAAAGCTAAAGTTTTTCAAAAAAAGGCTTTTGATGAATTAAAAAATTTAAAAAAGAAAAAGGGGGTTCAAAAATGACTGATGATGAATTAAAATCCATCACTGAGGGGTTTAAGCACTTAAATGATAGAATATCGGATTTAGAAGCAAAATTGAATACAAAAAATGATTTTAATAAAGAAACAAAAAAAGACGAGGGTTTAAAATTTGATGATTTACCAGGTGAATTGAAAGAAAAAGAAATTGATAAATCAGAAAAAATTAAAGAAAGCTGGTTAGATAGACCATTATTTTAATATTTAACAAAGGGGCTATAATGGATTTAAAAGATTATATTAAAGAAGTAGACAAGGTAGAAAAAGACTTAGAACCGCTACCAACAATAAATAGAAAAAAAAAAGAAAAACCTGCTGCTACAACAAAACAGGTGCAAGAACCTATTGCAGAAATGGACGATGATGAATGCCTGCAATTTTACGTAGATTTATCAAATATGACATATATGGCTTTAAATAAAGATTTAAGGCATATAGAAATTGATGAAGTAGAGCCTGTCAAAACTGCAGTAAGTAACGTTGTCAGAACAATGATGAAATATATCGGTGATTATCGATTTTTTCTTGATGTCGCAGTTGTAGGGGGCTTTTCAATGGCTTTATATAAACAAAGAAAAGCTGAAATTACAAAAGATAATCCTGACAATTCTACAAAAAATAATTCTGGTAAAATAGTAGATATAAAAAATAAAATATGAGATTAAAACCCGCAAAAAGCATTATAGGGGTCTTCGGAACGCGCGGAAGCGGTAAAACGGCTTGGATACATGAAAATATTAAAGAATTACCACGCGCGATTGTTCTTGAGAACGGGAATGAGGAATATGATGACGTTTGTGAAATCAAAGCATATTCTAAAGAAGAATTAGCTGAGAATTTACTTGATAGAGGTAAATTTCATATTTTATATACAAATACTGAAGTAGATGATATTCAAGCTCTTGATGAGATGTGTGAAATTGCAAGAGCTTATACAAGTGATATTTACACACGTTTTCACGTATCCTTACCCGTCACGCTTGTGATAGATGAAGCTCAAAATTACACAAGCCCGTGGAAAACTTCTAAAACATTCAGAAAATCAATAATGCAATCAAGGCATTTTGATTTTAATATAATTTATTCAACGCAAAGACCGTCCCAAATCTCCAGGAACCTTACCTCTCAAAGCTCCCAATTTATAATTTATAATCTTGTCGAACATACTGACGTCAAGTTTTTTTATTCATTCATTGGGAGTTCCGCCTCATTTATACCCGCTCTGCGAAAATATCATTATTTAGATTGTGATTTATCAAATAAAAAAGTTATAGAAAAAATGTTAGATTATTAAATAAATACTTGACTTTATTAAATTATATGATATATTGTATATATAGATATATGTATATGTATATATATAAATAATAAACAAATTAAAAAAGGAGTAAAAAAATGTCGACAAAAGATATGATTTGGGTCGCAGTTATTGCTTTAGCAGTAGTTTATTTAGTAAATCACGTCACATTCTTAAAATCAATTTTCGGTTAATCGGGGGTTAAAATGGCAACAGCACAAACAAAAGTTAATGCAGCTTTGCTATATAAAAGCTTGCGTAAAACTGCAGTAGCAGTTTTGTCGCCGCCATCGTTGAGTGCGGGGGGCGCAGACAATTATCCTAATCTACCACGAGGAATTATTCATTTAAGGCACTGGTTAACATTAAATTTAACTGTAAATGTTGCAAACAGCACAACGGGTGCATTAGTAGCAGGTGGCACAGTAGCTCCGCATGGTGCCTTAGATTATTTACAGCAAATTTATTATTCAGCAAATAACATTTCAAAGTTTTTAGTGTTAAGCGGTTCACAAGCGTTTCAGATTGGAATGTGGCAAATGGGTATAGATTTATCAGTAAATTCATCTAATACAAGTATATTTAAAAATGATGAAACATTTAATATACCTGCAGCATCAATACCTGCAACAGGCAGCACTAATTTTACAGCAAGTATACGTATTCCTATCAATTTTTCAGGAACGCATACTGCAACGCCAAACATCATCGGTTTTTCAACGTTAAATACATCTATTTCCACTTTTGAGATTAATGCTCAATTCGGAACAGCTTCAAGCATCGTGAGTGGTTTAGCATCAGGTATAACAGCTTCTATTACTAACGCGACATTGGGAATAACTTGTGAATATTATCCGCCAAATTATTTTCCAATTGCAGAGGCTTACGAACCCTTATATTATGCGGGTTTGGCACAGGCAAATCAAAAAGAAGAAACAGGAACGGTTAATAATGCAAGCATTGGCGGTATCCCCTACGGTGCTTCTTATGCTTATAAATCTTTATTCCTTTTCGTCACTAATACGGCAAGTTCGCCATTTGCAACGCCATCTGATAGTTTAGTAAATAATGTAAGTTTAGTTTATAATACATCAAATTATTTATTAAATAATATGTCAGTTAATGAAATTAAAGCCGAAAATCAGTATCTTGGCAATAATTCTGTTGACACTGGAATGTATGTAATTCCAATGACTTACTTCGGAAATCTAACTGATATATTTAATACAAATGGATTAAGTTCATTTGATATGAATTATAGCACAAGCGGGGCTTGTAATATAGTTTTGATTGGCGAGACCATTAACGCGAACGTAGCAGCTTAAAAGGGGGTTAACATGTCTTGG
>JAJYRF010000051.1 GCA_021794255.1 bacterium | reverse complement strand
TAAAAATGACATGAAAAAAATTGCAAAATTAGAAAAAAAAGAACCTATGTTTAAAATAAATAAAGATAAAATAATAAAAAATTCATTCAAATAAAAATTAAAAAGGAGATCGCTTATGAAAAAAAAAGGAAATCTCATAATATTCGAATATTTATCTCAAACAGACGATAGCAAATTTTTTCCCGAAAAAGAAAATATTACAATTAAAGTCAATCACCCCGCCCTTTCGGACGGGGCTTGTCGGTGACGACAAGATATCTAATGGTTGATTAGGGGGCATTTAATCATGAAAATTAAATCGCAGAAGTTATTAACAAGAACCTTAAGGAACACACCTACGGATTCTCTAGTCCGTAGCAACTGTGGTCCGTTATTAAACAGAGAGGAAACTCTCAGTGTGGCGGACTTAAAAACGGTTAATAACAACCCCGAAGAAAACCTACTCTCCGGCAGGAGAGGACGAAACTTGAGAGTATTCGTCTTAAACATGCATGGTAAACCTTTAATGCCGACTACACCAGGCAAAGCAAGAAAACTTTTGAGAAAAAGATTAGCTAAAGTAATTATGAGAACTCCATTTACGATTCAACTTACTTATGCAACAGGAGAAGTAAAACAAGATACCAAATTAGGAGTTGATACCGGCTATAAGTTTATCGGACTTTCAGCAGTATCGGATACTAAGGAACTCTTTAACTCCGAAATAGGACTAAGAACGGATATACCGAAGCTCTTATCCGAAAAAAGGCAATACCGCAGGATAAGACGCAATAGGCTTTGGTATCGCAAACCGAAATTCTTAAACCGTGGTATTAAAGCCGGTTGGTTAACTCCGTCGATAGAACACAGGCTTAACGAACATATCAAAGCAATAGAATTTGTTAAGTCTATATTACCAGTTACGAAGATTACCGTCGAAGCTGCTGCTTTCGATATTCAAAAAATTAAGGATCCTGATATATCAGGCGTTGAATATCAAAACGGAGAGCAAGCAGGATTTTGGAATATCAGGGAGTATGTCTTATACCGTGATAACCATATATGCCAAGCTTGTAATGGTAAAAACAAAGATAAGGTATTAAATGTTCATCACATCGAAAGCAGACAGATAGGCGGAAATAGACCAGACAACTTAATTACTCTCTGCAAAAGTTGTCATAAAGCGTATCACAAGGGCAAGATTAAGCTATCCATTAAGAAACATAAAGCCTTTAAAGCGGAAACGGTAATGTCTATCCTGCGGTGGAAAATAGTTAATAAGTTAAAAGAACTTGGCTATACCGTCAGTATTACTTACGGCTACCTTACCAAGTCCGCAAGGATAGCGTTAAAACTCAATAAATCTCATTCTAACGACGCCTTTTGCATAGCGGGCGGGAGTTGGCAAGAAAGGACGGATGTTATTAGCGGTTCTTTTACCCGCAGGCAGAATAGATGCACGCAACTTAACCGCAAAAGCTTTAAGCCGTCTATAAAAAAAATAAGATATAAAATGCAACCGAATGACTTGGTGAAATGCGAAAAAGAAGTTTTCAGAGTCATAGGCGTCTACTCTTACGGCAAATATGTTAAATTAAAAAACAAATTAAACGAAATTTTTAATATTAATATTAAAAAAGCAGATATATTAGTTTATGGAAAAGGATTACAATTTAACTAAAAATGATTGCCTTATATCCCCATCAATAAATCAAAGGATATTACAGCGATTATTGATAGACTACTTTTAAAACAAAATTAACAACAACCGATATTAATAAAATGAAAATAACGGACAAAATATTCCTTATCGCCGATACACATTTCGGAGATTTTAATTCGGTAAGCTCCCGCTACGACGAATATCTCATAAACAATTGGAATTCCGTTGTTTCAGATATGGATACAGTTTTTATCTTAGGAGATTTTATCTCCGACGACGGCGATAAAATCGTCAAATCAAGATTAAACAGATATTGCAATTTATTAAAAGGCAAAAAATTTTTGCTAAGAGGCAATCATGATTTATATGCCGTTAGCATGTATCGTGATTACGGCATAACCATAATAAATAGCGATTACAAAATAATCAACGCCGTAAAAGCTGAAATTAACGGCGTAAAAATACTATTTTCCCACTATCCTGTAGAAAATATTTATAAAATTATACATCCAAGCGACAATTTCCTACTTAATTACGAGGATCCATTTAAATACCATATAGATTCTTTAAACAAAATCTTCATCAATGACAAATTCGATTTAAATATCCATGGTCATATTCATGAAAAAACAAAAATATTCGACAAACTTATAAACATATCTCCTGATAATATAAACCACACGCCCGTTAAATTACATAATTTGTTAATTAATTATCAAGCGCTTTTAAATAAAAACACTAAATAAAAAGAGAAAAAACCATGAAAACAATAAAAAATGAAGAAAATATAAAAGAAGAAAATTTATCACTCACATTAATTGCAGATATGATTTTATTTACTTTTTTAATATTCATAATACGGGGCAATAAAAAAAATCAAACAAAAACACTAAATAAAAAAGGAAAAAATCATGAAAAAAATAAAAAATGAAATAACTTTTAACCCAAAAGATACGACATTAGAAGAAATATTAGGTCCCGCGATGAAAATAGACAATAAAAAAAACGCGGAAAAATATTTCAAAGATTATGTTTCATGGATGGTATCAAAATACAATATGTCTCAAGAATTCGCAGAAGAATGGGCAACAACATGCATAAAAAGATACGCAATCAGATATTACGACGCCGAAACAATAGACCGCATATTTAATATATTCCAAAAATGCTTTAAATATAATAAAATAACAGATATAATAAATAAATAAATATATTAATTTCTACTATCGTAGATCAGTTTCACGACAATAAATTAATGTTCCCTACATTAAAAAAAAATAAATATAAATTAAAATTTCTACTATCGTAGATCAAATATGTATAGACTCTCAAAATAATAACCAACGGATTAAAAGGAGACAAAAAAATGAAATTCAGATTTAATATGTTTGAAACTAATTCAAGCTCTACGCATGAGATAGTTTTAACCGAAGAAAATAATACAAATAAAACTTTACAAGAATTATTAAAAAAAGCTGATCGCAAAAAAAATAATAATATAGATTTTTACAAAAAATTCATATTGGAAGAAGAATACGACTGGGATAATTTCGTCTTAACATCGGAACCAAAAAAATTAGATTATGTAATATCCCAAATATTAAATACAAACTGGTTCCCAACACTAAACAACGACGATGACGATACAGAACAATACAGTAAATCCCAAAAATTCATTTGGGGCTTATTTAAAAATATCTTACTTGAAAAATTAGGATACAACATAATGATACCGATAGATTTTGCAAAAGACGTCAGAGAAATACATCACATAGATCATCAAAGCATAATATCGGATAAAATATCCATAAAAAACAGTAAAGATATCATCACAATATTAAACAATCTATGGGATATAGTCTTTAATCCCAAAATCATAATAGTCGGCGGAAACGATAATTCCGAAGATCAAAGAAAACTAGACATTATCATAAATCATAAAGGAAAAATCATCAAAAACCCTTTTACCAGAACCAAAGGAATAAAAAATATTTTCGGTAAATATGAAAATTCCATAGACGATTTTAAAAAATCCCTACAAAAAGAAACAGCAAAATGAACATATATAATAACGGCAATTATAATTACGGCATAGATAAAAAATCCGGAACCAAAATCAGGTTCGATCTGTTAAGCGGTTTTAAATATAAACCAAAATACCCGGAATCAATAGATATTAAAATAACCGACTATTGTAAAAATAAATGCGAATGGTGCGCCGAATCATCATCCGTAAAAGGTAAACACGCAAATATCGACGATATTTTATCGTTATTTAAAAATACCGAAGGAATAGAAATCGCTATAGGCGGTGGCTGTATTTTAGATTATCCCGAAATAGAAAAACTTATCGACGAATTAAGAATAAACAACTTCCCATCCGTCACGATAAACCAAAAAGATATCGAAAATTCTAATTACACGATATTCGAAACAAAAAAAGAATTATTTAACAAAGTATACGGAATCGGAATATCTGTATATAACAGTTACGACGATAGTTTTATTAATTATATTAAAAATCTGCCTAAACCGTTAAAAAATAAAATAGTTATGCATACGATTCTGGGCATAAACACATGCAACGAAATAAAACATATGATCGACAATAAAATAAATAAAATATTAATATTAGGATACAAAAAGAAAGGCAGGGGAGAAACATATTATATGTTAAATCATGCCGTCAAACTTAATATCGAAAGAATTAAAAATTCAATTTTAAATCTGATTAAAACCGACAATTTAATTTTAGCTTTTGATAACTTAGCAATTAATCAATTAAATTTAAAAGAAATCATAGACCATAATACATGGAAAACATACTTTATGGGCAACGATGGAGAATTTTCTATGTATATCGATTTCGTTAAAAATAAATATAGTTTATCGTCTTATGATTTTAAAAATATACATGAATTAAATAATTCAATTAAATTAAACGAAATATTTAAAAATATAAAAAAATTAAAAAAGGAAAATTAAAATGAACACAAACAACAAGAAAAAAGTTAAAGAAATAACCGATTTTATAAAAAATGTTAATCTTTTAGATATACTACGCGAAGACGACACATTCGACAATGATAAAAAAATTAACAATTATTTCACTATCAAAAATATTAATAACAAAACGGCTCCGCTAACTTGTTATCTAATAATCATACATTATAGCGCCGAATCCGAATATTATAATCCATGCGAACCGACGGAAACTAAACACAGTTTAGTTATCGAAACAGATAATCCAAAAATTAACGAGACAATACAACTTAACGATTGGAAACAAAAAGATAAAAACGAAGCGGTAGAATGGAACTTTTCAAATATACAGGAATACACGCAAAAATTAAAAGATTTTTTAAACGACTACGCCATTTCAGATGAATATAAACTGGCAATAAAAACAATCTGGAATGAAATTTCAAACAGAGTTGATACATTGGCAAAAAATATAAAAATCAAAAATACCGCATCTAAAAACTTAATTAACAAATATAACAAATAATCATGAAAAAAACAAACGATTTAAAAATATCGACATATACGGGATTTCAATTTACTCCGGAAGAATACATAATATGGCTAAACAACATAAGCAATAAAGATAAGATTCTAGAAATAAAAAATTTATCTTTAATTATTAATATCCGCGCGAACATGTTAAAAACTATTTATATGTCCTTATTTATCAAAAACAAACAAGAAAACTCCCGCTTCTTAAGCGGGAGATGAATTGTTAAAAAATACTTAATTTTCTATTGATTTCATAACAATAATATAGTATAATATTACTAATATATAGCATTACCAAAATCATATAATACAATATCACATTATACAATCATCATATCACGCAATATATGAATCCTAGAAATAAGAATAAAACTAAGGATAAAGATAATAAATTCTATACTTACAGATTCCGCATATATCCCAATAAAGAACAAATAATATATTTTAACGAACAAATCGGATATCATAGATTCGTATATAACTTCTTCTTAGAAAGGACAATAAACTTATACGAAAACTATAATATTAAAAATAATTACCATTCTAACTCAGCAATACTACCATTATTAAAAAAAGGGTTCCCTTTTTTAAAAGAGGCTAATTCACAATCTCTGCAAGGTAGTCTTAGAGCTTTAGATGATGCTTACCATAGATTCTTTACTAAACAAGCAGGATATCCTAACTTTAAAAAGAAATACTCTTATAACAGTATAGTAATACCTCAGAGTTTCAAAATCGTAAATAATACCATACAAATTCCTAAATTAAAATCATCTATAAAAGTTAAGTTTCACAGACATTTTTACGAAACAGTCAATTCTATTAGTATTTCTAAAACCACATCAGGTAAATACTATGTTAATATGCTTATAGATAAATTCAAATACACTCCATATATACCTAAAAAAACACTCGGTATATCAACTGGTATAGACTTAGGTATTAAAGATTTTGCTACTATCACTACCGGAACCAACATCAACGATAAACAAACTCACAAAATACCTAATCCTACATACTTACTTAAATCCCAGAAAAAGTTAGTTAAATTATCAAGATGGTTAAATCGAAAAGTCCATAAAAGGACTAAGCAAGACAAAACTACCTCATCTAAGAATTATCTTAAATTCAAAAACAAATTATCTTTATTACACGAACATATATTTAATCAACGCAATAATTTTTTACACAAATTATCCTCAAGAATAGTAAACGATAACCAAGTTATTATTCTTGAGGATCTTAATATTAAAGGAATGATTAAAAACCGGCATTTATCTAAATCTATATCGGATGTATCATGGAGTAGATTTGTAGACATGATCAAATACAAAGCATCCTGGTATGGAAGACAGATAATCGAAGTTGACAGATTTTATCCATCATCAAAGAAATGTTCAACATTAAACTGTGATTATGTTTATAAGGATCTTAAGTTATCAAAAAGATCATGGACATGTCCTAAATGTGGAATTACTCATGATAGAGATATAAATGCTAGTATTAATCTATTCCTCGAAGGATTAATATTCTTATTAGAATATGTTTCAAAATACGGCAGTAATCTGTCGGAGTTTACGCCTGTGGAGTATGAGCCGGCGGGATATCGGAATACCGGTATTAGTCGTCATACGATGAAGCAGGAAGCTCACGCCTCTTAGGCGAGAGTAGTTCACGCGCTAGTAATAACATATTCAATAAAATTAAACGGTAAATATATAAAAAATGAAAAAGATAAAATAGAAATATTTAATTTCATTCTAAACAAAATTAAAAAATCAATAACATCATCCACAAAAACAGAATAATTTATTTATAAATTTTTCAAAAAAGAGGAATCAATAATGTCAAACTTATCATTATCGGGAATCGTAATAATTATCTACATAATCGCTTCCATATTCATAATACTAGGAAATGAAGGAGTATTAAACGAAGAAATAGCATATAAAACAGGAATAATTCTATTTGGCATAATGTTTGCCGCAGCTGCGATAATAGTCGGTCTTGTAAAATCTACAAACAGACAAGCAATTAAAATGGAAGGCATACCAAATACAATAATCGTAATAGCAATGATTATAGGATTATCCGCAATTATAATGCATTATAAAAATATTATAAACAGAGAAAGTATGTACATAATATTCGTTACTATACTTGCTTCTTATTTCATATTTGCTATAATGACATTAAGCATGACAAAAAGTAATCATAGTATTCAAAATTATAACATAACAAAAAAAGTAATAATCAAAAAACAAAATAATAACAAAATGAATCAACAATACTCAAAAAAGGAGACAAAATTATGGAATCAGAAGAAAAAGAAATCATGAACAAAATCCTAGAAAAAATCTCACAATATAATAAAACTATTCAAAAACCAAAATCAAAATAACACAAAAAGAAAAAATTATTATGAAAGAAAAAATCAAAATACAAGAAAGACTAAAAAAAGAAATATTCATAAACTGTAAAAAAGAAAACAGAAACCCCGACCAAGGAGAAATCGCAATTTTATCGAATATCGAAGAACAACAATTATCCGATAAATTAACGCCTAATTTAAATAAATTATTACAAGAAAAACATTAATTAAATTATTAAAATCATAAAAGGAACAACAAATATGAAAGTTAAAGAACTAATCGACATATTAAAAGAATTAGATCAAAAATCAACAGTTTACGCCAAAACAAAATCCCCCAAAAAATACGAAACGAACACAAAAATACTATGCAAAAATCTTAAAGATGTCGTATATAATAAACAAGCCAGAGCAGTATCGCTGTCTTTTACGGACAGCGACGTTATAAGCGAAGACGAAATGTGGATAATATTAGCATAATATATACTAAATCTAAACTTAAATAAGGAGAAAATATATAATGTCATTAATATTAATTATCGGTTTATTTTGGATTGTCACAATAATTTATTTACTTAGCACAAACAAACCTAAAGAGGCATTCGGCATATCATCAATGTTATTATTTGTATTATGCGTAACAAAAATATCAAAATATTATCTATCTATAAGTACATATAAAACTTTTATAAATATCATAATAATAATTATGTTAATTCCCGTAATTTTCTCAATTTTTGCCGTTGCATATAATAAATTTAAAAAACAAAATATCATTACCAAAATCATTCATAAATAAAATTATAAATTTAACATATAACATATAATTTTGGAGAATTTAAATGAATTACAAAGGCAAATATAACATAATTCCCGCCCCGCCTCTCGTAAGAGACTGGGAATATAAAACCGTAATACTCAAAAAAAGATTAGCCAACGGATACTGTATTATGCCGGAAGGAACGGTAATGTATATAGCCATATCCGGTCCCGTAACGACATTATCCCAATTTATAAATAAATGCCCGGCTTGCGGTATTAATAATACATCCGTCCGCATAGCCGGCGAAAAGAAATATAAGTTATCAATATTTGATTTTATCGAGATTACGGAAACACTAGAATTTCCTGACTACGCTAATAATGATACAGATACAAAAAAATATAATATCATAAAACCCCCCAAATTAATTAAAGACTGGAAAAATAAATCCGTAATTACTAAAAAGGACATCAGAATAAGTAGTTTCAATACCATTCCTAAAAATACGATACTCAGAATATATTCCGCTTCCGGCAAAACAGTATTCGCCATGACGGACCCATGTCCTTTATGTGGTACACAAAAAATAACGGAATTAAAAGAAACCAGAGAAAAAAAATTAGAATATATAGATTTTACGGATTTAGAATATATCAACCATAATATCGGCTATATTAAATAATAAGGAGAAATAATTATGGATATAAAAGAAGAAATAAAAGAATTAGAAGGATTAATTTTCGACGCAAAATATTATGCCAAAGAATGGGAAGACAAATTATATAAATATCAAAACGAATTAGAAAAACTAAAAGAAAAAGTCAATCACCCCATCCTTTCGGATGTGGCTTGAGCCGTGAGGTTCAAGAGTAATTGGTTGTCTAGGCACAGTATCGGATTCATAACCAATACTACGTTATTTGCGTGATGATACCCTGACGTAATGCCCAAGCGTCAGGCTCTATCGAGGCTCTGTAAACAGAGTTGAAAGACTCAGTCAACATCATTTAACAAAGCGCTTATAACATTGCCGATGGGCAATAACTTCCTTATGGAAGACTTACAGTAACTTTTTAGAGGTAAGAAATGGTAAAAGTAATTAGCAAGAACGGAAAACAGCTTATGCCGACTAAAAGATACGGCAAGGTAAGGCGTATGCTAAAAGAAGGCAAGGCGGTAATAGTATCGAAAAAGCCGTTTACTATCCGGTTATTATTCGACACTACCGAAATTGTCCAGCACGCAACCGTAGGCGTTGACCCCGGCGATACTACCGGATACGCAGTAGCGTTGGATAACGGTAAAATAGTAGAAAAAGGCGAAATCAGGTTAAGAACCGACGTTAAATCTTTACTTGCGGCAAGAAAAGTATTAAGACGTGGCAGAAGAAACAGAAATACCCGCTACCGCAAGGCAAAGTTCGATAACCGCAGGAGATATACAGGATGGTTACCGCCGAGCATAGAACAAAAAGCAAGGCATATAGTTAATAAAATTAACGAACTCGTAAGCTATTATCCCGATTATACGTTAAAGGTAGAAATTAATAAATTCGATATGCAGAAACTTATTAATCCCGATGTATCCGGTGTTGAATATCAGCAAGGCTCTCTATACGGCTATGAAAACGCCAAACAGTTTTTACTCGTAAGAGAAAGCGGCAAATGCCAGTTTTGTCATAAAGGTTATAAAGAAAACGACGGCTGGCATATTCATCATATAATACCGAGAGCGGACGGCGGGACTAATAGACCCGATAATCTTGCATTATTACATAAAAGCTGTCATATAAAAGGACATAAGACAGGAGCTTTATCAAAACTTAAAAAGCCTAAGCAGTATATCGCCGCCGCAATGTATAACGCCGTAAGATATAAACTTATGGACGAATTTAAGGCTATTTACGGAGATAAGGTTGCGTTTACCTATGGTTATCTTACTTCTATAAACAGGCGCAGTCTTGGATTAGAAAAAGGGCATTATAACGACGCCATAGCTATTACCGGCATAACGGAAGTAAAAAACAATATTATCCCTATAACGGTTATTAAGCAGGCAAGAAAAAAGAAACGCTCCCTGCACGAAGCTACGGCGAGGAAAGGCAGAAAAGAGCCTAACGTCCA
>JAJYRF010000011.1 GCA_021794255.1 bacterium | reverse complement strand
TGCTGGCTTTTTTAACTGCGTTTAACTGCTGTTTTTAACTGCCATATTTCGAAGTGTTTTACAAGTATATTATACGGTTAAAATTATGTCAAGCTTTTTTAATGATTTGTTAACAATTTATTTTAATTTTATATATTTTTTTCTTTCCTATTTTTATAACAAATTCATCTATAAAATCAGGGAGCTGCAAAACGTCAGAATTTATTTTAATTTCGTTTTCTTTATATAATTTTTCTTCTGAATTATTTTTTTCATTATTTGTTTCTAACTTTTTAAAATTTTCCACATTTGAGATTGCATCTTTTTTTATATCGTGGATTTTCGCCTCCAAACCGCCGAGCCTTACCTTAACGGCACCTTGCTTTATAAGTCTTTTTGCATCGCTGTTTGACGCCGCCGCGTTAATACTATTTAATAGCGATATTATATTGATATATAAATTATTATCACCGCTTAAAATTTTTTCCTCAAAATTTATATTGCCGTTTGTTTTTATCATACATTCCTTAATATCAATACTTATTGTTTCAATATCTTCGGGATTTATTCTTTTTTGATGAGCTTCTTCAAAGTATATTAAAGCTCTATGCGCCGATTCTACTCCATGAAATCTTTCTATAATTTCTTCAGCCAATTTTTTTTTCGCAATAAGCGGATTTAAACCTTCTTTAATATTTTCCTTTAATTTATTAAAATCGTTAACTGCGATAGAACTTAATAATTCATAATATTTCAGCATCATTTCGTCTGAAATAGACATAATCTTTCCAAACATATCGTTTGGTTCATCAAATATTCCTATTGTATTTCCTAATGATTTGCTCATTTTATTGATTCCGTCAAGCCCTTCCAATAAAGGCATAGTCATAATCGTCTGAGGGCTCAGCTTAAAACTTTTCATAAGTTCTCTGCCTACAACCAAATTAAATTTTTGATCATTGCCTCCCAATTCTAAGTCAGCCTTTATAAAAACAGAATCATATCCCTGCAGCAGCGGATATATAAATTCATGTACCGCTATAGGTCTGTTGGCGGCAAATCTTTTCTCAAAATCATCTTTTTCAAGCATTCTTGCAACGGTATAATTTGAGGAAATTTTGATAAATTCATCAAGTCTTATATTTGATAGCCACCAGCTGTTAAATAATATTTTGGTTTTATCTTTTTTTAATATTTTAAAAGCCTGTTCTTTATATGTTTTAGAATTTTTCAGCACAGTTTCTTTAGGGAGCGGCTTTCTTGTTTCTGATTTTCCGGTCGGGTCTCCTATCATTGCAGTAAAATCGCCGATAATAAAAAAAACTTCATGTCCATATTCTTGAAATACTCTTAATTTATTTAATAAAACAGTATGTCCAAGATGAATATCGGGCGAAGTAGGGTCAAAGCCGGCTTTAATCTTTAATGGAATATTGTTAAGTATTGAAAATTTTAATTTTTCATACAGTTCATCTTCCTTAATCAGCTCAACTGAACCGCGTTTTATGGCTTTAATCTGTTCGTTTATTAATAAATCAATATTTTTTTGATTTTTATTCATCTAAATATGTCTATAATATATGTCTATAATGTTTTTTAAATTTCTTTAATATTTATTTATTTACTTATTTAATTAATTAATTAAATAAATAAATAAATTTTTATTTACTTTTTAATATTTTATATAACCTTACTAAAAAATAAATAAAAAAGATACAAAATTATGACATTATTATATTATTTTATTAAAAATACAAACAAAATTATGACGTTATTATATTATTTTATTAAAAATACAAACAAAATTATGACGTTATTATATTATTTTATTATTGAAATCTATTTTTTCATACATTTTTATATATCAATGTTTATTTTTTCAATAGATATACTTAATTTTGTATCTGCATCCACTATTATAAAAACTCCGTTAAGCATTATATTATTTTCTTCGGGAATAAACTTCGCCGGCATATTTGTCAAATATTTATTAACCGCTATCTCTTTTTGAGTTCCCAGTACGGAATACCTTGAACCTACCATTCCTGCGTCGCTGATATATGCCGTTCCTTTAGGCAATATCATACTGTCATTCGTTTGAACATGCGTATGCGTACCTATTAATGCAGAAATTTCGCCGTCAAGATAAAAACCAAGCGCTTCTTTTTCGGATGTTGCTTCAGCATGAAAATCTACAATTATAACATCTGTATTATCTTTAATTTTTTCAATTATACTTTTTGAAACCGTAAAAGGAGAATCGCTTAATCCTTTCATAAAAACTCTGCCTTCAAGATTTATTACGGCTATTTTCTTTCCGCTTTTAGACATATATATTCCGTAACCAAAGCCGGGAACTCCCGAAGGATAATTAGCAGGCCTGAGTAGTCTCTTTTCTCCAGGTAAATAGCCTATTATCTGCCTTTGATCCCAAATATGATTCCCTGACGTAATAACGTCAATGCCCATATCAAATAAAAATTTTGCTATGGTTGGATTTATACCCATACCATGCGCCGCATTTTCACCGTTAACAATAATAAAGTCTGGATTATATTCTTTAATTAAAGCGGGCAAAAAATTTTGGACCGCTATTCTTCCCGGTTTTCCTATAATATCGCCTATAAATAAAATTTTTTCAATACTCATATTAATTTTTATTATCGGGCAAATTCTGTTGCCCTTGTTTCTCTGATAACAGATACTTTTATCTGTCCTGGATATTGCAAATTAGATTCAATTTTTTTAGCAATATCTTTAGCGAGCATAACAGAATCGTCATCCGAAACATTTTGGCTCTGTACAATCACTCTGACTTCTCTTCCTGCTTGTATAACATAGCTTTTTGCCACGCCTGCGAAAGAATTTGAGATAGCTTCTAAATTTTCAAGTCTTTTAACATATGTTTCAAACATTTCTTTTCTAACCCCTGGTCTTGCGGCGCTTAATGCATCGGCGGCAGAAACCAAAATTGCAAGAACGCTGTTTGGTTCTTCATCATAGTGATGAGCCGCTATTGCATGGACAACCTTCGGAGACTCTCCGTATTTTTTTGCTATTTCAGCCCCTATTATAGCATGAGAACCTTCAACTTCGTGGTCAACCGCTTTTCCGATATCATGTAATAGCCCTGCTCTTTTTGCCTGTTTGACATTTATGCCTAATTCGGAGGCCATAATTCCGCATAAAAATGCTACCTCAATAGAATGATTATAGACATTTTGAGAGTAGCTTGTTCTGTATTTCAGCCTTCCGAGCAATTTTAATATTTCAGGATGGATACCATGCACCCCTACGTCAAATGTAGCTTGTTCTCCCGCCTCTTTCATAGCCATATTAAGTTCTTCTTCAACTTTTGCAACAACTTCTTCAATTCTCGCAGGATGTATTCTGCCGTCAGCTATCAATTTTTCAAGAGACAGTCTTGCAATTTCTCTTTTCACGGGATTAAAAGAAGAAAGAACAACGGCTTCAGGAGTCTCGTCTATTATAAAATCAACCCCCGTTGCAGCCTCTAACGCTCTAATATTGCGGCCTTCTCTGCCTATAATTCTTCCTTTTATATCGTCGCTCGGCAGCGGAACCGAAGATATGGTTTTTTCTGCGACATAGTCGCCTGCATATCTTTGAATGGCGGTAGCAATAATTTCTTTAGCTTTTTTGTCGCCGATTTCTCTAGTTTCGTCTTCTATTTTTCTGACAGATTTAGCTGCTTCATGTTTTGCTTCATCTATAATTGAATTAATTAATTCATTTTTGGCTTCAATAACAGTCAAACTTGATATTCTTTCAAGTTCATAGGTTTTTTCTTTAAAAATTGATTCAATTTTTTTTTCTTTTTCAGAAATAGATTTTTCTGTTTGCATTAAGATTTTTTCTCTTCTTAAAATATCAACCTCTTTTCTTTCAATAATATCTACTCTCTTATCCAAATTGTCTTCTTTTGCCGTAACTCTTTTTTCAAGCCTTATTAATTCTTGATTTTTTTGTTTGATATCTTCATCTGCAGTTTCTTTTAGTTTTATGATTTCGGCTTTAGTATTTAATAAAGTATCCTTTTTTATTTCCTCTGCCTTTTTTTCTGCATCAATAATAATATCTTTTGCTTTAAACTGACTTTTTTTTAATGAAATATTTTCAATTAATTTATTTACAAAAAATCCGCCTATAAAAAAAATTACGGCGCTAATTAAAACTATAATAACTTCTGCCATTATATTATTTTCTCCTTATCTATTTGAAAGTATTAGTCTAAGTTTTATTAATTAATATAAAATAATAATGTATTTGTTGTATTTATTTTAAATTATAGTCGGAACAATTAATAATCCCGCTTTCACATATTAAATAGTGCATTTTAATATCATTTTGCGTAATTTCAATTTCATTTCTGTTATAAATTTGAAAATTATAGCATATACCTACAAAAATAGAATCCATTTTTGATTTAGCCAAAACTTTATCGTAACATCCTTTTCCATAGCCTATTCTATTACCTGATATATCAAACGCGACGCCCGGAACAAAAAAAGCGTCAATTTCATTAATATCTGTTTTTCGACCACATTTTGAAGATAATATTCCATAATCATCTTTAATAAGATTATCTATTCCTTTAAATTTGTAAAAACAAATATTAGATTTTTTTTTACAATACGGTAAATAAATTTTTATATTTTCAGTTACTATTTTATCAATAACAAGCTCAATTTTAACTTCATTTTTCATGCTCATATAAAAAGCAGCGGATTTAATAGACTTCTGTTTTATAAAATAATATGTTTTGTCAGAAATAATATTACTAAAATAAACAATTTCTTCGCTGTCTAAACTTAATCTTTTATATATCATCTCCTGTCGGACGGCAATTTTTGAGTACATATAATTTATACAAACTTAAATAATAATGTAAGTTTTTTACGTTTTAACGTTTTCGTTTATTTATATTTTTGAGTACATATAATTTATACAAACTTAAATAATAATGTAAGTTTTTTACGTTTTAACGTTTTCGTTTATTTATATTTTTGAGTACATATAAATTAGACAAACCTGAATAAATACAACTAAATATTTAAAAAAATTAGTTTTATTGCATTTTATTTAATTGATGATTTTTAAGAAATGAACAGAAAAAAGGAAAATAAATTTAAAAGGATTTAATAAAACCCCACATGTGCCGAATGGACGATAAAATTGGACCTATTTAAATAAGGTGGTAATCATATAATAATCATCGTTAGGAATCAAATATTTAAATTTGTTTCCATTGAGAAAATTAGGGACAATCCCAATCTATCCAACTGTTGGGTCAATTTTAATAATCCAATCGAACACCGCAGGGTTAAACAAAATAAAATATGCACTTATAATATTATTAAAATAAACTATAAAATCAAAATAAACTAGAAAACTATAAAAACCCTATGCGAAAGAAAATACTTTAAATAACACTATATATTATAATCTTAATATGTTTTTCTCTTTAAAATAAATTTTATTTTACTTTAAACAGGTTAATCGTTATACGAATTGGAAATATATTTATATATATTATTTACTTTGTCTAACACTCTTTTGCTTTCATTATTTGTTTCCATTTGCATAGAAAGATAATCATCAGCTATATTGAGAGCCGTTAAAACAGCAATATTTAAGGAATCAACGGATTTAGTCTTCTTAGATACTTCATCTGCTTTATTATTTATATAAGCTGCCAATTCTTCTAAGTATTTTTTAGTTTTATCGCTATTTATTAAATATTTTTGATTTAATATTTTTAATTCTACGACATCATTCATATTTTATTTATAAAAACTATACAATTAATTTAAATTAATATTTTCCAAATTATTTATAATATCATCAATTTTTTTTATAACCATATCGTTTTCAGTTTCAATATCTTTTATTTTATTGTTTAATATATCAATTTCCTCATCTTTAATTTTTACCTCCGTTAATAATCTGTCACGTTCATTTTTTATTTTTTCGAATGCATTTTTTAAAAGAACAATCTTCTCTTCAATTAAATTTAAATTTTTAATATCCATCTTTTGCAATCCTATAAATAAGTCATTCATAAATGATATTTAAATTTGTATTATTTTTTATTAAATTTTTTCTTTTTTTATTTAGATTGTTAACAATAAATGTTTTTACTTTAAGCAAAATTAATTTTATTACTGCTATGTATTAATATTATCACACAAAGTTATAATTTAAAACAAAATTATTAAATACAGATTTTACAAAGATGAAGAAGTATATAAATGAGCATAAGGTCTGGCGCTTGACGGAACTATTTTATAAAAAGGACCGCCAATCAAATCTTCAGCTTGTAAACTAAAATCATTAGCATATTCTAAAAGGTATTTTTTTAAGAAAGCCATATCGTCGTCATTTGCTTCTAAAAATTCTACTTCTTTTGAATATTTTGAAAAATCTATCTTTTTTTTTAGATAAATAGTACCTCCATGCATTCCGACTCCAAAATATTCTCCCGCCAGTTCTTCAGAATTATTAAGTCCTAAAAGAACCATTACTCCTCCTGCCATATATTCTCCGAAAAAACTGCCTACTTTTCCGCCTATAATTATAACCGGAATTTGTTTATTGTATCCTTTCATATGAATGCCTATACGATATCCTGCATTGCCGCGAATATAAATTCTGCCTCCTCTCATGCCGTAACCTACTACATCCCCCGCATCCCCTTTTATAGTTATTTTACCGGCATTCATTGTATTACCTACATTATCCTGAACATTATTGTTGACAATAATCGAGGGTCCATCCATAAATACTCCGAGATCGTTCCCTGGAACTCCGTTGACCGTAATAGTTATATCGTCTCCTTGAAGGCCGTCCCCGATGTAATATTGCCCGTTTACATTTTCAAGAAAAACATTTTTTACACCCGACGCAATACTTTCTCTGATAATTTTATTTAATTCTTTATAATGTATATTTTTTGCGTCTATTGTAATCATATATCACCTGTAATCATATATCACCAATAATCATATAACCACCAAATTATTAACAATATATTAATATTAAAAAAATTAAATTATATTATAAAAGTATCGGCAAGATAATTTATAACAGCAATTATTTACCGCAGTTTAATTAAATCTTAAAATAATTAATCTTTACTATCACATGCCTGCATGTTTAATACCGAGAGCCTTCAATTCTAAATCTGTCAATTCAATTCCTCTCAGTCTCTCTTTGGAGCCTCTTAAACTTTCAATAGAATTTACCCCCATAGCTCCAAGAATGTCTTTTATTTCATGGCTCCATGCATTAATCAAATTATAAAGTTTTTCTCCATATTCCTCAGGATCAAGTCTTCTAGTTAATTCAGTTCTTTGAGTCGTAATTCCCCAGCTGCAGTTTCCAGTGTGACATTTTCCGCATATATGGCACCCCATAACAACAAGGGCTGCGGTTCCAATAGCTACGGCATCCGCACCTAATGCTATCGCTTTTACCGCATCGGCGCTTGATCTGATACTTCCTGCCGCTATCAAAGAAGCATCATTTCTAATTCCTTCTTCTCTTAATCTTTGGTCAACCTGAGCAAGAGCAATTTCAATCGGTATGCCTACATTATCTCTAATTATTATAGGCGCTGCTCCAGTTCCTCCCGTGAATCCGTCAATATATACAATATCGGCTCCCGCTCTTACAATTCCGCTAACAATAGCAGCAATATTATGAACTGCCGCAACTTTAACCGAAACAGGTTTTTCATAATTAATAGCCTCTTTTATAGCATAAATTAGCTGCCTTAAATCTTCAATGGAATAAATATCATGATGCGGCGCAGGAGATATTGCATCTGTTCCGGCAGGTATCATTCTTGTCCTAGATATATCCGCTCCAATTTTTTCTCCTGGCAAATGACCTCCTATGCCCGGTTTTGCACCCTGTCCTATTTTTATTTCCACTGCAACTCCGCTGTTTAAATAATCTCTATTAACGCCAAACCTGCCAGAAGCTACCTGAACAATAATATTTTTGCCGAAAGGAACCATCTCGTCATGCAATCCTCCTTCTCCTATATTCATAACTATTCCTAATGCTCTTGCAGCTAAAGCCATTGCTTTTTGAGCATTCAGGGATATTGAGCCGTAAGACATCGGGGCAAATATAAAAGGCGTAGACAGTTCTATTTGAGGAGGCATCGGATTTTTTAAAACAGGCTGACCATCTTCGTTAAAATCTAATTCAAGCTTAGACGGTTTTTTGCCGAGAAAAGTTTTTAATTCCATAGGTTCGCGCAAGGGATCAATCGGAGGATTTGTAACCTGACATGCATCTAATAAAATATGGTCAAAATACTTTTTGTATTTTAAAGGAGTTCCCATACCTGATATAGCAATACCTCCTGTTTCAGACTGCCTCCAAATATTTTTTATATGGTAATCTTGCCAATTTCCGTTTTCGCGCATAACAGTCGGATTTTTTAATATAGATATAGCTCCTTCCGGGCAATATGTATAGCATCTTCCGCATGCAACACACTTAGAATGGTCAGCTATAATTTTGTCGCCGCCAAAACTATATGTTCCCCAGCCGCAATTTTGGATGCATCTTTTGCATCTTACACATTTTGCGTGGTCTATAACAGCTAAATATTCAGATTGTATATTTGTAAATGATGATTTTGTCATGAAATAATCAACCTTTGTTTTTGAGATATATTTTCAGTATTTATAGTTTTTATTATAATAGGTTCACCTGCTTTAGGAGACCAGACAACATCTGGAGAAGGACAAATTTCACGAATAGATGCTTCTTCGGAAGCTATATATGTAAAATCTCCTTTAGTTCCTGCAACAAGAGGTCTAAGTTTTATTCTGTCGTTTAATGCAACCATTCCGTCAGGATATCCTAATATAATTGCAAAAGGTCCGTTAAGAAGCGCACTACCGTATATTTGTCTCAAAGCAGTATAAAGTTCTTTTTGTTTAGGCTCCATTTTTTCAATAGTTTGATAAAAAGGAGCGGCTAAAACATTCATTGCTAATTCTACTGGAAGTCCATGCTTTCTTATAAGCAGATCCAGAATATATGCTATAACTTCCGTATCGGTTTTTAAAGCCAGATTATATTTAAACATCTCAAGATATCTTTTATTAATTCCGTATGAAGATATTTCGCCGTTATGAACGATTGACCAATCAAGCAAAGTAAATGGATGAGCCCCGCCCCACCATCCGGGAGTATTGGTAGGAAATCTGTTATGAGCCGTCCACATATATCCTTCAACATTATCAAGCATATAAAAATCAGCAATGTCTTCCGGATAGCCAACCCCTTTAAAAGCTCCCATATTCTTTCCGCTTGAAAATACATACGCTCCGTCATATTCCGAGTTAATCAGCATAACGCTCCTAACGACAAAATCGTCATCTCCGAGATCATGTAATAATCTGTCTTCGCGATCGCTTTTAGGTTTCATAAAATATCTGTGAAGAATAGGGTTATCGTTAATCTTAGATGTCTTAAAAACAGGTATGGATTCCTGCTTTTCAATTATAAAATTATTTTTAAAATATTCTTCCGTATCATGTTTAGCGGCAAGGTCGTCATACATAACATGAAAAGCGTAAAGGTCGGCATATCCGGGATAGCATCCGTAAACGGCAAACCCGCCGCCGAGACCGTTCCCTCTGTCATGTTCAAGGGCTATGGCTTTCTTAATATCTTCACCATTAGTTCTTATTTTTCTTATATTTATAATACCGCATAATCCGCATCCTGCAATATCGTGCTCTATTGAAAAATTATTTTTTAATCTAAGCAATTTTTTATCCTCAAAACAATTATTAACAATTATTTGAATAATCTATTTGAATAAACTATTCCGAAAAAACTATTCTAAAAAATCTATATAAATTAAATCTATATAAATTAAATCTATAATTAATTTTAATTACATACATATATTAACATATATGTATGTTTTATACAATCTCAAAATTGCCGATAATTTTTTACAAAATATTTTCATCTAAAATTTGTTTAAAATCTGACGCGATATTTTTTTTAACAGGCGGAAGTCCTAATTTTTTCCTTGCTCCTTCCTGAGGGTCTCCTAATCTTAATGTTTTAAAAAATAATTCTTCCGCTTTTTTTACTTTTTGCGGACTTACATGATTTTTTATAGCAATATTTTTTAAAGTTGTCAATACCGTTTCCCAGCTATAATTCTGAGGACAAAGTTCGGAACAGGTATGGCATTCCAAACATTCCCAGACAATTTTAGAGGACATAGCGCGTTCAACATCGTTATCTAATATCATTTTAATTATTAAAGGAGGGTTGTACGACGTAAAATTTAACGACATAGGGCAATCATTTATGCAAGCTTTACAGTCATAGCATCTAACTAGAGATTCTTTATCAAACATTAGCGAATAATCTTTAAATATCTTTGTTAAATTAAATTTATCAATAAATTTTTTTGCCTTTACTTTATGCATTTCAATAAGTTCTTCGGTTCCTTCTATTCCGAAAGCAAAACACATAAGCTCTTCTAATGTAATAACAGGTATATCGTATTTTGAACCTTCTTTTATAAGCATAAATTGATTGGTATCAAATTGAGTAAAACATGATGGACATACAGTCGTAAGCGCATCAACTGAGACCTCTTTAATAGCATCCATTTTAATTCTGGTCATAACCAGCGCTTTTTCATGTTCATCTACTCTGTCTAAAGACTGACCGCAGCACATCATTTTATTATTGTAATTTACGACGGTTGCTCCCAGCGCTTTTAAAATATTGTCATATTTTACAGGATCAAAAGGGCTGTCAAAATTTATAGCATGGGAAGGCCTAACAAGATGACATCCGTAATGAATTGCAATATTTATGCCCCGTAAAGGGTATTTTACGCTGGCTTTTATTCTATTGATGCCTACTTCATCATGAAGATATTCTATTAAATGCAAAATGGAAGAGCTTCCTGAAAAATTTAATCCTATTTTATCAAGTTTTTTATTTATATTTTTTTGGTAATCGGGATTAGATATAACTTTGGCTCTTGCCTGTTTAAGATTAGAGTAACAGCCTGTGCAGACCGACATAATATTGATATTTTCATTTTCTGCAAGAGCAATATTCCTGATAGCCGTTAAATCAAATAAAGTTTCATCTATATTTTTCACCAAAGATTTTTCAGGACAGCATGTGAAAGAATCTATATCTTTATATTTAATTTCTAACTTATCTAATACTAAGCGCGTAGCTTTTTCCATAAAAGGAAATTTTGCCTGAATTGTACATCCCCAAAAAAAAGCATTTTCTTTGCTCATAATTTTATTTATTTTTATTTTATTGCATTAAAGTTGTAATTGCTATTTATTATATTATAATATATTTTATTATATTTTAATATTCAAAAATTAACTTAAAATAATTTTAGAAACGCCGATAAGATATTTATAAGAAGAATAAATAGATAATAATATACTAAATAAAATCAGCCAGTATCCTATTGCGCCAAAATTTATATAAAAATGGGTATAATATATAAGCAGAAATAAAATCCCAAACATTTGAAAAGATGTTTTCCATTTGCCTATTTTGCCTGCCGGAATAACTAACCCTTTTTCACCGGCAATTGCCCTCAAACCTGTAATAAATATTTCACGGATTATTATTATTACAACCATCCATGCAGGAATTCTATTTAAAGGTATGAGCATAATAAGAATGGTAATAACTAATATCTTATCTGCAATAGGATCGAGAAAAATTCCAAGAGTGGTAACAATATTCCTTTTTCTTGCAATATATCCATCTATAAAATCTGTTCCCATAGCCAAAACAAAAAACAAAGCAGCATATAATTCGTATATTTCTTTTTTGAAAAATAATAATGCAAAAATAACAGGAACAATTAATATCCGGCATATAGTTAAAATGTTAGGCAAATTATAAATATTATTATTATTATTATTCATTTATTTTAGTTTGTTCAAGATTAATTAAATATTAAGTTAAAACAATTAAAACAATTATTTAAAATATTATTATTCATTTATTTTAGTTTGTTCAAGATTAATTAAATATTAAGTTAAAACAATTATTTAATTTTAATTTTAATTTAAATTTAAATTAAAATTAAAATTATTTTTTTCTGTATTTTTGGTAATAGCCGGAAACCTCTTTAACATAATTCTGCGTCTGAGCATAAGGAGGTATTCCTCCGTATTGCTTAACTGCATTTTTTCCTGCGTTATATGCGGCAAGAGCAAGGGGTACATCGCCGTTATATTTGATAAGAAGACTTTTTAAGTATCTTGTTCCTGCATAAATATTCTGCGCCGGATTAAAAGGATTAGAAACATTTAATATCCTTTGAGTTGCAGGCATAAGCTGCATAAGCCCTTCAGCGCCTTTATCAGACACGGCGGTTTTTCTGTATCCCGATTCTGCTTTAATTACTGCTTCTATAAGACCCCGATTAATATTATATTTTTTTGCAGCTTTTTGAATCAATTTTCTATATTTTAATATTTTATAAGAACTTTTATTTTTATGATGTTTTTTAGCAGTAATCATAAAAACTTTATAGGTGTTTGAAACCGGCACGTTAGAGAAATAAATAGTTCCCCTTTTTCCGTGTCTCATATAAATATTAGCATTTGCATTATTTATATGAACAAAAAATATTAAAATTAAAAAAAATAAAATAGATATATAAACTTTACTATTTATTTTTTTTATAACTTGCGGTAAATTAAATAATTCGCTGTAAATAATTTTCATAAATTTATACATAAAGTTGTATTTGTATATAGTCTTTATTTTTATATTTTTGCCTTAATCCTGCACCTTAATCCTGTAATAAATGCTATTTATAAGTTCTATCGCAGGATTAAAGTTTTATTTCACATTTTACAAAATAATATATATTCATTATATGCTCTCTTTTAAAATAGCGTTCATTGCCGCCGCCGCTACTGCACTGCCTCCTAAATTGCCTATATTGCCTATGGATGAAAAAAAATCATCTTTCATAAGATTTTTTTTTGATTCGTCAGCGCCGACAAATCCGACAGGCATGCCAATTATAAGATTCGGCTTGTAATTAAGCGATTTGAATAATATTTTACATGTATTCATTGTTTCTATTAATGCTGTAGGGGCATTTCCGATGATTATAAAATCCGGCAAATTTTCAATAACGGCAACTCTTATAGAATAGGCAGACCTTGTAATTCCATTAGTACCTATAATATTATTAGTATTATTTTTATTTGTATTATTGAATTCTGATTTTAAATTATAATTTGATATTAAACCATAAAACTTTTCATTTAATTCTTCACTGTTTAATCCTATATAACAGCGAGCTTCTACAATAACATTTTTATTGACGGTGCTGCTTATTCCCGCTTCAGTCATCCTGCTGTCGCAAACTATTTTTATAGGTTTATTTAATTTAGACTTTTGTTTGATAAAATTAATAGAATTTATAATAGAATTTTCTGTAAAAAACATAGTCTTTGAATAAGCAATATCGCTTGAAGCATGTATAACTCTTTTTATTACAATTTTTTCAGATTCTGAATATTTACCGTTAAAAATATCATCCTCTGCGAGCAATAAGTTTATTATTGAAATACTTTCATTGTAAATATCTATTCCTGAATTTCCTAAATTAGAATTTGATATATTCATAATATTTAAATATTTATTTAGTTTTTTTATTATTTATTATAAAAATTTATGCGCTTATTTTCAAGAATAATATAGTTGTTTTATTATGTAATTAAATTATATAATATTAAAATAAACTAAACAAATAAAATAACATAAATTTCACCATTTCTTAATTATATAAATAGCAAATTATACAATAAAAATTAACTAAAAAATAAAAAAATTTTGCTATATTTATTTTATTATTTTTATAATAATTTAAAAATAAAAATGCGCAAAAAAAAATAAAATAAAGAATCTAAAAATTTTAAATTAAATTAAATAATTATTGCTATATTTTATGAACAATCAAAATTCTATATTCGACCTTTCATTAAAAGAATTGGAAAATTTTTGCGTAATCAATTCTGCAAAAAAATTTAATGCTTTTCAGATAATGAAATGGATTTATAATGCTAAAATATATAATTTTAATGATATGACAAATATTTCAAAACCGCTAAGGGAATGTTTAGATTTAAATTTTAATTTTAAAATGCCGGAGATTACAAACAGCAGCAGAGAAAGCGGCGGTGAAGGCAATTATTCGATGAAATATCTTATTAAACTGAATGACGGTTCTGCAATAGAGTCTGTATTTATTGATTACGGCAAAAGAAAAACATTGTGCGTTTCATCTCAAGCAGGGTGTAAAATGCTGTGCAATTTTTGCGCTACCGGTAACTTTGGTTTTCAAAGAAATTTAACTTCGGGAGAGATTATATCCCAGCTTCTATTAATAGAAAATGAATTAAAAATTAAAATTACAAATATTGTATTTATGGGAATGGGCGAACCCTTAGATAATTTATCCGAAGTAAAAAAAGCGCTTGAAATTATTTCCGACGCTAACTTTATAGGAATAGCCCGTAGGAAAATTACTATTTCAACATGCGGTATAATAGATAAATTAAATGAAATTAAAGATTTAAAATATAAAATTGCTATCTCTCTAAATGCTTCAAATAATTATTTAAGAAATCAAATTATGCCTATTAATAAAAAATACTCCATAGAAGATATTGTAAAATTTATAGGCAGCGGAAAATATTTCGGGCATAATAAAATAACTTTAGAATATGTTTTAATAAAAAATTTTAATGATACAATCAATAATGCAAAAGAATTAATAAAATTATTTTCCCCGCAAAATGTAAAATTTAATCTGATACCGTTTAACAAATTTGATATTGAAAACACAGGTAAAACTGCAGATACTAACCAAAAACAACTTGAGAACAATTATGAAAGGACAAATGAAGCTGATTATAATAATTTTCAGGATAAATTAATGAAAGCCGGGTTTGTAGTTATAATAAGACATTCTAAGGCTCAAAGTATTTACGGCGGATGCGGACAGTTAAAAGGATCTGCATAAATAAATATTATTTCATATAATAAATATGTCGTTAAAAAAATATTCAATAGCCATTGATTTAGGAACTACAACAATTGCCGCCGCTTTAATAGATAAAAAAGATAATAAAGTAATTTTGGAGAAAAGTTCCTTAAACTTGCAATATCCAGAATTTGGATTAGATTCGGTAAAAAGGATACAAAACGGCCTTAATATAGAATCTGTTAAAAAATTACAGGAAAAAGCATTATTAACAATTGCAAACCTTTTAAATTATTTTATAAAAGAGAGGGGTATTGAATTGACCGATATAAATGAAATAGCTCTTGCAGGGAATACGGCAATGGAATTATCTTTTTGCGGTTATCCTTTAGCCGATCTTTCAAAACCTCCTTATAAACCGGCTTTTAATATAGTATTTCCGAAAAACATAAATGAATTAAGATTAGATAGCAGCATAGATGTAAATTTAATAGATGTAAATTTAATAGATGTAAATTTAATAGATGTAAATTTAATTTCGTCAGGTTCAATTTCTCCTAATAATTTCATCCCCTACAAAAACATCGGTACATTAAACAGCGATTTATTTATATTCCCTATCTTAGACGGGTTTGTCGGAGGCGATACCGTATCATCAATTTATTATTTAGATATGCACAACAAAGATAATCCTGTTTTTATAGCTGATTTTGGTACAAATGTAGAAATAGCGATAGGAAACAAAAATAAAATTTTTACTACATCTGCCCCTGCAGGACCTGCCTTTGAAGGCGGAAATATAAGGTGCGGAATGTTAGCGCAAGATTCTGCGATATCTTCTATAGAGCTTAAAAACGGAATATTTAATTTTAAAACAATTAACGAATCAAAAATTCCCGAAGGAATTTGCGGAAGCGGTATAATTGATTTAATGGCATCTTTACTTCGTGAAAAAATAATAGATAAGAACGGAAGAATAATGCCTACGGAACTTATTGAGTCGGAAAGCTACTCAGTTGTCGGCAAGGGATTAAATAATGAAGAAAATGAAGTTATTGTTTATAGAGATAATAAAACAGATATAAGATTTTATCAAGATGACGTAAGACAATTTCAATTTGCAAAATCTGCCGTAAAATCGGCAGCTGAAATATTGATAAATAAATATAAAATAGATGTTAACGATAATTTTGATGTTTACATATCCGGTTCTTTCGGCAATTATATAAAAAACGAAAATATAGATATTATTGATATTTTTCCTTTTAAGAATAAAAAAATAAATTATATTTACGATAGTTCTCTTGAAGGATGCAAAAAATATTTAATTTCAGAATATTGCATAAGAAAAAAAGATATATCAAAAATTATAGGTATTTCAAAAAATTTTCCTCTGTCGGGAAGCAAACTTTTTGAAAGATTATTTGTTAAAAATTTATCATGGCAATAAATATGGATACAAAAATATTTGGAAATGAAAAATTGCAAAATGATTATTTGCTTGGGGTTGATTTTGCCAAAGTGTTTTCATCATTTAGCAAATCTGTTATAATTAAAGATATGAAAGGCGATATAATTTATCTGAACGAACAGGCTAAAAATCTCAGACTGTCCACTAATGACGATATTTGCATATCTTTTGATGAAGACCTGCCTGATGAAATAAAGGAAATTAATAAAAACGGTTTAACATCAATAAATAAAGTTATTAATATAACATCTCCTCATTCTGCTTCTCAAAAAAAATATTTTCAAATTGAAACTATCACGCTTTTTAATAATTTTGGATTATTTTACGGTACTTTATTTATATTTTTTGATAAAACTGAATTTGCAGAAAATATCATTAAATTTTCTTCCTGCAATAGCTACAAAATATATGATGAATTGACAGGTTTTTTATTAAAAAGCCAATTTGACGAAATTGCCGAAAAAGAGGCAGAAAGATGCAAACGATACAGCACGACTTTTTCCGTAACATACTTTAGTTTTGAAAATTTAGCTTTAATAGGCCAAGCATATGGACAGGAAAAATTAAATAAACTTATTAAATATTATGGAATGTTTTTAAATCAAAAATTCAGAAAAACAGATTACCTGTTCAGATTTGATTTTAACGATTTTTTTGCGATATTGACCCATACTCATTTTGATGTTGCCGTAGTTAAATTTGAGAAAATAAAGAAGTCAATTTCGGAAGCCGTAAAATTTAACGGCTCGCTGCAACCTATGCTATATTATGGAATTTCAGAATTTGATATTAAAAGACATTTTAAAAATTGGAATTTGCTCATAGATGAATCAAGATTAGAATTTAAAAAAAACAAAACTTTTAATTTTAGAAAATTTTAAAAGTTTTTAAAATTTTATCAAAACAATTATCGACGAAATCTATTTCTATAATCTTTATTTAATTATAATTTAGTTCTTTGATTATTAATTATTTTTACCGATATAATTAATTATATTTTTATTTCCAAATATACAAATAATAATTATCTAATAATCAATAATTTATTTATAACTTATTTTTTAATTATTTAATTAAGTTAATTATTTGTTCGGTTTTATTTTCTGCTTTATCCAATATTTTCCCAATTTTATAAAGAGGTTCTCCTGCATTTTTAAATAAATTTTCAATATCGGATGTTTTTTCTTCGGGAATGCAAACTAAAAGCCCTCCGGATGTTTCAGCTCCAAAAACAGCCCATACAAGACTTTCGTCAATATTTTCTGCAATATTCACATATCGGGAAAAAAACTTTCTGTTTCGTTTTGTACCTGATGGATTAATTCCTTTATTTATCAATTCTAAACTTCCGCTAATCAAAGGGATATTTTCAAGATGTAATTCGCAAGAAGTTTTGTTTGCCATCATCATTTCAGATGTATGTCCCGCGAGTCCAAATCCTGTAATATCCGTCATAGCATTTACTGCTTTTAAAGAAACAGCTAATTCGGACGCTATTTTATTTAATTTTGCCATAGAATTTATAGCTTCGTCTAAAACAGACTGCTGCAAAAAATCGGTACATAAAGCGCTTACAATAAATCCTGTTCCTAATTTTTTTGTCAAATATAAAACATCGCCGGGCATAGCTCCTTTGTTGGAATATATCTCATCTATTTTACAAATTCCTGTGACGCTTAAACCGTATTTTAGCTCTTTATCGTCAATTGAATGTCCGCCAAGCAGCACAGCGCCGGATTCGTTTATTTTATTCAGTCCTCCAAGCAATATTTCTCTAAAAACATCTTTTTCAATTTTATCTATAGGAAAGCATGCAATATTTAAAACGGTGATAGGCTGCCCGCCCATAGCGTAAACATCCGACAAAGCATTAGCTGCTGCTATTTGCCCGAAAACATAAGGGTCGTCTGCAACAGGCGTAAAAAAATCTACCGTCTGAATGAGACATTTATCATCCGATATTTTATATACACCTGCATCGTCTTTATAACCAAAACCTACAAGAACATTTTCATTTGGCAGAATAGGCAAATCATCAATTATTGAAGAAAGGTCCTCCGGACCCAGCTTACACCCTCAGCCGTGAGCCGATGTCATAGAAGTTAATTTATATTTTTTATTTGTCATATTATTTTACGGATAATTATATATTTTGAATTTTTACGGCATTTTACTTCCTGCTATCAAATATTCCAAATCTTTATCGGTAAATTTGATACCGCCGCCGATAAACAGCGACCTGTTGTTATTTTTGCTAAAAATATCATCATATCCCGTATCTATAAAAAGATGCCTGAAAAATGTATAACTGACGCCGGCATTAACGTAAGCTTCCGCAGAGCCGTTATTTGAATTAAATCCGAATGCTCTTGCGTATAACTTCAAATTTTTATGAGTTTCAGGAACATAGTAGTTAACGCCGACTCCTCCGGTTGAATACATAAGACCTGCCAAAAAGGTGAAATTATAAAAATTTTTAGCAATTTCTGCATTAAATTTAAGAGTATTAGAATTAGAGTATTGCGTTGTATTCGTTGTAATACTTGAAGGATAAAACTCTCCCGACGGAGGATTGTTTGTAGTATAAGTTGTAGTTTGGGTTTCTCCGAATGAATTTCCATAATTAACAGGCGCCGAATCCACTCCTAGAACGTAATAATGCCCAGGAGAAGGCTGAAGCTGGACATTAACTTCTGTTACAGATCCGTTAGAATTAACAAGATATTGGGAATTCATATTCATTTTTATTTTAAAACTGTTAAAACCCCCGACTAAATTATTAATACCTTTAAGCGAACCGTTAAGATTATCATATACGGAATTTCTATTTACAAGTTTACCTATAGTTCCTTTGCCTTCATTTATTTTTGACGATATTCCGTATATTTGATTTAAAGATAACTGGAGCTGTTTAGTGTCTTTCCTGATATGAACAAGGCTTCTGTTTATATTAGACTTATTTTTAGTTAAAATATCGCTTAAATTTGCTGATACTATTTTGATATTATTAGTAATAGCAGGAAGCTCCTGCCTCAAATTATCGGATATTGTTTTAAAATTATGAATTGTTCTCGTTAAAGCCCTATCATTTTTTACGGTTAATCCGTTAATATTGCGCGAAAAGCCTGCAAAATTAGTCATAATTACATTAAAATTCTTTTGATTTAAATATACTAACTTGTTTAAATTATCGGAAAGTTCCGCAATATTAGACAGTATAGCTTTTATTTTATGTTCCCCTGTTTTAGTGCCGATTGATTTTTTTAGCGATTTTGTGATATCTTCAAGATTATTAGCAGTCTTAGCGAATTTTAAAATCAAATTAGACATATTTTCAGGCGACTTATGGCTTCTGATTATTTCATTTTGTTGTATAGGTTGCGAATTTAATGACTGAATAGTATTGACGGGAGTGATAGTAATATAGCTTTCCCCGAGAAGACTCATAGATCTTATTGAAGCAATATAATCGGGATAAATTTTATATTTAGAATTTATTTCCATATAAACACGGGCTTTGCCTTGTTCGAGCTTAATTCTTTTGACCGTTCCGATTTTTATTCCTGCCATTTCAACATTTGTTCCTACTGCTATGCCGTTTGCAGATGTGAAATAAGCGGAAATAGTATAGGTAGGCGGTTTAAAAATATTAATATTACCCACTTTCATAGAAAAATAAACAAGTATTAATAAAATTACAACGGTAAAAATGCCTACTTTTGTTTCTTTATTTAATTTCATAATATATTTAATAATGCAATACAGGTTAATTTATTCATTTACGTTTATTTGATTATTAAATAATGAACAATTAAATGCTAAGATAATGCTATTAAACAAATATAAATATAATATAAACATAATAAAATTAAGAATAATCAATTTTAAAATAAGATATATATATTATAAAAATTGTATTATGCAAATTAAGATAATATAACTATATAACTATATAACTATATAACTATATAACTATATAACTATATAACTATATAACTATGGGGCCAACCATACTTCCCGTCACAAATTGTCTCACGACAAGATTATCGGATGTTTTAAATTTTTCGGCATTTCCTATTTCAATTATAGCACCTTCATATAACATTGCAATAGTATCTGCTGTTTTATACGCCCCTTCAATATCATGGCTTATAATAATGCCTGTATATTTGAGCTGCTTCTGCGTTGAAATTATAAGATTATTTATTATATCCGACATGATAGGATCAAGTCCTGTTGTAGGTTCGTCAAAAAGAACTACCTCAGGCTCTAATATCATAGCTCTTGCTACTGCTACCCTTTTTCTCATGCCTCCCGACAACTCCGAGGGCATTTTTGATTCTATTCCGTTTAAGCCCACATCGTTTAATCTCGACATAACTTTTTTTATAATATCTCCTTCTGATAATTTTAAATGCTGCCTTAAAGGAAATGCAATATTTTCAAAAATATTAATTGAATCAAATAATGCTCCGTCTTGAAAAACCATTCCGAATTTTTTTCTTAATTCATTTAACTCTTTTTTATTTATAGTATTTAAATCAATATCGTTAAATAAAACTCTTCCTGAATCAGGTTTTATAAGCCCTACTATATGCTTAAGCATAACACTTTTTCCTTCTCCGCTTCTGCCTATCACAACAGTAATTTTCTTATCTTCAAAACTTATATTAAGATTATCTAAAACTTTTACGCCTTTAAAGGATTTATTTAGATTCTCAAGAATTATCATTTACAGAAATTACGTTAAAATAAAATTGAAGTAAGAATGTAATCTGCGAAAAGAATGTAAATTGAGCTTAATACAACCGCCTGCGTTGTAACGCGTCCTACGCCTTTAGAACCCCCTGATGCTTCATACCCTTTATATGTACTTATCGTTGCAAGTATAATTCCAAAAAATACAGCTTTTAACAAACCGTTATAAATATCGCTAAGTTTCATATATTTATAAATCATATCCACAAATATAGTTCCGTTTAATCCAAGAAAAAATTTATAAACAACATAGCCGCCTAATATCCCTACTAAAGAAGATATAATGGACAATATAGGGAGCATTATCATTGAAGCGATAATACGCGGCATAGAAAGGAAATAATAAGGATCTACGGACATTACTTCAAGGGCATCAATCTGTTCTGAAATTTTCATAGTGCCTATTTCTGAAGCCATGGAAGAACCGCATCTGGCAGTAATCATTAAAGCGGTTAGAACAGGTCCTAACTCTCTAGTCATAGAAAGAGCAACGGTAGGACCAATCATATATGTAACGCCTACTATTCTGGCAGCATAATAAGATTGAAGCGATAAAACCATGCCGACAAAAAGTCCGGTTAATCCGATAATAAAAAATGAATCTACGCCTATGAAAACCATCTGATCAAAAAGATTATTTAAATTTATGGAATATCTGAATATCGACAAGATACAATTCCATATATAAATAATTAGAGAACCTAACTCATTTATTAAATATAGAACATAAAATCCTATTTTTTCAAAATAATATAATATAAAATTCATTGACTATATACCTTATAATTTTATTTTTCAAGTTCAACATGCCAATATGCATTATCCACAAGATTAAGGAACGGCATCCATTCTTTATGTAATATATTTGTTAAAGATATATGATAATATGGGGACCACTCAGGTTTTTTAGGTTTCCGCGTTAATTTCATTCCCGCTTCTTCTGGCGTTCTGCCGCCTTTGATTCTGTTGCATTTAATACAACTGCAAACGATATTTTCCCATGAAGATATTCCTCCGTATGCTCTCGGAATCACATGGTCCAAATTTAAATCATTTTTTTTAAATTCTTTTCCGCAATACTGGCATTTATTTTTATCCCTGAGAAATATATTGGCTCTTGAAAATTTAATATATCTTTTTGGAACTTTATCATAATTAATAAGCAGAATTACTCTTGGAACTCTAATAAATTTATTTACAAGACCGACTGACTGGGTCTTGTCTAAAACGGCGATATCCTTCCAAGAATCAAAAGCAAATGTGCGGTAATTTTCATCAACGGCTTTAGCAACTCCCTGATACAAAAGTATAAGGGCTCTCTTAAGAGAAGTGATATGCACGGGTAAAAAGGATTTGTTTAACACTAGTACATTAGAAGATAGCATAAGCAAGTCCCCCCATAATAATATAATTAGTTTTACTAATTAGTTTCTTTAATAGCTATTTGAGAAACTTTTTTGAAATTATCTACTATATCATCTACATCAATATCTAAAACCGTCCTTAAATCAATCAAAAATTTATCTTCTTTAATTTTTCCGACAATAGGAATCTGCATACTCCTAAAAATTTCGCTTAATTTTTCTGTTTCAAAAATTTTATTAGTAATGCTTAAACAGTATGTTTTAAGCTTATAATCGGGCATTGCTCCGCCCCCTACGATACTAAAATCTTCTACGATATTAATATTAAAATTATACATAGTTTTACAAATATGTTCAAGTTTTTTAATTTTATTTAAAAGTTTAAAGCCTCTTTTTTTTATTTCTGAAATATTTTGGGAAAGCAAACAAATGGTAGGTATATTTTTAATAGCATTATTTATATCTAAATATTCAAATAAAACTGCTTCAAGCGCCGCCAAAGTCATCTTGTCAATTCTAAAAGCTCTGTTTAGCGGGTTTTTTGCAATCAAATCAATATATTTTTTTTTACCTGCTATAATACCTGCCTGCGGTCCTCCAAGAAGCTTGTCTCCGCTGAACGTCACTATGTCAATTCCTGTATTAACAACCTCCTGAGCAGTAGGTTCTTTTGGAAAACCAAATTTTTCTAATTTAATAAAACTTCCCGAACCAAGGTCTTCCATTACAGGAACATTATATTTTTCTCCAATTTCTACAAGTTCTCTGGAATTGACTTCATGGACAAATCCGGTCATTTTAAAATTACTATGATGAACTTTAAGTAATAATGCAGTATTTTCATTTATTTCTGATTCATAATCATTAATTTTAGTTTTATTGGTAGTTCCAACTTCAATAAGCCGCGCTCCCGACGCTTTCATTATATCCGGAATTCTAAAAGACCCGCCTATTTCAACAAGCTCTCCTCTTGAAACTATAACTTCTTTTTTAATTCCTGCGACAAAAGTATTTAGCGCCATAAAAACAGCGGCAGCATTATTATTAACCACAAGAGCGGCTTCACAATTTAAAATTTTATTAAGTAATATTTCAATATGCGAATATCTTTTTCCTCTTTTTCCTTCTTCAAGATTAAATTCAAGATTTGAATATGAAGAAGCTACTTTATAAACATTTTCAACTGCGGCTTTAGACAAAATAGATCTTCCGAGATTAGTATGAATAACAACCCCTGTCCCGTTAATAACTCTTTTAAGGCTAAATGAAAAATTGTCAAAATATTCTTGCAACAAGAATAAAAAATGTTTTATCTCAAAAATATTATCTTGAGGTATTTTGTTGTTTTGCAAATTTATTTTTATTTTTTCTTTTTCTTCGGATAATATTTCATCCAATTTATTTTTTACGGCATTATATGAATATTCACCAATTAATTTTATAACATCGCTATCTTGCAAAATTAATTGAATTTTAGGAAATTTTCTTAAATATTCATTTAAACTATACATAATTTATTATTTTAATTGATTAAAAGCGTCTTATATTTGTTTAATTTATTTTTTATATTTATTTATTTAACTTATTCATCAATTAATTATATTTAATTAATTATATTTTTTGAAATGATTTAAAAGAATTTCCGGCATAAAACGATAAAATATTTTCTAAAAAATTAAGGCAGTCTTTTAAAACTAATTCTTTAACGCTTAATTTGGAAATAATAGAAGTATTGGAATTTACCATAAGATTAATTATCTTAATAGCATTAGCAGATAAATTTACTGTTTTTACGGTTTTAGCGCAATTATTGCAAACTGTTCCGCCCTTAGCTATACTAAAAGCAAAATAATTATCAATATTTTTTTGCGAACATAATGTACAAGTCGTAAAATTAGGAAATATACCGAGATATTTTAAAAAATTAGCGATAAAATAAAGTTCATGTTTAAAAATAATATCTTCGCCGCAATTGTTTCCTACAGCGTTATCTAAACTCAAATAAGTATTTCTCAATAAATTAAAAATCATTATGTTTTTGTCTTTTTCGGGAACTAATGCTTTTGTAATTTCCAACATCTTTGAGATAGATATGTAAGCATCAATATTTTTTCTGATATTTTTATATTCCTCAATAGAATCTACTTCATAAAGTATTGCCAAAGACATCCCTGCTTTCTCGTAAAATTTAATATTAGTCAGCATAGCAGGTTCAAGTTTTCCGAGAAATCTTTTTCTGCTTTTTCTTGCATTATTGGCAAAGCATACAATTTTTCCATAATCCTCGGTAACATAAATAATTAATAAATCAGCTTCGTTCATTTTTTTTATAGAAACAATAAAAGATTTTGATGATAATACGTTCATTTTATTTTATTTAAATTATTTTATTTAAACGACTTTATTGTTTATTTGTTAATTAATTAATATTATTTATTGCTTTGTTGATTTAATCTAATTTTAATTTTAATTTAATTTAATTTATATGCCGGATAAAAAAACAATGCATATTCCCGTAATAATAACAAAAACTCCAAGCCATCTTTTAATTCCGACTTTTTCTCTTAAAAAAAATTTTGAAAGCAAAAGCACCAGCACATAGCCGCTTGATAATAGCGGATAAGCAATCGACAGCGGAAGTTTAGACAAAGCTATAAGATAAAACAAAGTAGCAAAAAAAAGAAGTATGAGAGCGGTAAAAATAAAAGGGTTTAAAAATACAAGAATAGATTTAAAGCCCACCTTTAAATGTTCATCTTTAACTTTTCCAGATCCTATTTTTTGTAAAAGCTGACCAAATGACGAAAAAACAACGGCAAAAATCATATAATAATATGGATTCATAATATTTTATATATAAATGTATAAATTAAAAGTTTATAGATAATGTTTTTATTATACAATAATTTTTTCTAAATTGGAAAGTTCCGTATAAGTAGAAAATATATAAACTCTGCTTAATTTTTGAACATCGTTTGCATTATTATTGTGTGCATCATTATTATTGCTTATATTTATAATTTCATAAAATGCTTTCCTTGTATTATAATTTATTTTTATTTTTTTGGCATCTATTCCTGCCGTTTTAAGTCTTATAGCCATATCGTAAGGTCTAAGACCCGCAATTATAATATTATTGAATTTATCAATATATTTTTCAAAATTAACGTCCCATATCCACGAAACATCTCTGCCGTCGGCATCTCTATCCGAAAAAGCAAATAAAGCATTTATATAATAATAATTTTTTTCAAATATTTTTTCCAACACATTGTTAAATCCTGAAGGATTTTTTACTAAATCTACGCTGCACTCTATTCCTTTAAATGTTTTTTTAAAAGACCTGCCAAATTTTGTAAGATAGTTTTCAAAAGATATTCTAATTGTTTCATCATTTAAACCGTAATATTTTAAAGCTAAAAAAGCAGCCATATAATTCAATACATTATAATATCCCTGAATTGACGGTTTAAAGCTGAAATTTCCGTTAATATTATTATTAATAATATAATTATTTATACTATCTATAGTGCAATTACTTTTATCATTATCATTATCATTATTATTATTATTATTATTGATAAGACAATTTTTATTAAGATTATTTTGCTTATCGGAAATATTATTGCTTTTTATTTTAGAAGCAAATTCTTCAGCATTATGAAAGCTAAAATTTAAATAATCATCTTCAAGTATTTCTGCTTCTATATCGGAAGTATTGCTTTTATATCCGCAAGAATTACAGCAATAATTGATTATAGCGTATTTATCGCTAAAATATGCAGCCAATATACTTCCGCATTGAGGGCAAGAGATTGCATCGATTAAAGCGGTACCGCCGCTAATTTTTTTGACAGAGCCTTCTATAAAAATATTATCAGAATTATCAGATAATATTTTTATAGATTTAAAATTAAAATAAAATTTTTTATTTTTAGTGTTAAATCCGACAAAAGAAGCAAGAGGTTCGTTTGAAGGCAAAATTAATACAGGATAAGTTTTTAAAGATTTTATAGAATTTTTAATGTTTAGCATTGTAGTATTTACTTCCCCGTATCTGTCTAACTGGTCTCTATAAAAATTAGTAATTACAATAATATTAGGATTGATTTTTGAAATAACGTAAGGAAAAACTTTTTCGTCTGTTTCAATTACGATAATATCCGAATTAAATTTACCGTTAAATGAATAACATCCAAGAATAGACCCGAAAATGCCGTTTGTCATATTTGCTCCGTTCACATTTGAGCATACTCTAATACCCGCATTATTTAAACCGGAGGCTATTAAATTAGTAGTAGTAGTTTTTCCGTTAGTTCCTGTAATTATTATCACAGGAATATTCATCAAATTTATATCTTTTGCAAAATTATCAATTAAATTATTATCTAATTTCCTCAACAAATAAAGCGGAAGAACATCGCCGCTCCTTCTTAAGACTACAACTAAAATTAGCTTAAAAAATTTATAAATAATAATCTCTATGTTATTTTTAATATTTAAATTCATAATAATTTTAATAAGTTATAAATTACTCTAATATTTTAATTACTTAGCTATTGATTAAAAATTGTGCAATATGATTAAGTTTTCTATTTTTCTAACTATTCAGGTTTTAACAATTAAGTTTTTATTAAAAAATTTTACAGCCCTTGTGAAATTGTCAATTTTTATTTATTGATTGTTTAATTTTTTCAACAGCTTCCATTGCATTTTTTGCATAAATGTCTGCATTTATGGACTTTGCATAATCTTCATTGACGACAGCTCCTCCAACCATTGAAAAAACATTTATGCCGTTTTTTTTCAACTTTTTAATAACATTTTCCATTTCACCTACGGTTGTAGTCATAAGAGCGGACAATCCTACGAAATTAACTTTGTTTTTTATCGCTTCTTTAACAATCTTTTCAGTCTTAACGTTTCTGCCGAGATCTATAACCTCAAAGCCGTTATTTTCCAAAAGTGTTGCAACAATATTTTTGCCTATATCGTGAACATCTCCTTCAACAGTTGCCATTAAAATTTTTACGGTATTAGAATTTGTATTTTTAGGCAAATCTTTCTTAATTCTCGCAAAAGCTATTTTCATAACTTCTGCGCTTTCCATAACCTGCGGCAAAAAATATATATTTTTATCAAAAAGCCTTCCGACTTCTTCTAATGCGGGTATTAAATATTTATTACCGATTTCTAAAGGAGGTCCGCCTTCCGATAATAAGTTTTCCACAAAAGAAACGACGCCTTCTTTTTCTCCATTTAAAACAGCGTTATATAATTTTTCGCCGGGGCTCAGAATATCGCTTATATTATTTGAATTTTTTTCATTATTATAGCTGTTTGCTTTTTCTGAGAAATGGTTTATATATGTCTTTGCAAGATAATCTTTAGCTATTAAAACTTTTACGGCATAAAAACTGCCTGTTAAAAGTTCGTCTTCCGGATTAACTATTGCTGCGCTCAAACCCTCAGAAAAACACATTATTAAAAAGGCTGCATTAATATATGTTCTTTTTGGCAAACCGAATGAAATATTACTAACACCCAGAACCGTCGGAAGATTTAAAATAGTTTTATTTTTTTTAATAGCGTCTAATGTTATTAAAGCCTTATCTTGTCCTGCGCTTACAGGAAGAGTTAAAAAATCTACCATAATGTTGTAAGGTTTTATGCCAAAATCTGTAAGCTTGTTGTAAACTGCATAGGCAGTTTTTATTCTCTCATCCGATGTTTCTGGAATACCGCTGTCATCTAATGCAAGAACGATTACGGCAGCGCCGTATTTTTTAATCAGCGGCATTAATTTATTTATTTTTTTTTCTTCGCCGCTTATAGAATTAACTAATGCTTTGCCGGGATACAGCATAAGAGCTTCTTCAACAGCATCTGGATTAGAAGAATCAATAACAAGAGGAGTCTGCACAACATTAGAAGCCGCCAGAATTGCTTTTTTCATAAGTTCAATTTCATCTGTTCCCGGAACCCCGACATTAATATCTAGCAAAGAAGCGCCGTCATCGGTTTGAATTTTGGCAGTTTTTCTAATATAATTGGTTTTGCCGTTTTTTAATTCTTCTATAAATTCTTTTTTTCCAGTCGGATTTATTCTCTCCCCTATCATTACAGGCGGATGATACGCGCCGATTGAAATAAATTTAGTCCTTGAGGTTAAAAAAAGTCCTGCCTCTCTTTTTATGCCTTTTTCAGGCAGTTCGCTATTATTGATTATTTTTAATTTATCGGACATTCCTTTAATGAATTTATCGTTGCTACCGCAACAGGCAGATACAATCCTCACTCCTATTAATGCAAGTTCTTCTATTAATTTAGAAAAATCATCGGGCTTGCCCGGAAATATAGTTTTTCCGTTGACTAAAGACGGTATGCCCGCATTAGGTTTAGAAATAAGAGGAATATCCGTAACGGATGCCATTTTTTTTAAAATTTCATAAATATCTTCCGGTCCGACAGAACAATTTGCTCCGATAACATCGGCGCCGAGACTGTCTACGGTAATAGCAAAAACTTCAGGAGTAGTACCCAAAATTGTTCTATAAGTATTGTCAAATGTCATCATTGCAATGATAGGTTTATCTGTCAGCTCTTTCACAGCAATAATAGCGCTTCTTACTTCCTGAAGATCTATCATTGTTTCAAGTTGAAATAAATCAACTTTCGCATCAAGTCCTGCTTTTATCTGTTCTTTATATAATTTAACACTTTCTTTAAAAGTTAATTTCCCCACAGGGTAAATAAATTGTCCTGTAGGCGCTAAAGACATAGCAACAAGACAACTGCCGCTAGATGCTTTTTGCGCTGCTTTTACCGCATTATAATTAATTTCATATAATTTATTTTCAAGACCGTATTCTGCAAGTTTTATTTTATTAGCTCCGAAAGTATTGGCAACCAATATTTCGCTTCCTGCTTCGGCATAGCTTTTATGAATAGCTATAATATGATTAATCTTTTCTGAAATATTAAAACTCTCAGGCAATAAACCTTTAGGAAGAAGTCCTTGAAGCTGCAGAATCGTTCCCATAGCCCCATCCGATAAAATTAATCTTTTTTTTAATTCGTTTCTAAAATTTTTTATCATAATTTTTAAACCTGTTTTATATTTTATGCCATTAATCTATAATAGCTAAATAAATTTAATGTAAAATTTAATGTAAATAGTATAAATGTTAAATGAAAAAATAATGAAATAAAATAATTTATTGATAATTTTTTATGCATTATAAAGAAGTTAAATTTAATAAAATAATTAAAGTAACAAAGCAGTAATATAATAAAATAATATAATTATTTTATTTAAATTAAAATATTTCTTTGATTAATTTAATTTTTCATCAAATAAAATCAATAATAACTTCAATATTTTTTGTTATATTATTACCGAGAAAATTACTTCCGAGCAGTTTAAATTTTTCTGGATCATCACTCACATAGTACTTTTCAAAAGGTTTATCCGATGCAGTGTTTAACATATTATTATTAATTAGAAAATTCCTTACTTCAATAGAAACTTCTTTTCCTGAATCAATAATTTCCGTATTCTTATTTATAATTTTTGAAATAATAGTTTTTAGCATGGGATAATGAGTACATCCAAGAACAATAGACGATGGATTGCTTTCAATAACAGGCTCTAAATAATATTTTATTATCTCGCTGGCAATATCCGAATCAATCCAGCCTTCTTCCACAAGCGGAACCAGCAAAGGACAAGCTTTCTCTATTATTGTAATATTAGTGCCTTTGTCATGATTATTTAACCTGCTTATCGCATTTGAATAAGCTTTACTTCCTATTGTTGCTGTAGTTCCTATAACAGCGATAGTATTAACTTCTATATCTGAATTATATTCATTGTGTTCATGATTATCAATTTTTTTAATTAATTTTTTATATGCACGGCGGGCACCCGGTTCTATAACTCCGAAAATAGGTATATTAAATTCTTTTTTTAATTCATCAAGCGCTAAACTTGATACCGTGTTGCATGCTGCAACAATAAGTTTTACATTGTGTTTTAATAAAAATTTTGTAATTTCTTTTGAATATTTTACAATTGTTTCTTTTGATTTGTTTCCGTAAGGAACTCTTGCCGTATCGCCAAAATATATGATATCTTCATATTTAAGCAATTGCCTGATTTCTTTAAATACGGTCAGACCGCCCAATCCTGAATCAAAAATACCTATAGGCTGCTGATTAATTGACATAATTATGATATACTTTAATATTAATATTTAATGTTAATTAATATTTATTAAGGTTGAGTTCAAGGTTAAGATAATATTAAGTTTTAATAAAATTAAAATTTAGATGTAAAGATGTAAAATGTTATGCGATTGCTGTTTTAAATTGCTGTTTTAGATTATATTTTGTAATAAATTTTTGAACAATTAAAGAATATTATAATATTCTTTTAACCATTATTTTATATTTTAAATTATATTTCACAATGCTACATCATTAAATTGACAGATTGACAAACTTTTTTGCTTAATTAATATGATTAATATGTTAGTTGCAATAATTTATTAATTTAAAAACAAAATTTTTTATGCTATATTATATAAAATTATATTCTAACAAAATAATCTATTTTTCTATATATATTTGTATATAAATATATTAAATTAAAAATTATATATTATCAAATAAAAAAGAAAGAAAGACTAATAAAAATATGAATATCGGCTATTAATTTTTTTTAAAACTTATACAAAACAATATAAAATATTTATAAAAATATAGAAAATTTTTTATAATAATTATTATAAAATTGCTTGATTTTAACTGATGTTGATATTTTATTTTATAAGACGGTCAAATAATTTCAATTATAAAATTGCTTGATTTTAAGGAGAATGCTAATATATATGGCAAATTTATACGAACAATACAACCACTATGACGATAATAAATATAAAGAAAAAAGATTCGACATTAAAACCGAAGATAGCGCAGACGTGAAAGTTTTAGAAACAATTCCTTTTGACTATCCTTTAAGCCAAACTAAAGTTTCTATAACAACAAAAGAATTTACTTCCGTTTGTCCTTGGAGCGGACTACCCGATACCGCAGAGCTTAATATAACATATACGCCTAACAATCATCTTGTTGAAATGAAATCATTGAAATATTACCTGCTATCTTTCAGAAATATAGGAATACTTCAAGAACACGCCGTAAACAGAATATTAAATGATTTAGTAAACTTATTAGAACCAGAACATATGAAAATTGAGGCAAAATTTGAATCAAGAGGCGGACTTGATACGGTAGTAAGGGTCGAGTACAATGCCGTAAATGTTGAAAAATAAATTATAAAAATAAAAAATTAATTAATTAAAATATTTATATATTAAGATATAAATAAATAATAAATTAATAAATAGAGATAAATAAAATTAATTAAAAATAGATAATTTAAAAATATTGTATTAATTCTATCATAATATCATTAGGGTCTTTAATAAAGGCAAGTTTCATGCTTTTATCAAGCGAATAAAAAGGCTCTCTTGTAAATATTGCGCCTTTTTCTTTCATAGTAACAAAATCTTTGTCAATATTATCGGTCATAAAAGCAAAATGGGCAAAACTGCAATCTTTGTCATTTGTAAATATAGAATGTAAATTTTCTTTTTCTTCATGAATAAGTTCTAACTCAAAGTCTGATTCTTCATCTTTTAAAAAAACTAAAGTTGCTTTATGAGCTTTAATATATTTTTTTTCTTTAATTTTTAGATTTAATATATTAGTATAAAAAGTCAATGATTGATTTAAGTCTTTAGTTTTTACAGCTGCATGCACTAATTTCATGATATTATTTTTGTATTAAATTTATTAAAATATTATATTATATTTATTTAAAACTTAATTTATTTAAAATTTACGACATTTTATTAATTTAATTATATTATTATGATAAAACATTTACAATTGAATTATGAATATTTTATCATAATAATATAATTATTAAAATAAATAATAAAAATTAAAATGAATTATAACTTAAAGCTAAATCTGAACGCTATTGATCTTTATCCCGAAATAATGAATATTTACGGAGATAGAGGGAATATTCTTTATTTTAAATATAGAGCTTCATTATACGGAATAAGCGTGGATATCAAGCCATGTTCTATAGGTGGCAAAATTGATATAAATAAGACCGATATTATGTTTATAGGAGGCGGACAAGATTCCGAACAAGCTTTGATTTATCAAGATTTTATAGCTAACAAAAAAAATATGCTTAAAGATGCTAAAGATACAGGTAAAATAATGCTTGCAATCTGCGGAGGCTACCAGCTTTTACTTAATTATTATAAAACTTTAGATGATAAAATAATCGAAGGTATTTCTATTTTTGACGGGTATACGGCAGCGGAACCTGAAAAACCCAGATTGACAGGAAATATTGCTTCAGTTTTCAAAGATATTATAATTGTGGGATTTGAAAATCATGGAGGAAGAACATATTTATCCGAATCACAACAAAACTTTGGAAAAGTTCTGTTTGGGTTTGGCAATAACGGAATAGATAAAACCGAGGGAGCAATTTCTAATAATTTTTACGGTACATATGCGCATGGAAGTATTTTACCTAAAAATTTTCAATTCTGTGATATGCTTATAGATATAGCTGTTAATAATAAATATAAAATTGCTCTTGACGAAATAATTATAAAAAATAATATTAATATTGACAATAATTTTGAAATTAATGCAAGAAAAGATATAAAAGATTTAAAAAAAATAATTAATAAAACAATATAAATAAAACAACCGATATATTATATTCAACTTAAATTATTTATTGCAATTATAGAATATTGCATATCAATAATTAATAATTAATTAAATCAAAAAATATAACAAAATAAATTAAGCGTCTTTTCTTTAGTTATACTATTCAAAGAATAAGACGCTTAATTTTTATGTGCCAACTGCACATTTCACTTGCAGGATTTTCAAGAATAACACGAATCTTTAATTCCGTAATTTTCCATTAGATTTAAGTAAAATTCTTCAGCATCTAAACTTTCCAATATGGGTTTTTCGTAACTGATTTTCATGTTTTTGCACCTCCTTAATTTTAATTATTTTAATTAATATCTTAAATCACCATTATAAATTTATTTTTTATGTTAAAACAATTTTAATAGTTTCTAACGGTGATTTAAGGTAATATTATTTTTAAAATTAATTTTTTTATTGATAGAATAATTATCCATAACTAAAGCTTATCATATAAAAAAAATATTTCAACAAGTCAATAAAAAAAATATTGATTTTTTTTCAAATAATGATATATATAAATTGTAAGCTAAAATAATTATTATATATTTTGTATTTAAACAACTTATTTAATTTTTTATAATTTCATAATTTCTATGATTTCTATATTAATAGTTTCTATTTAATGACGGAGGTATAGCCTATTCAATATTTATTATTATAATTTATTATTATAATTATTATTATAATAAATTATAATATAGATGTATAAAAAAGATTTATAATAAATATATATTAAAATTAAATGTATTTGTTATAATATTAATATAATGTATAATTAATAATATATTAATAATTTATTATATTAAAATAGTTTGAAGATAATTTATATTTTGTTCAATTATTTATTATAATTATACTGAAAGTATGTTTTATTATTTATATTAATAAAAATTAATGCGAGTTTTAAAATTTTTAAACTAATTTATTAATTTTATTTTTAAGGAGAGAGTAAAATGAACAAAAAAACAAAGATAGGATTATCTATTCTTGGATTGGTTTTTGGAGTATCCGCAGTTCTTTCGGGCTGCGCTCCAAAAATAACAAAAGTATCTTCAAGCGCTTTGCCACCTGCAAAAAAACCGGCAGTTGCAGTTCAGCAGCCGACGCAACCCGTAATCACTAAAAAAGTAAATCCTTATTTAAGAAAGTATCCATGGCTTGCATCTTACAATATTCAATCAAACAACAACAATATCCATTTTGCATTTAACAAATCTATTCTTACCCCTCTTGACAAGATGATTTTAAGAAAAGATGCAATATATTTAAAATATCATAGAAATACGGCTGTCCAAATTCAGGGTAATTGCGATAGAAGAGGTTCGGAAAGCTATAATCTGGCACTAGGTTGGAGAAGAGCAAATGCTGCAAAAGCATATTTACAAGACCTTGGCATAAATTCAGGCAGACTTAAAACAATAAGCTTTGGCAAAGAAAAACCTTTATGCAATGCTCATACAAGAGTTTGTTACGCTATGAACAGAAGAGACCATTTTGTACCTGCTTCAAAATAAATTATTTTAGAATAAATAAACTTTATTTATTCTAAAATTTATTATATTAATCCCTTTAATGAATTTATTTATCATAGAATTAAATGAGAATTAAATGAATTAAATCAATTCAGATAAATTTCATTAAAGGGATTTTTTTATTTAAATTTAATTTAGAACTGTGTAATAAGTTTATAGCAGACAAAAAGGAATTTATATAGTTTATTTTACACTGCCGAAATTTTAATGTTTGTTAATTTTAGCTTTAATATAAACCAAATTATACGATGCAAAAACATTTTTTTCTACAGTAGTATATTGATTTTCATAATCTTTTAAAACTTTTTTAAGGATTGAATATCTTGAGTTTTTTGATAAATTAAAATTTTCCTTAATATTTTTGTTATCGTAATTTTTATTTATTTTAATTTTATCATTTTCATAAGACTTATTATCGGTTTTGCCGATAAGCTGATTCAAACTATTTACTCTGACAGTATTATTAATAGAATTTTTAGCACCTATAATATTAATTTTTTTAAATAATTCTAATGCAGTTTTTGCATATTCCTTATATTCAATAATTTTAAATTCTTCTATAATAAATCCCTGTGAAATTAATAAATTTTTAATATGATTGGCATCGGGAAATTTGTGAAGCGCTATGCTGCCTGCATTATTATTGCTTAAATATTTATCGTAGCATATATTAAGTTCTTTTAATGTTCCTTCAGAAAGAAATGAACATATAAATAAATTGTCATCATTTAAGTTTAAGCTGTCTTTTATCGATTTTATAAATTCTAAAGGTTTGTTTAACCAGTGCAAAACCATATTGGAGAAAACAATATTTATCGTTTTGTTATTTATCGGCATATCTTCGCAATCAGAACAGCAAAGATATGCATTGCCGATTTCATTAGTTTTAAATTTTAATTTTCCTCTTTTTAAAGCTCCTAATGCTAAATCAATACCTAAATATAGAAAATTAAAATCGCCTGCATAATTCTTATTTATTTTGTTTTTAATATATAAGAGTCCGTTACCCGTTCCGCAGCCGGCATCAAGTATATTTAATTTATTTATATAATTATTATTTGCATTATCAGCATAATGCTTTAATATAAAATCAAGTATGCCGCCTGCCGTCATCTCAAGAGTTATTTTGTGATATGATATTGCGCTATCATATTGACGGGAATTTGAAAAATTTTTTTTTATTTTGTTTTTATCTATATTCATTTAATATTCATTTAATATTATTTAATTCAGATAATTTTTTTAAAATTTTTTTAATATCAATATTGCGGAGACCGGCATTTACGCTAAACCGCAATCTTGCTTGTCCTTTAGCAACGGTTGGATATTTAACCGACTTAAGAAGTATGCCTTCTTTTATAGATAAATATTTTTCAATTGCCGCAGCTTTTTTTTCATCTCCTATTAATATAGGGATAATATGTGTATTTGAATTTAAAATATTTAATCCGTTATTTTTTAAAAACATTCTGATGTTTTGCGACAATGTTTGTAATTTACTAACTAATTCAGGCTTGTTTTCAATAATATTTAAAGCTTCTAATGCAATACCTGCGGCAACAGGAGATATTGCGGTAGAAAAAATATATGGTCTGCTTTTATTTATAAAATAATCAATCATTAAACTATCGGATAAAACAAATGCTCCTTCCGAAGCAAGAGCTTTCCCTAATGTTCCCATTATAATGTCAGGTTTTACGCCATTATGGTAATTACAGCTGCCTCCTCCAAAAGATCCTATAGTTCCTGTTGCATGCGCATCATCAACAATTGTAATTGCATTATAAAATTTGGACACATCTATTATATCGGGTAAATTGGCAATATCGCCGTCCATACTAAATACGCCTTCGGTTATAACAATTTTTATTTCATAAGACTTATTTTTTTTCAATAAATCGCCAAGATGATTCGCGTCGTTATGTTTAAACCTGCCGAATTTTGCCTTTGAGCACAGTACTCCGTCAATAATAGATGCATGGGACAATTCGTCAAATGCTATAAATGTTTTATTAAGCGATAATTTTGATAATGCGGAAATAATTCCTAAATTAGCCTGATAACCTGACGGGTAAAGCATACATCTTTCATATCCACCTTTAAATTTACATAATTTATTTTCCAAATCAATATGGGGCTTAAAATAACCGTATATTAAAGGAGAAGATGAACTTGACAAAGGATATTCAGAAATTATTTGCTTTGCAGTTCTTTTTATTTTAGAATTATAAGCCAATCCAAGATAGTCGTTAGAGGACAAATTAATAACAGTATCATCATTTTTATTTTCGTTAAGCTGTCTGTAAAAACCTTTAATTTTAATATTTTCAATTTCATTTGATAAAAATTCTCTAATAAGCATATATTTAAATATTTATTGTTCTAATATCTACTATATATATATAATAATAGATAAACAATTATTAATTAAGTTATAAAACATATAATATATTTGAAACTTATTATTTTATTTTATTTTATTTAAATTTAAAAATTGATTCGTTATCGTTTTCATATCTTATCTCGTCGACAGGCTCTTTCTTTTTGTACCCGGCGTATAGCTCATTGGCGGCATTAACCACGATTCCTTTTGTTAGACCTATATTTTTATATGCATGAACCACTCCCGGGGGAACAATAAGGGAAGCAGGCTTGTCTTCTCCAAGAAATAAAACTGTTTTATTCATATATGTTTTTGAGCTTTGCCTGTTATCCCATAAAACTATTTTAAAGTTAGAATGTCCGATAAAACAAAAATAATCTGTTTGCGTTTTATGTTCGTGAGGACCTCTTTTAACCCCCGGATTTGTCAATGAAATATAAGCCATTTTAGGAAATATGCTTTCATCAATCTCATCTGTTCTGTAAAGTTCGGCAAGCCAACCTCTTTCATCTATATTTTTTGTTACAGGTATTACAATTACACCATCAATTTTTCCTATTTTAAAATTTAAATTTCCCAATTTTACACCTCATTATATTATAATATATTTCAAATTATAATATAAACAATTAAAAAAATGAATATCAAAGTTAGCGCACAAAATAATTATTTTTATAGACATAGAATTAAACCAGCTCTTTTAAATAAAATATTGATTAGATTTTAAAATTTTGATATAAATATAATATATGGAAACAAAAGATTATTATAAAATTTTAGGAGTAGACAAAAAAGCTACGCCGGATGGTATAAAAAAAGCTTACAGGAAATTAGCCAGAAAATATCATCCCGATGTCAATCCTAACGATAAAACAGCCGAAAACAAATTTAAAGAACTGCAGGAAGCGTACGATATTCTTAAAGACGAAAAAAAGCGGAAAGAATACGATGATCTCGGCAGCAATTACTTTAATTTTAAAAACGGCGCCGCAGGGGCAGGAGCTCAAGGACAAAATCAATATTATTATAGCGGCAATATGGGCGGCGGGCAATCAGGATTTAATTTTAATGCCGGCGGAAGCGAGTTTAACTTTGAGGATGTTTTTTCGGACTTATTTAATAGATCGTCAAAACAAAGAGGACCCCAAGCCGGTCCTGATATTCAGGCTAAACTCAATATTTCTGTTCAAGAAAGCGTTAAAGGAATTGAAAAAATAGTTGTTATTAATAACGAAAAAATAAAAGTAAAAATACCTGCAGGCATTGCCAACGACGGAAAAATCAGAATCCAAGGCAAAGGTTCCGCCGGAATAAACGGAGGAAAAAACGGTGATTTATATATTAAAATCGGCGTTATGAACGATAATATTTTTGAAAGAAAAGGCAATGATATTTATGTAAATAAAAAAATAAAATTAACGGAAGCGGTTCTTGGGGCAAAAGTCGAAGTTCCGACTATTGACGGAAAGGTAATGCTTACTATACCTCCTGGAACACAAAACGGCGCTAAATTCAGAATACCTAAAAAAGGTTCTCCGGATATCGCTTTAAAAGTTTATGGCGATGAAATAGTAAATATTCAAGTAGAATTGCCGTCTAATATTTCTGATAACGCCAAAAAACATTTCACGGAATTAGCTAAAGAGGGCTATTAATTTATTAAATAAAAATTAATTTAAACCATTTAAAACAATAAGGGTATCTCTCATTTTTGCCTTATAGAAGACGAAGTATCCGAGATATATATTTTTGATGAATAAATCTGATTCTAATATGACAATACAAAAAATTTCTTCATTAGATAACTGCTCGGATAATATTTATAAATTTACAAGTTTATCTAATATTTGCACGACATTTTGCCTGAGCAGAAATACTGTTTATTTTTTTATTGACGAAGGATTAATTGCAATAAGCAAAGAAAATAATTGCTTATTTATGGATTCAGCAAGCATTAATAAACTTAAAACTATTTCTCATTTAAAAAACGACCTTGATATCAATAATGAAGGAATATCCGTCATATTAAGTATGAGGGAAAAGGTCATAAATTATCAAAATAAGTTTAAAATTATTGCAAATTCGCTAAAAAAAACCACCGATGTTGAAGAAATACTCAATAATTTAAAAAATTGCGGGTTTTTTAATTTTTAATTGTTTGATTTTTTGAATTTATAGGTGAAAATTATGAATTTAGATATTACTAATTTAGAAGCTACTAATTTAGAAGCTACTAATTTAGAAGCTACTAATTTAGAAGCTACTAATTTAGAAGCTACTAATTTAATAGCCGCGTTAAAAAATTATATTGCCGAAGATAAAGAAATTCCGGATAATATTCTTTTGTCTATTTATGATTGCAGCAAATCAGAACTTCTTGCGGTTTTTTCTATCGCATTAGAACTTAAGGAAAAATGGACGGGCAATAAAATTAATTTTTGTTCAATCGTCAGTGCAAAGACAGGTTTATGTTCGGAAGATTGCGCTTTCTGCGGACAATCTTCAAAAATACCGAAAATTGATAAAAAAATAAATAAACTTCTTTCCGTAAATGAATTAGTTGACGCAGCCAGAACTGCAAAAGAAAACGGCGCGAATGAATTTTCTATAGTCACGAGCGGGACATCCGTAAGTGATAAAAAAGAACTTTATATCATAGCCGAAGCGATTAAAACCATTAAAAACGATATAGGAATCACGGCATGCGCATCTTTAGGTTTAATGCAAAAAGAAGATTTGGAATATTTAAAATCTAACGGATTGGAAATTTTTCACCACAATATAGAAACAAGCAAAGATTTTTTTAACAATATTTGTACTACTCATTCTTATGAAAATAATATTGAAACAATAAATAAAGCAAAGAAGGCTAATCTTAAAGTATGCTCCGGCGTTATAATCGGTATGGGAGAATCGCGCCTCGACAGAATTAAAATGGCAAAGCAATTAAAAGAACTTGACGTTGACAATATCCCTATTAATTTTTTAAATCCTATAAAAGGAACTCCTCTTGAAAATATTGATGAATTAACACCTATGGAATGCCTTAAAACAATCTCTATTTTCCGCCTGATTAATCAATCAAAAAACATACTTGCGCAAGGAGGCAGGGAATTAAATTTACGGCAATTACAGCCATTCGCCTTAATGGCAGGAGCTAACGGATTTCTTCTGGGAAATTATTTAGTGACATCGGGTAGAAGTACAGAATTAGATGTTGAGCTAATTAACGACTTGGGATTTGAAGCATCATAATGAATAAAAAAGTTATATGCATTGATTACGGACTTAAAAGGATAGGCGTAGCTTTAAGCGATGACAGAGGAACTATCGCATTTCCTCAAAAACATATACTTAACGAAAATTTTAATAATGCTGCAGATGAATTAAAAAATATTATTATTAAAGAAAATGTTTCTTTAATTGTAGTTGGAATGCCTATCGGACTTAGCGGAAAACTTTCATCGCTTTCATTAGAAGTGGAAAAATTTATTAATGAACTTAAAAAAATCATTCAAGACCTGCCAATTAAAGACCTACCCGTAATTGCTTATGACGAAAGATTTTCAACGGCTCAAGCCAGAAGAAGTTTAATAGAAAAAGACGTGAAAAGAAAAAAAAGAAAGCAGACTATAGATTCTATAGCTGCTTCATTTATTCTTCAATCATATTTGAACGGTATAAATAGTACAAATAATAATACATAAAAATATAATTGAATAATTTATTATATGTGCTATTTTGACTATAAAACTTTCAAGAAAATAAATAAAATAAAAAAAAATTTTTTATATTTTATTCCTCTTTTCTTGATTTTATATATTTTATTTTATGCTTTTACCCCACAATCATATCTAAAAAAACATATAATTTTATTTAAGATAAAAAAAGGGTACTCATTAAAAACAATTGCTTTTAAATTATATAAGAAAAATATTGTATTAAATCCATATTTATTTTATTTTATAGGCTTCATAACCGGATATTCAAGATATATTGAGTCAGGTACATATTATATTTCTTTGAATGAATCCCCCGCTTCAATTTATTATAAATTTGTCAACGGAAAAATTGCGACAGCAAAAATAACGGTTGTTCCCGGTATGAATATTTTTCAAATTGCAATGCTTCTGAATAAAAAACATATCGTAAAAGAAATTAATTTCATCAAAGCAAGTTTTAACAAAGATATTTTATTAAGAATAGGTGCGGATAAAAAAAGCGCGGAAGGGTTTTTGTATCCAGATACATATATATTTAAAATAAATTCAACCTCTATGAGTGTTTTAAAAAAAATGTTTAATGAATTTAAATTAAAAACTAAAAATTTAAAAATATCTTATAAAGATTTAATTATAGCTTCGCTAATTATTAAAGAAACAAACGGCGGTAAGGACATGAAAACGGTATCTTCAGTATTTCATAACAGATTAGACATAAATATGCCTTTAGAAAGCGATCCTACAAATATATACG
>JAJYRF010000075.1 GCA_021794255.1 bacterium | reverse complement strand
TATTTTTTCTCTCCGCTTTTCCCCCATAATTCATTTAATCTGTCTTTTATTGCTTTTTCTTTTCCTGTTGTCTGAGGATAATAATATTGGCGATTTTTCAGTTTGTCGGGCAAATAATTCTGTTCTGCGATAAAATGGTCTTCAAAATTATGAGAATATTTATAACCTTGATGATAAGACAAATCTTTCATAAGTTGTGTAGGAGCGTTTCTTAAATGAAGCGGAACAGTTATGTCGGGAAAAGACTTTGCGTCCTTAATAGCTTCTTCTATTGCAACATAACTTGCGTTTGATTTTGGACAACTTGAAAGATAAGTAGCGCACTGCGATAAAATAATTCGCGATTCCGGCATACCTATAACTTTAACGGCATTAAAACAACTAACAGAAAGGGTTAATGCATAAGGTTCGGCATTACCGATATCTTCGCTTGCAAGAATTAACATTCTTCTTGCTATAAATAATGGGTCTTCGCCGGCATTAAGCATTTTTGCGAGATAAAAAACCGCAGCATCGGGGTCGCTTCCTCTTAAACTTTTAATAAAAGCAGATATTGTGTTATAATGTTCTTCTCCCATTCTGTCATATTTATCGGCTCTTAAATATGCAGATGAAATTATATCGTCTGTTAAAATTATCTCTCCATTTTCATTTTCTGCCGTTAAATTTACGGCTCTTTCAAGCGCATTAAGCATAATTCTTGCATCTTTCCCGCTAAAATTTATCAACGGTTTTATATATTCATCCTTAATTATTATTTTCTTTTTAGATAAAAATATATCTTTTTTCAGCGCTCTATCAATTATATAATTAAGGTCTTCGTAATCCAACGGATTTAAAGTAAAAACAGCGCATCTCGATAAAATAGGAGATGTAATTTCAAATGAAGGATTCTCAGTCGTGGCGCCTATTAATATTATGCTCCCGTCTTCAATTGAATGGAGAAGACTGTCTTGCTGAATTTTATTAAATCTATGCATTTCGTCAATAAAAAGCAATATCGGTTTTTTAATAATTTCGTTATTAATAATTTCGCTATCTTCTTTAAAATTATCTGCTTCACCGGCATTGCCATTTTTATAATTTTCACTATCCCAAAAATCGGCTTGTTTAAAAAAAATATCATTATTATTTAGATTATCAATACTATTTTTAGTACGTCTGTTTTTAGTTTTAATGTTAAAATTATTAAAATTATTTTTATTATTTTTATTATATATATCGTTGCTATTATTTAAATTATTTAAATTACTGTTTATATTATCAGAATTATTATAGCCGTTAAAGGTTTTATCTAGTATTTCACGTATTTCTTTTATACCTGAAGAAACAGCCGAAATTTGATAAAACTCTAACCCTGATATTTCAGCTATAATTTTTGCCAGAGTTGTTTTTCCGCACCCAGGAGGACCCCAAAGTATCATTGACTGCAATGTAAAGGTTTCAATATTGCAGACGTTGTTGCCGCTATTATTATTGCAGTTGTTATTAATATTGCCGTCTTCACTGCTGCTACCGTTATCACCATTATTGCAGTTAATATTATTGCTATCTTTAAAGTTGCTGATGCCGTCAATCATTTTTCTTAACGGCTTATCTTTCTCAAGTATATGACTCTGCCCTGCAAATTCATCAAGCGTTTTAGGTCGCATTCTTTCGGCAAGAGGTTGATAAATTTTTGAGGTCATTTTTATTTTAAACATATATGGGTTAAAAATTAATTCCCAATTAATTTTATTAATTGTTTAAATTGTTTAAATAATTATATTATAATCCTAATTCGCTTAATATTGAATTTACGTCATTTTGCGCAACCGTATCATCGTTTGAAACCATATCATTCAGTTTTCCGTATATTTCCCTTTTTTTATCATCTGGCAATCCTTTAGAGCTAACTTCCGAATTAACAAGTACCTTTAAAAGTTTAATCTTTGTATCATTCAATGTATTTTGAATCTTATATAATTTCTGACCTGTTAAATCTTGAAACGAAAGCAAAGATAACACATCCATTATTTTAGAAATATTATTATTATTAAGTCCTTTAAGATTTACAAGACTGTCTTTAATTTTTTTAATAGGGTTAAATTCAATTAAATCGGTCAAACTTTTATCTATAATAGCAGAATTTTCATTAATTTCATCAAGTAAATTCATTATATTATTCGCAGCCTTCTCGGTTTCTTTTATAATGTCTGTAATGCCTTCCTGAGCAATAGGGATTGTATCTGAACTTTCCTTTACGGGTTTTTTAAAATCGGATATTTTTTTAGTTGCATCATCTACGGTTTTAGCTAAATCCTTTAATTCTGATATCATATCTTCAATGCCCATTTATATTCTCCCTATATAATAACCAAAATCCATATTTTAATATCTTAAATATAAAATAATAAGGAATCTTTATATTTAGTTAGTTTATCTTAGTTATTTAGTTTATCCAAATTCATTTTTAATAATTTATTTAATTAACAATATCGCCGCCAATTAGAATTAAAACTGCGTTAGTTTATTTTAATTCATTTTTAATAATTTATTGGTTATACCGTATAGCGCACTATGAGATATTTGCCCGACCCAATGAAACATTATTTTTCCTGTTTTTGAAATAAAAAATGTTTGGGGAATTTCATTAATACCGCCGTATTCGCTTATTATATCAGGATTTGCATAAACAACTGGATAAGATATGCCATAAAGCTTTGCAAATTTTGAAACCCCTCCTATATTATTATTAACATTGATACCTACAACCATGACTCCTTTTCCTCTGTATAAATTGTAAAATTTTACAAGCATAGGTATTTCGGCTCTACAAGGAGGACACCAAGTTGCCCAAAAATTTATTATGACGATATGTCCTCTATGATTATTTAGAGAAAAGACATTATAACCGGATGCGTTTCTGTTTAATACTTTTAAAGTAAAATTAGGAGCGGCGGAAACAGATGCATCTGCCTTAGATAAATTTAAATTTATAGCCACAATAAAAGCTAAAAAAAATAAAAAAGATAAGCAAATAAATTTTGCTAAGTAATTTACTGAAAATTTTATATACATTATAGTATCTCCAAAATATAAATATTTATTATTTTTTATTTAAATTATTAGTTATTATATAAATATTAATATAAAAATATAAAATTAATTTAAAAAAACAATAAATTATAATGAACGTCTTTAATTACCGTCTATTATGATTTTTAATAGCTTTTTCCATTTCTCTCGTCTGGTCTTTCTTTTTTAAATCTTCTCTTTTATCATAAAGCTTTTTCCCTTTGGCAAGAGCAATTTCAATTTTTGCTTTTCCATGAGTTAAATACATCTTTAGAGGAATTATAGTTAAATTTTTTTCTTTTACTTTTCCTAAAAGCCTTAGTATTTCATGTTTATGCAGTAAAAGAGTGCGGGTTCTTAACGGGTCTTTGTTTTCTCTAGTCGCTTTATCATAAGGACTTATATGAACATTGAGAAGCAATGCTTCTTCATTTTTAATAATTACATACCCGTCAGAAATATTGACTTTACTTGTTTTTACAGATTTTATCTCTGGACCGTATAATGCAATACCTGCTTCATATTTCTCTAAAATCTCATAAAGAAATGAAGCTTTTCTGTTATCTGAAACTATTTTTATTGATTGTACAGATTGGCTCATATTTTGTAAAAAATATAAATTAAAAACGACGATTAATTATATATTAATATATTTAATTTTAATTATTAATATATAATTATTAATATAAATTTATAACTAAATAAATAATATTTAAATTTTATGTTTTAATTTTAAATAGATTAAATAAAATTTAATCTATTTTTTTTGGTGGAGGCGGCGGGAATCGAACCCGCGTCCGAAGATCTTTAACTCAAGCATCTACATGTTTATTTTATTCTTTAAAACATCTGCTTAAAAAGCCGAGAATAAACAAGACCTTTTTTCAGCAGTCCTCTAAAATTTAAGATATTTAAACAAAGGATATTTAAATATCCTGACCTGTGAATGTCGTTCTTAAAACCTACAGGTTTCAGTCTCAAGAACGTTAACCGGGATTAAGCGGCTAATGCGTAATCGTAGTTTTCTGCGATTATATTTGCGCCTTGAATGTTTAACGAGCCTACAAGACATCCTCGACATGCAGCTTAAAAGTCTTAGTTTCTCCGTCGAAACCTTTGCGCCCCCATATTATGTTTTAATTTAAATTTTTAAATTTATTTAATGCCCAAAAAAAATAATTTTAAAAACCCTTATAACATTAATATATTATATTATATATTTTTATTAATATTTACAATACACGTTTCAGATTTTACAAATAAATAATAATTTTTTAAACCATTATCATTATATATATTATAAAATATATTAATTATTTTATCAATAACATAAAAAAATTTGATAAAATAATTTAATTGTATTTAATTATATTTAATATTAAATTAAATGAGTTAGTTTGCTAATTTTGAGGAGTTTATCTCTTAATCTTGCAATAGAAATTTTTAACATTATAAAGTTTGGATAGTTTCTAATGCAGGATTAAGGTTATCAAAATAAATTGCAAACATTTCTTAACATAATCATAATATAGATTTTTATAAAATGAAATATTTCCCTGCTCCGTATTTAAAAAAAATAAAAAAAATGCAGTATTCCTGCGGCATTGCATTTAACAAAAATCTTATAGATACCCATAGTGGCAATATAAGCTGTGGAGTTCCGGATAACAATGAAATGATTATAACAAAAACAGGGTCAAGCCTGATAAATCTTGAAATAAATGATTTTACTATTGCGCCCATAGAAATTAATAAAATAGAAGTTAATAAAATTTCTTATTTAACCGAAGGAGAATCGCCTTCTTCCGAGATAGCAGTGCACCGATTTATTTTAAAAAGCTTCCCTGATTCATGCATTCTACATACTCATCCTGAAACTGCGATAGCTTTAAGTATTAAAGATAATTATAAATTTAGAGAAAATAAATATATTTATAATTTAGAAGATTTTAATAATGTTTACTGCAATAAAAACAAATCCGCTAATAAATATGAAAATAAAAAAAACATTTTTGAAAATTTCAAAAAAATAGAATCCGTAGAAACAGAGCTTTATAAAAATATCCCTTTAAATAATAGAGATACTATTTTAAATAATTTAAATATTATATCCGGTTTATTCGAAATTTACCCTGAATTAAAAATTTTAAAGCCTGCCGATTTTGAAGCGGCATATTTTTTCCCTTCAATTTATATTTTTCCATTAAGTTTTATTGAAGATATCAAATCAAACAATAAAAATAATATTAATTTTAAGGCAGGCGATATATTCGCCGATAATGGAATATTTATAGTAAAATCTCATGGCTGTTTCACATGGGGGAAAAGTGCGTTAGACGCTTTAAGATGGACAATAATGCTTGAATCATCATCAAAAATATTATATATGCTTGAAGATTAAAAAATTTCTCAACCCAAGTTTACAGGTAATCTATAAAACTATTGGCAGACCTTATTTTTAATTTTTTGTCAAACTACAAAATAATTTAGCAAACACCTTATATTAGAATATTTTAAAAAATAAGTGATAAACTTGGGTTAATCTATTATATATATTGTTGCAATCATGCTTTATCTGTATATGCTGTATTATTATAACTTTATATTAATTAATATATTAATTATTTTCTTATAATTTTATTGAATTCTCTCATTCTGTCAATTGATGTTCCCGCTTCGTCTCTTATTTCTTTGCCGACCATATATATAAAAACGTCTGAAAGCGTGGGTATTCTTCCGTCTTCATACTTTATTAATTTTTTTAAATTTAAGGGCGAATCTATCGCTATAATTTTACCATTGTCTATTATTGCAATACGATCGCAATTCTCAGCTTCTTCTATGTAATGCGTAGTCAAAAACACGGTAATTTTTTCTTTATCTCTTAATTTATTAATAAAATCCCACATGTTTATCCTTGTCTGAATATCAAGCCCCACGGTAGGCTCGTCTAAAAATAATACCGCAGGAAAATGAAGGAGTCCCCTGCCCACCTCTAATCTTCGTTTCATACCGCCCGACAAAAATTTTATAAGTTTGTTTTTAAAATTATATAAATCTATAAAATTAAGCATATAATCAATTCTTTCTTTCGCCAATTTTTTTTCCATACCGTAAAGTTCTGCATGAAACATCATATTTTCATAAACAGTTAAATCACTGTCTAATGTTGGGTCCTGAAATACCAAACCGATAGATTTTCTGACATTTTGTTTTTCTTTGATAGTGTTATATCCGTTTATAAAAGCATTTCCCGAACTTTGCCTGTTTAATGTGCAAAGAATTTTTATAGTTGTTGTTTTGCCTGCTCCGTTAGGTCCTAAAAAAGCAAAAAATTCGCCTTTATAGACTTCAAAAGATATATCGTTCACTGCGATAATATCTTTATACTTTTTAACAAGCCGTTCTACTTTTATTGCCATGTTATCGCTATTATTTAATTTCATTGAAAATATTTAAGCATCATTCATTTTTTAAAAAATATAATTTTATTTTATTAGCTCTAATCTATTTTAACCTATTCTGCGCATTTTATTCGTTTTATTTGTTTTATTGATTATTTTTTATTTTATTTATAAAAACTTTATATTTTTTGCTATTAATTTATGATACAATTATAACATTGTTAATTTTACCATATTTAATATAATTAAATAAATTAAAAAATATGAATAAAGAAAGCATAATATTATTAGGTCATGGCTCCAGGAGAGACGAAGCCAATAATATACTTAAAACTATTGCAAAACTAATTCAACCTAAGTTTCCGGAAGAAAAAATAGAATTTGCATTTCTTGAATTAGCAGAACCTAATATTAAAAATGTTATAGAAAAATGTATTAATGAAGAGTGTTCAAAAAAAATTTACGTAATGCCTTATTTTTTATACTCAGGAAATCACGTATCACGTGACATTCCCGAAATTATAAACGAATTTTCTATTAAATATCCCGATGTCAATATCAAATACGGCAATTATTTAGGAATTGACGAAAAATTGACCGGACTTGTAACGGAAAGGATTGAAACTTTGAAATATGAAAAACAACGCTAATCCTCCTTTTGATATTAAAACAAAAATATGGGAAGAAAAATTTATAAAAAAATTATGTTTAAATCTTCCAGTTTAATTTTATCAGCATATTCCGCACCTTCGGCATCCTTCAAAACATCCGGGAGTTGTTTTATATTCTAATGCCCGATTATATTCTTCTTTTAAATACTCTTTGGTTATTCCCTGGTCTAAAATATCCCATGGCAATATCTCATCAGTCAAAAATTTTCTCATAAAATCTTCTATTTTATACCCTGAAGCAATAATAGCTTTTTTAATTGTTATATTATTATTAAATGAATTAATTAAAATATTTAATGACAGTCTTGAACCTCTTGCAAAAAAAGCTTCCATAAATGCGCTTTTAACAGAATTAATATTTAAACTGATATTTGGCAAATTATTTAATTCTTTATATATAAAATCTATCTTTTTTAACAATACTTTCTCATTTTCAAAATTTTCCCATTGAAGCGGCGTCCATGCTTTAGGCACAAAAGGACTTATACCTATCGTTAATTTTCCTATCCGTTTATTTTTTCTAGAAGATTCAATAAACTGAGTTCTCATTGATTTTATCAGAGCGACGGTGTCTTTTATATCCGATAAATCTTCCGTTGGCAATCCAACCATAAAATAAGCCTTAATATTTATTATCCCGCTTTCGATTATTTTCTTGATTGCCGCTAAAATAGTTTCATTTTTTATATCTTTATTAATAATTTTTTTAAGACGGTCTGAACCTGTTTCTACCGCTAAAGTAACAGTTTTAAGACCGGCTTTGTTCATTATATCTATATTAGATTCGTCTAAACAGTCAAACCTTACGGATGACAGAGAAAAATTTCTTTTTTCTTCTAATGAAAACTGCATATATGTTTTTATATATTCATTATCCATTGTATCAAGTCCCACAAAACCAATCTTTTCAAATTCTTTGGTTTCGGCAATTCCTGTTATAACATCTTTTATTGATGATTTTCTTGCAGGAAGATATATAAAAGCTGCCGAGCAAAATCTGCATCCTCTTTTGCATCCCCTGGCTATTTCAATAAGTTTCATTGAACTGAATTCCGCGTATTCGGTTGTTATAGAACTGATTGACGGGGTGAATCCATGACCTGACCATTTCCTTTTTATTCTTTCAGGATAAGATTTTTTAACAATTACATCTTCTATTACAGGTATTTCTAATTTATCTCTTTTGCTAAAAATAAAATCATATGCGAAAGGAATATAAATGCCTTCAAATTTAGATGATTCTTCAATTATATCCTGTTTATTTTTTTTTAAAGATTGAGAATATTTTTGAATAATTTGAAAAAAATCAGGAAAAATAGCTTCGGCTTCACCGGCAAACATTATATCAAAAAGAGGCGAGACAGGTTCTGGATTTAGAAATGATATTACTCCGCCTGCCATAATTAACGGGTAGTAATTGTTTCTATTTATATCATTTTGTCTGTCTTTTGAGAGAAACGGGATATTTTCGGTATGAAATATTTTTAAAATATTGGCAAAATCATTTTCATAGCTTAAGGAAAAAAATATTAAGTCATAATTTGATACATTTTTTCTCTTTTCAATAGAAATTATTCCTTTATTATTAATATAATAATCATCATTAAAATCTTGCAAAAATGCTCTGTCGCATGACATAAAATCTTGGCTGTTAAGCAATTCATAGACTCTTAAAAACCCAAGATTAGACATTGCCACATTATAATAATTTGGAAAAATTAATAATGCGTTTACTTCAGAATGCTTATTTTTATTAATAGCTGATTTTTCAGAATTAATATAAATATCATAAAGTTTATTAATATTCCTCGTCATTTAATAATAATACATAACACTTAAAATAATAATAATTTTATCATAAAGTTTATTGATATTACTTGTCATTTAATACTTATATATAATACCTATATATAATATTTACATAATTAATTATATTAAATACATTATAAAATAACAAAATTTAATATATTATAACACATTTTAAAACATTTTAACTAATCAGCTTGCTTTCTTAAGAAAGTAGGGATATCAAATTTTTCATCTTCATAATCGTCATCCTCTTCATTATTTTTGCTAAATTTTGAAATATAATCATTTTTTTCATTTTTAGGAGCAATATTTTTAATAACATCGTTTCTTCTGATGTTTAGCTGTGTTTCCTGCACTTCAGGAATCTCAAAATCAGAATCTAAGGAATATGATGCAGCAGATAAATCTTCATATTTAGCTTTAGCTTCATTAAAATTATTTATATCGGCAGTATTGCTAACCTGTTTTTTTATATTCGTAACATTCGTAACATTTGCGGTATTATATTCTTTGCCAAATCCTGTTGCTATAACCGTAATCATTATTTTTCCGTTCATACTTTCATCTATAACCTGTCCATAAATTATGGTAGCATCAGGATGAGCTTCAGCGCTTATTTTCTCAATAGCCTCGTTTACTTCAAACAAGGATAAATCTGCTCCGCCTGTAACATTAATCAGTAATCCCCTTGCTCCTTCAATGCTTATATCTTCAAGCAGAGGACTTGCAATGGCTTTTTGAGCCGCTTCCAATGCTTTATTGTCTCCTTCAGCGATACCTGTTCCCATAAGAGCCATTCCCATTTCCGACATAATAGCCTTAACATCTGCAAAATCAACATTTATCATTCCGTGAACATTTATAAGATCAGATATACCTTTGACGGCTTGATGTAATACTTCGTCAACTTTTTTAAATGCCTCAATCATGGTCGTCGATTTTCCGGCAACTGCAAGTAATCTTTGATTGGGTATTGTAATAACGGTGTCAACTATAGACTTTAATTCTTTTAAACCTTCTTCCGCCTGCATCATTCTTTTTTTTCCTTCAAAGGCAAACGGCTTCGTAACAACTGCAACGGTAAGCGCTCCAATTTCTTTAGCAACTTGCGCAATAATGGGAGCCGCGCCTGTTCCTGTTCCCCCTCCGAGTCCTGCAGTAATGAATATCATATCTGCGCCGTTTAAAGTCTCATAAATTTTATCCCTGTCTTCTATTGCGGAACGCTTACCTACATCAGGATTAGCGCCTGCGCCCAAACCTTTTGTAATTTTTTCGCCAAGCTGAATTTTAATGCTTGCGCTGTTAGTTCTTAAAGCCTGCGCATCGGTATTAGCCACTATAAAATCAGTTCCGGTTAAACCTGACTGAATCATTGTATTTACGGCATTGCTACCGCCGCCGCCGACACCTATGACTTTTATCTTTGCAGATAATTCTGCATTTTCAATAAATTCCAGCATAATATTTTCCTCCTATATACTTTTATACTTACACTAATTAAAATAGTTTTTAAAAAAAGTCTTCGAGTAATTTCAATAGCCTTGCTTTTATATTTTCAAATATATTCTTACTGTTTTTTTTAAACATAGGTTCTTTGTTTAAATTATTCCTGAAAGCATATTTAACTAAACCGACTCCTGTAGAATATATAGGCGAATTAATCACATCTGTTAAACCTCCGATTCCGCGGGGTGTGCCTATTCTAACAGGCGCACCGAAGATGTCTTCTGCAAGGTCTGCGCATCCTTCTATTAATGCTCCACCTCCTGTTATGACGTAGCCTGACAGTATTTTATTCTCTAAACCATTCTTTTCAATATTTTTCCTTACCCATGTAAAAATTTCCCCCATCCTTTGCTCAATAATATTACCCAGCACCTGCCTTGCAATAGTTCTTGGAGGTCTGCCTCCTAAACCAGGAATTTCAATTATTTCATCTTTTCTCGCAAGAGATTCTTTGGCTATCCCAAAGTTAACCTTAATCTTTTCAGCTTCCTGCGGAATTGTTTTAGTTCCTAAAGATACATCGCCCGTCACACTCTGACCGCCTTTAGGAATAACAAAAGTATGTATAATTGTTCCGCCTGAAAATACGGCTATGTCGGTAGTTCCGCCGCCCATGTCTATCAGTACCACGCCTAATTCTTTTTCATCTTCTGTAAGAACCGCCTCGCTTGAAGCTATCTGTTCAAGCACAACATCCGACACATCTAAATTTGCTTTATTTGCGCATTTAACTATATTTTGGGCAGCAATGCTTGAAACGGTAACTATATGTACTCTTGCTTCAAGCCTTAATCCGCTCATACCTATCGGCTGCTTTATATCATCTTGTTCGTCTACAATATATTCCTGCGGAATTATATGTATAACTTCGTTATCTAAAGGAATGGCTATTGATTTAGCTCCTTCCATAACCCTGTCAACATCCTGCTGCGTAACTTCTCTGCTCTTAATGGCAACTATTCCTCTTGAATTAAAGCCTCTGACATGAGAGCCTGCAATTCCAACAATAACTTCGTTAATTTGATATCCTGCCATAAGTTCAGCCTCTTCTATAGCTTTTGCGATAGCATCTACAGTATTTTCAATATTATTTACGACTCCGTTTCTTAATCCTTTAGAAGCACTGGAGCCTAAACCTATAATATCTAAATTGCCGTTTTTAAATTCACCGACAATAGCGCAGACTTTTGTTGTTCCTATATCTAATCCTACTATAATATTATTGCTGGTTTCCAATTTGACCTCTTTTAACCGCTTCTTATAAAATATTAATATTAATTTATATTTCTTTAACTCTATACTATAAGTTATTTCATTAGTTAATTATCATGCCGTTAAATTATTAATATTTATTTATTTAATGGTAATAAATTATCATTTAGCTAATTATATCTGTCCAAAAGTTTTACAACCACCTTAATTTATTATTTATTAACTTACTTGTTAATTAATTATTTCCATATATCCGGCGGTATTACAATCTTTTTATAATTAGCGGGTAAAACTCTAGAACCGCTATTGACATTCACTACCGCTTCATTTTTATATTCAAGATTTATATATTTATTATATTTAATATTAATTTTTTTTATTTCGTACAATAGCATTTTTAATGTTTTTAATTTATTTTTAATATTTCCGTTTCCAAATTTTATTTCTTTGTCGTTGCGCGTGTAAACCACAATGCCTTTATCTTTTTGAATATGTATTTCGTTTAATTCGCCCTTTAAATAAGAATGGTCTATTATCCTTAAAAAATGCAGCGCTTTATTTATCCCTGATAAATAATAGCCGACATTCTTTGACGTAATATTGCCGTTAATTCCCGTGATAACAGGATAATTATATCCTGCTTCGCCGTTAACCTTTCCGATAACAAAACCTGCTTTACTTAAATAATATAATTTGCCATCGTTTAAAATTGCTCCTACTTTTCTTTTTTTTAACAAAATAAAAATTTTATCAGGATATTTGCGGTACACAGTAATATCTTTATACCATCTGTCAGACGCAATCATCCTGGTCACGCGTTTTAAATTTATATTAATCAAATTTTCGCCGTAATAAAAACCTGCTAATTCTAATACTTTCATTTTTTCTTGTTTGCTAATGTTAGCGCCTTTAATAATAATTTTTTTTAATTTAAATATTTTTCTATTAAAAAAATAATAATTTATTTTATTTGATACAAAAAAAATAATAGCCGCGCCTGCAGTTATAAATCCAATAATATATATTATTTTTATAAAATTAAAACTCTTCTTATCATTCTTTTTCTTATTCTTTTTCTTATTATTATTATTTATGTTATTACTGATATTTTTTTTAACGTTAAAGTTAAATTTTTTATTATCTATCTTTTTTTTTATATTTTCATTTTTTATATTAAAATTACCTGCGCCTGAGCTATATTTTTTTGTATCCTTTGTTTTGTTATCATTATTTCTATTTTTGTTAAACATTGTAATATAATATATTCATATATATATTAAATATTAATTATTTAATTGAATATTTATTAATCGCGACTGATTGCGTTTTCAATAATATGTTCGATAAGACTATTAAAATCAATACCTTGTTTCTGCGCAATCATAGGAACTAAACTAAATTCGGTTAATCCCGGCAATGTATTAATCTCAAGCACATAAGCTTTTCCTGAATTGCTAAGTATAATATCTGTTCTTGTAATACCTTTGCAGTCCAATGAGGTATGGGCTAAAACAGAGGCATTTTCACATGCTTTATATTCTTCTTTCGTTAAATCAGGATTTAAAATATATTCCGTTTTGCCTTTTGTATATTTTGCAGAATAGGAATAAAAACTGTCGTCAGGCTTAATTTCAACACAGCCTAATGGTTTTCCGGAAAAAACTGCAAATTGTATTTCTCTTCCTATAATATATTCTTCCGCAATAATTTCATCGTCATATTTAAAAGCGTCTTTCAACGCTAAATAGAATTCGCTTTCAGAATAGGCAATAGAAGCTCCTACGCTTGAACCTTGAGCATTAGGCTTTATAAAATACGGCAATCTTAAATTATTCATTTTTTTGTTTATCAGCTCGGCTTTTTCTCCTTTTTTTACAGAAAAAAAATCAGGAACGGTTAATCCATAATATTTAAAAATAATTTTGGATTTTATTTTATTCATTGCTATTGCGCTGGCTTCCACTCCTGAACCTGTATAAGGAATATTTAATAATTCTAAAACTCCCTGAATTTTACCGTCTTCTCCGAATGTTCCGTGAAGAGCATTAAAACAAATATCTATATTATTAATATTATTAATATTATTAATTTCTTCAAAAAAATTTTTGCCTAAATCAAATCTTTTGACATTATATCCCATACTTGCAAGAGAGTCGGCTACAGCCTTTCCCGTTTTAAGAGATATTTCTCTTTCGGCGGATACACCGCCCATTAAAACCCCTATGTTTAAATCTTTTATTGTTTCTTTCATTATGATGAATTTATTTTGCCTTACTTAGTTTATTTGTTTGTTTCATGTATTTTATAATTTAATAATTTTGCTATGTTATTTTTATTGTTTTATATTATTGTTTTATATTATTGTTTTATATTATTTTATTTTTATTTCAGTATTTAATTTTATATTTTTTTCCATCAGTACGGTTTCTTTAATTTTATTAATTAAATCTAAAATATCGGAAGATTTTGCATTGCCTTTATTTATAATAAAATTAGCATGTTTTTCAGAGACGGCTGCATCTCCTTTAGACAAACCTTTGCAGCCTATTTCGTCTATAATTTTTCCGGCAGAATACCCTTCGGGATTTTTAAATATACATCCTAATGACCTTTCGCCTAAAGGTTGAGCCATCTTTCTTGCTTTAAATAAATTTATTTTTTCAGATATTATATCTTGAGTTGAATTCTTTAATAAAAATTCGGTGCCTATAATAAAATAATCATCTTCATTAAAGTCAGGTATTTCAAAATTTCTATATGAAAATTTTAATTGATTTTTTTTAAAATTTAATTTATCGCCATATTTAGTTATAACATCCAAACTGCTAATTATATTTTCAATATTTGATTCTTTAGAGCCTGCGTTCATTTTAACGGCTCCACCCACTGTCCCTGGAATTCCATAGGCAAATTCAAATCCTTCAAAATTATTTTTTATTGTAAAATTAAGCATTCTTGATAGTAAAACTCCGGCTCCGGCTTTAACCATGCAATAATTTTCTTTATTATTAATATTGTTAATATTGTAATTTATATACTTAAATCCTTTTTTAAATGAAATAATAGGCAAATTTATAATCTCATCTTTAAATAGCGTATTTGAACCGCCTCCGATTACATAAAACCCTGAACAATAATTTTTTATAATTTTACAAATAATATAAAGATCTGTTTCATTTTCTGGAAACATTATCAATTCGGCGAATCCTCCCGTTTTTATAGTGCTGTATAAAGACAGGTCTGCATTTTCAAGATAGAATATATTATTCTTATTTAAAACTTCTTTTATATCTATTATGTTTTTAAGCATTTTAATTTACCATTGCTATTGCGTCTTGCAATTTTATTTTTTTATTTTTTTTAGAGTCGACAAAATCGTCGCAATATTTTGTTATATCCCCCGCTCCGAGAAAAATTACCATTTCTCCGCCTTTAAGCAAATTATTTAAATTTAACGATATATCTTTTTTGTCCGGAACATAGTAAACATTTTTATAGCCGGCATATCTCATTTTTTCGCTCAATATTAAAGATGAAGCGGATTCAATCGCTATTTCGCCGGCGGAATAAACATCGGTTATTATCACTGTATCTGCAATTTTTAAAGACTTGCAAAAGTCATCTATTAAGCCTTGCATTCTTGAATATCTATGGGGTTGAAAAACTACGACTATCTTCCTATCCCAGTTTTTAGCCGCTTTAAGCGTTGCCGTTATTTCAACGGGATGATGCGCATAATCATCAATTATTATAAGTTTTTCATCTTCCTTTTTTATTTGAAATCTTCTTTCTACTCCGTGAAAATCTTTTAATCCTTCAAAAATATAATTAGTTTCAATACCCAGTTCTTTAGCTAAAGTTATAGAACCTAACGCATTGTAAATATTATGTATGCCCGGAACCGCAAGTTTAAATTTCCTTATAAATTTATTTTTGCAATAAACGTCAAATTGGGAAAATTCTTTTTCAAGTTCAATATTTAAAGCATAATAATCGGCTTCCTGTTCTATCCCGTAAGTGAAATATTTCCTTGATAAATCAAGAAATAAAGATTTTAATATATTATTATCGACGCATAAAGAAGCAAAACCTAGAAATGAAATATTATTTATAAAATCTTTAAATGCGGATTTTATATTTTCTATGCCTCCGTAATAATTTAAATGTTCATAATCAATATTGGTAACAACGCAATAATCTGGTTTAAGTTTTAAAAAAGAGCCGTCGCTTTCATCTGCTTCAACTACCATAAAATCGCCTTTTCCTACTTTTGAATGCATATCTATGCCAAAAACCTTCCCTCCGACAACAAACGTAGGATCAAGTCCTGCAGCGCCTAATATATTTGAAATCATTGATGTTGTTGTTGTTTTTCCATGGGACCCTGCAATAGCTATTCCCTTTTTTAACGATAAGAGTTCCGAAAGCATTTCTGCCCTTCTTAAGACGGTAAGTTTTCTATTTTTTGCTTCTACCAATTCAATGTTATCATCTTTTATAGCCGAAGAATATACGACTATTTCGGCTCCGTTAATATTGTCAGAATTATGCCCTATATGAACTTTGCCGCCCATAGATTTAATTTTTTTTATTGTATTGTTATATTCTACATCAGATCCTGTAACCGAATACCCGGAATTAATTAAAACTTCTGCAATACCGCTCATTCCTGAACCGCCTATTCCTATAAGATGAATTTTTTTATTGCTGTTTTCCATTTATCGGCTCCGATTATATAAAATTATCTTTAATATTTATATTATGTTTTTATTATTACTTTATTATTACTTTATTATTACTTTATTTAATATTTATTTTAAATATTTATTTTAATTGTTATTTACAATGAAATTAGCAATATTCAATGCAGAATCTTGAATATTTATTTTATTTAAGCTGTAATAAATATTATTTAATAAACTTCTATTATAAAATATTTCTTCTATAGTTTGGAGTAATTCTTTTGAAAGATTTTCGTCGTCTTTTATAAGATAAGCTCCTTTAATATTTAAAAGATAATAAGCATTTTTAAATTGATGATTTTTAGCCGCATAAGGATAAGGTATCAAAATAGCCGGTTTTTTTATAGCTACAATTTCAGATATCGTCCCTGCGCCTGAGCGCGCAATTATTATATCAGATAATTCATAATATTTTTCCATATTATTGGTAAACTTAAAAACTTCGTAACGTTTAATACCGCAATTTGAATAAAAATAATTTATATCCTCGTATTCTTTTTCGCCTGTTTGATGAAATACCGTTATTTCCTGCTTAATATCGGCATTCAATGACGAAATTAAATTAATAACTGCTCTATTAATAGACAATGCTCCCTGCGAACCGCCGAAAATAAATATCGCCAGTTCCTTTTTATTGACATCAGGCGGCTTAGGAATAATATTTAAAATACTTTTCCTTACTGGATTTCCTGAAAAAATAAATTTAGAAAACGGAAAATATTTTTTTGTTTCTTTAAATGATGCGAAAACCGTTATTCTAAAATACCCGAGTATTTTATTTGAAAGACCGGGCTCTAAATTTTGTTCCATAATACCTGAGCGTATGCCTTTAAATTTAGCATAAAATACCGGCGCAAAAGATGAATAGCCGCCTAAACCTAAAACAAAATCCGGCTTTATTTCTTTAAATATATTATTCACTTCTTTAAAAACAGCGAAAGTATTTATAAAAGATTTAATTTTATTCATAACTTTTTTACCTGAAAATCCACTTGCATTAATTATATATAATTGCAATCCGTATTCGTCTTTAAGTTTGTTTTCAATGCCTTTAGACGTCCCTATAAAATAAATATTGGCGGAAGAATCTATTTCTTTTATTTTTTCTGCTACCGCCAAACCGGGAAATAAATGTCCTCCCGTACCTCCTCCTGCAATCACAAAATTCATATTATTTCATTTATTCTAAATTTATTTAATTTTATTTCATTTAATTTAATTTTACTTTACTCTACTTTATCCACTTAATTTTTATTTTATTGAATTTCTTTTATTTTTATTTAATTTTTAATTGATAATAACCTGAATTAGTTATTAGCAGTCAGTTAAGTTATTAGATTTTTATTAATTGTCTTTTTTTCTTAAAGATTGAGATGATATATTTAAAAGTATTCCTACCGCTATTGCCGAAGCCAGAAGCGCGCTGCCTCCATAACTTACAAAAGGTAGAGCAAGTCCTTTTGTAGGTAGCAAATCGGTTACTACGCCGATATTTATAAAAGCGCTTATGACTAAAAGACCCGTAAGACCTAAGGCTAAATATGTACCAAATAAATCAGGCGCATACAAGGCAATTTTTAGACCTCTATATGCCAAAATCAAATAAAGAGCAATAAATACTAATACTCCTATTAACCCTAATTCTTCTCCTACCGTCGAAAATATAAAATCTGAATAAGGGGTCGGAAGAAAAAAGAGTTTTTCTTTTCCGTTGCCGAGTCCTACACCAAAAATACCTCCTCTAGCGAATGCAAACATAGACTGTATAATTTGAAAACCTATACCTGTTTTATCTTTAAACGGATGAAGAAAAGCAAGTATTCTGTCTCTTCGGTATGTAACGCTAAAAATTAAGAAATATGCCGCAACCGATCCGGACAAAAGAATAAAAACAATATATACCAATGAAACTCCCCCTGCAAACAACATTATTAATGTTATAGCAAATAAAACGGAGGCAGTTCCAAAATCAGGCTCTTTTAAAAGAAAAACGTCAAAAAAGCCCATAACAAGCATAGGTGCTATAAATATAAGCGAATATCTATTTTGATTCAATAATTCTTTTTTCTTTTCTAAAAATACCGCAAGAAAAATTATAAATATGACTTTTAAAAATTCCGAAGGTTCAAAATTTAATAATCTTAAATTTATCCATCTTTTAGAACCTCCAGCCGTTAAACCTATATGTGGGACAAAAACTAAGAACATTAACATTGCTATTGCGGCTAAAAGTATTACATAAAAAGATTTTAAGATATGATAATCGTTTTTCATAAAAAAACCCATAAATATAGCTGAAATTATTACATAAACTCCTTGTCTTATAAGAAAATGATAGCTATTCCCATAATCTATAATAGATGTCATAGCGCTTGTAGAATAAACCATAATAAGTCCAAGTGCAATTAATACGCATACAGATAAAAATAAAGCAGTATCATATTTTCTTATAAATGCTTTGCCGTAATTTATCATATGATTATTTTTTACATTCATATGTTTATAATTTTATAATTTTAATTTATACAATATAATTTTTTAATATTAATATTAAAAATATTAAAAATATTAAAAATTGCTTCGCTATTTTTTTGCTTTTAGTTTATTTTAGTTTCTTTTAGTTTATTGAAACACTTTTTAAATACTTCTCCCCTTTCATTATAATCTTTAAACATATCAAAACTTGATGACGCGGGAGAAAGTAAAACAGAACATAAACTATCATTGCCACACTCTGATAACGCTATATTATAAGCCTTTTCAACCGCATCTTCCATATCTGAAGCATTCATCAAATCAACCGTATTATTGAGCGATTTATATATAATATTTGCCGTCTCGCCTATTAAAACACAAGCTTTAACACATTTTTTTACAGGTTTAATAAGAACGTCATAATTAAAACCTTTGTCCTTGCCGCCCAAAATAAGAATAACGACGGAACTTTTAATTGATTCAAGAGCGCTTATGACCGCGGCAGGATTAGTCGCTTTTGAATCGTCATAAAAATTGATATTATTAATGCTTCCGATAAATTCTACCCGATGTTTTAATAGCTTATATTCTTTAAATGACTGTTCTATCGCCTCTAAAGAAACTCCAAAAGACAGCAAAGCCCCTGAAGCAGCCATCATATCTTCTATTACAAATTTTCTCTTATCTTTAAAATCTTTTAAAGATATTTTATAATCAATACCGTAAAATTCTTTTAATTTGAAATAAATATTTTCATTTTTATAAAAAATATTGCATTTATTTTCGTTAAAACCAAATAAAATAGGCAGCGAACCAATTGTGTCTTTAACTATAAATGCGTTATAATCCTCATAATTCAATATTGCAGTATCATTTATACTATGATTTTTAAATATTTTATATTTTGTCAATCTATATTCGTCAAAATTTTCATATCTGTCAAGATGATCGTCCTGAATATTTAATAATACGGCGGTACCCGGATTAAATTTATAAACCCATTCTAATTGAAAACTGGATATTTCTAAAATAAAATCATTATAATTTTTTATACCTTCAATAAAAGGAATACCGAAATTACCCCCAGTAAAAACATTAATATTTGCATATTTCATTGCTGCAGAACACATTGATGTCGCGGTAGTTTTTCCATTTGTTCCTGTAATAGCTATTATTTTAGGTTTTGCAATATTGCCATCTTCAAAATTTGAATTTTCGCATTTATTGACATTTTCTATGTATTTATTGTTTTTATTTTTAATATGCGGATTTTTATTTTCATCATTATTAAAACAATTATCACTGTTTAATTTACTATAATAATTTTGCATTAAATTCTCATAAGCAAATTCTATCTCGGCGTATATAGGCTTTCTAATCTGTCTTAATTTTAATACAATATTGTTATTTCTATGAATCCCTGGACTTATAACAGTTTTACCGACATCGTTAATTTTATTTTTTAAAAAATATTCTGTTCCATTATTGTTAAAGAAAAAGGTATCTTCACAATTTTGGTTTAATTTATTTATATCGTCATCGTTTAAAAATTCATCATAAACCATAATATTATTTTTATAATTTTTTAAATCTTTTTTTAAAAAATCCCGTACCGCCTTGCCTGTTTTCCCATAGCCTATAATTAGCGTATTAAAATTTTTCATATTTATAATTTAGAATTTAGTATTACACTATTAGTATTACACTATTAGTATTACACTATAACGTTACAAAATGTGATAAATAATAAATAGATACAATCATCAAAAATATTTATATTTAAAGTTTTATGTGTTATTAATATGTGTTATTAAAAATAATTAAAAAAATCTTAATTTTAAAGTTGATAAAGCAAATATAGTTAAAATTAAACTCACAATCCATAACCGTATTATTATTTTTGGTTCAGGCACCCCTTCTATTTCAAAATGATGATGTATCGGCGCCATTTTAAATATTCTTTTTTTTCTCAACTTATAAGAGCTTACTTGAAAAATAACGCTTAGCGCTTCAATAACAAAAATAAATCCTATAACCACAAGAAGAATTTCTTCTCTTGTTATAATAGATATATATCCTAGAATAGCCCCTAACGATATTGAACCAGTATCTCCCATAAAAACAGAAGCAGGAAACGCGTTGAACCATAGAAAACCTATTGAAGCTCCCAGTAAAGCAGCGCAAAATATAACTATTTCTCCGATATTGTAAATAAAAGGTATAGATAAATAATCGGCAAATTTAAAATTTGAACTTGCATAAGAAAATAAAAGATAACCCCCAATAGCAATAGCAAATACACCTATCGCAAGTCCATCAAGTCCGTCGGTAAGGTTAACGGCATTAGACGAGCCTATTATAACAAACATTGATAAAATAATAAAAAAAGGTCCTAAATTAAAATAGTAATTTTTAATAAATGGAATTACAATATAGCTTAATGACGGAACTTTAACATATAAAATTACTGAAATTACTAATGCGAAAACAGTCTGCATCGCAATTTTATATTTGCCTCTTAATCCTTTGGAATTATGTCTTTTTATTTTTAGATAATCGTCTAAAAATCCGATAAAAGCATAAGCTAACATAATAATAATTGCCATATATACATAAAAATTAAACAAATTTGTAAATAAAATAACGGGTATTAATACAGAAAATAATATTAAAAGCCCTCCCATAGTAGGAACATCTTTTTTTTCTATTATATGAGATTTTGGACCGTCTTCTCTAATCATCTGCGAAACCTTAAATTTTTTAAGCATTTTTATAAATGTTTTTCCAAAAACTATACTTAAGACAAGAGCGATAATTAAAGCATAAGAAGCTCTAAATGTTATAAATCTGAAAAAAATTTGATTAAATATGAAAATCATATATTTTACTTTAAATTTATTTATTTTTAAATTTTTAACAGTTATTTTGAACTAATTATAAAATCAATAAAATTTTCCATCTGCATTCCTCTTGAACCTTTAAATAAAATAACACTGTTGCTTTTATCAATAGCCGATAATTTTTCCTGAAAATTTTTTTTATCATCAAATAAAATTATTTTATCGGAATTAAATTTATTCTGAATTAATCCATCTATAATAAATTTACTGAAATTGCCGGTATAAAAAACATAATCTGCAATTTTTGCGGCTTCTTCTCCAGCTTTAAAATGTTCTACCTCGGTTTCTTCGCCCAATTCAAGCATATCTCCAAGGACAAGAATTTTTTTCTTGTCTGGGTATGACTTGCTTATTGCATTAAATGCAGCTTTTAAAGAATCCGGATTTGAATTATACGAATCATTTATTATGATTGAATTATCCGAATTTTCGATAATTATCTCCATTCTGCCTTTCGGCAATTCAAAAGATTCCAATGCTTTTATTCCAGACTCCAAATTAACCCCGCAAACTTCAGCCATCAAAATAGCACACATAAAATCATGCGCAAAATGCAATCCGTTTGATTTCAATTTTGCTTTATATGTTTTTCCTTTATAAATTACTTCAAAATGCATATAGCCATTATCGTCCGCATTAAATTCAATATTTTTATATATCAAATCGGCATTTTTTGCGCCGAAAGAAATAAAATTTATTTTGTCGTCTGTTTTATATTTGCCTAAAAGAAGCCGGTCGTCCGCATTAATTATAAGATATGAATCCAAAGGCATATTAAAAGTCATAGAATACTTTTCTTTCAGAACTCCTTCAAGGTTTTTAAACTCTTCTAAATGTGATTTTCCTACATTGATTATTGCCCCTATATCCGGACTAATTATATTAGAAAGTTTTTCTATTTCACCTTTTTTATTTGTGCCTATTTCAAGAACTAAAAACTTATAACCGCTGTTTAATTCAAAAACGGTATTTGGAATACCTACCTGATTATTGTAATTATATTTATTTTTCAATACATAATTTTCTCCGAAATGTTCGCTTAAAATTTTATATAGCATTTCTTTTGTAGTTGTTTTTCCCGATGAACCCGTTATAGCAATTTTATTTTGCAAATTAAACAAACTTAAATATTTTTTCGCTAATAAACCATAAGCTATAAGCGTATCTTCAACCGCTATTAATGTTTTATCGGCATATTCGGAAATATCGTTCTTTTCTAAAAAATCCCATGAAACAAATGCGCAGGGACAGCCATTTTGAAATATTTCCCCAACAAAATCCTCACCGTTAAACTTTTTACCTTTTATAGCAAAAAAAATAGAATTTTCCGAAAAAAGCTGCCTTGAGTCAATAAACACTTCATTAAAAACAAGATATTTCCCTATTTTAACGGCTTTACCGCCTGTAGAATTTAAAATATCGTCTAAGTTCAAGTTAAATTCTAATTTCATATTATTTTAATTAATTTAATTGATTTAAAATGTTATTATTTAATATTAAATTTTTTTATCTATTTCTTATTTTTCTTATTTTTTCGTTTACATATTTTTTATTTAGGTGCCTGAATATTATATTTCCCGTTTTATTATCGTACTCTATTTTATTTTTTATAATAATTAATTATAAGCATTATAAATTATTATAAGTATTATAAGTATTATAAAATTTTAAGACTTCCTCTTTGTCGCTGAAATGGGTTTTATTTTCACCTATTATCATATAGTCTTCATGTCCTTTGCCGGATATCAGCACCGTATCTTTTTCGGAACATGCTGTAAATAAGGCAGTTTTTATAGCTTTTGCTCTATCGGATATTATAGTATATATATGTCTATTTTTAATGTCTTTAATCTTTTCAATTTCGTTTTTCAATGAATTTATATCTTTAATGCTGCCGTCGCAAGATATATAAGAAACATCCTCTTCTTGTATTCCGTTTTCTATTTCTTTTATAATTAATAACGGGTCTTCATTTCTGGGATTATCGGAAGTAATAATAGTAATATCCGCCAATTTTCCTGCATGCTTACCCATCATAGGGCGTTTGCCTTTGTCTCTGTCGCCGCCACATCCGAATACGCATATCAATTTATCCGAAGTTATATCTCTTAATGCCGATAACACTCTATTTAACGCATCGTCGGTATGAGCATAATCAACGCAAACTAAAGGCAGTTTAATATTCTTCTTATTATTATTGTCTTCATTATTATTGTCTATTTTAATTTTTTCTACTCTTCCAGGCACGCTTAATAAAGCAGAGATACCTTTAGTAATATTTTCGTTATTGACCGAGAGAGCAAATGCCGAAGCTACAGTGGCTAAAATATTATAAACGTTATAATTTCCCATTAAACTTGATTTAATTATAATAAATTTTTCATCGACAGGTTTTATATTGTTATTATTTATATCATTATCATTATCATAGCTGCAATCAATTGCAGCGGTATTTATTGCACTATTATTAATATTGCCGGCGTTTTTTATCTCTTTATAATTTAGTTTATTTATTAAGTTAGCATAATACAGTTTAAACTCAAGTCCTTGAGTATTAGATTTTATATCTTTTGCAAAAATATCCGCTTTTTCGGTTAAACCGTAAGTTATTATGTTAAAATTATCTACACTCTTACTCTTTAGTTCGCTTAATTCTTTAATTAATCTTAAACCATATTTATCGTCATTATTTATTACGACATATTTTTTATTTTTTAAACTCTTAAATAAAACTTCGGTAAATAAAAGTTTTTTTGCCTGATAATAAGATTCCATATCTTTATGATAATCTAAATGATCTCTAGTTAAATTGGTAAATACCACAACATCAAAATCAATTCCATAAACACGTTTTTGAACAAGACTGTGAGAAGATACTTCCATAACGCATGATTTAAGATTATTTAAAACCATAGTATTTAGCATATCATTAAGCATATAAGCATCAGGAGTCGTGTTGATTGAAGAAATATTGTCCTTCTTATCATCATCATCATCATTATTATTATTATTACTTTTTACGCCATTATTAAAAAAGTTAAAAGTTTTAACAATATTATCCTTATTTTTCTTATTGCCAATACTGTTGCCGTCTGTTATTTTATAATCGATAGTGCCTATTAAACCTGATGGAATACCTGCCGTATTTAAAATTGAATTAATCAGATAAGAAGTTGTAGTTTTGCCGTTTGTTCCTGTAATACCTACTATATTTAATTTCATTGCAGGTCTGTTAAAAAAATTTCTTGAGATTACTGCATAAGCTTTTAGCGCATCGTCGGCTATAATTACTGAAATATTACTTTTATTGTTTCTTATATATGATTCTAAAGAACTGCCTAAAAACTCGTCTGTAAGAATACAAACGGCTCCCTTTTCTACGGCATCATTTATATATTCATTTGAATCTATATTATTTCCTTTCCTTGCGGCAAAAAGATACCCGTTAAAAATTTTTCGCGAATCATTAGATATGCCGATTATATCTATATCTTGATTTCCAATAAAAGATATAATTTTAAAATCGTCCGCGTTTTCAATGTCTTGCATTAAATAGTTTAATTTCATATAGTAATAGTAATTATTCTAATTTTATTTACATTATTAAATTATTAATAATAAATTTTTTTTTTAACGATATATAAATAATTTAAACTAAACATTACAAAAACAATTGTAAATCAATAATCTAACCTAATTTAACCTAACCTAACCTAATTTAATTTAATTATGTGTTTATATTATTTAAATTTGTAAATTTATTTTATTCATTAATAAATTTTATAACTTAAATATTAATTTGCATTTAAAGGTTTAAACTTCAATAAAATAAACTGATTTTTTTTGATTATACTACCCGGTTTTATATTTTGATAATATAAAAGACCTGTTCCTTTTATTGTTATATTCTTATGATGCCCTTTAAGATTTTTTATTGCAGAAAGTATTGTATCTCCATGCAAATCAGGCATAATATTAACATTATTAATTTTTTGATTAATATTTATTTTATTATGTTTAATATTTTTATTATGTTTAATATTTTTATTTTTATTAATATTTTTATTTGTAATTTGCAAACTATTTAATGCTAATATATGCACCTGTTTTTTATATGCTTTTTGACCCGGAAAAATATTTAAAATATTTAATGCTCTTTTAAAAACTTCTCTTACAACAGGCGCACTGACTGCTCCTCCGTAATAACTTATTTTTAATGGTTTTTCTTGAACAACAAGCATTGCAAGTTTTGGTAGTTTGTACGGAACAAAAGCCATAAATGAAGCCGTATATAAATTTTTATAATATTTTCCTGTTTTAGGATTGGCAATCTGACCCGTTCCTGTTTTACCTGAAACTTTATAGTCTATTAATTTACAATACTGCCCAGTTCCTCCCTTAACTACAAGACGCATCATATATTTTATCTCTTTATCTGTTTTCGAATTGATAACTCGTCTTATTATTTTTGGTTTTGATCTAAATAACACTTTTCCATAAGGATTGACAATCTTTTTAATTATATACGGTTTCATTAAAAATCCGCCATTTGCAATTGCAGAAAGCGCCGTTATTTCTTGAAGCCCGGTTATCGCTGCGCCTTGCCCGAAAGCTTCTTCGCACGGTCCGACCTGAGACCATTTACTTACAAGTTTGTCTATACCAGACGATTCCCCAAGCAGTCCAGCGTGCGGCTGGACTAAAAATCCCCATTTTTTAAGCCAGTGCCAAAGTCTTTGCTTACCCATTTTCATACCTACCTGACAAGCGCATACATTACAGGAATATTCAATCAACTGATTTATAGTCATATGACCGAATGATGTTCCTACATCATGAACTGTTATACCATCAATATAATAAGCTCCGTGATGACCATTTATTATAGTATCAGGTTTTATAATACCGTCCTGCATTGCGCCGGATATTATAAAAGGTTTCATCGTAGAACCGGGTTCAAAATCATCCGTAACAGCCCTGTTTCTCCAGTAGCGAGGTTTATACCGCCAGTAATAATTCGGATTAAAAGCAGGATAATCCGCCATAGCAAGAATTGCTCCCGTATTCGGATTCATAATAATGGCAAAAGCGCCGCGCGAATCAGCAGCCTTAGCTTCTTTATCTAAGTAATGCTCCGTTATATACTGTAATTTTTTATTTATTGTCAAATATATATTATCGCCATGTGTTTCTTTTTCTAATCCGAATCCTCTTATAAAAATATCCTGCCCTAAACCGTCCTGAAAAACTTTTAGCGCTCTTTTATTTCCTTTAAGAATTTTATTATATTTATATTCTATTCCTGATAAGCCATTGTCGTTTATTCCGACAAAACCTAAAACATGGGCAAGGATATCATCGTCAGGATAATACCTTACCTGCTGCTTAACAATGCTTATTCCGTTAACGCCTAAATTTTCAATTTTATCTGCTGTTTTATTTGACACTTTTCTTTTCAACCAGGTAAATTGTAAATTTAAATTTAATTTACTAATAACTTTTTCAAGTTTAATATTTAACAGTTGCGATAATTCTTTGCCAACTTTATACTTATGTTTTATCATTAAAGGATCTAACACAATACCGTCCACATCAATACTTGTTGCTAATAATCCTCCTTTAGCAGAATATATATTGCCTCTCTTTGGAGTAAAAAAAATTTTTGCATGAAACTGCGCATCTGCCATTTTTCTTAACGAAGATGCATCTATTACCTGTAAATAAAAAACCTTAATTAATAATAATCCTCCAAAAATAAAAATTAGAGAAAATACTATTAATATTCGAGCTCTTACGGTTGTTTTCCATATTTTATTCATGAATCATTACGACTTCGCCTTCTTTCGGGTACACGAAACCTAATTTTTTCGCTATTCTGTAAATACGCAAAGGAGAAGTCAGCGAAGCTTTTACTATTAATAATTTTTTATTTTTATGTATCAATTTAGCTTTAACTGTCTCAAGCTTGCTTATTTCATATCCTAGTTTCATACTTTCCATATTTGTCCAAACATAAAATATCCCCGTTAATGAAATTATAAAAATCATAATAATTAAATACGGTTTTATTTTTGACATAATAGTAAAGATTATAAAAATTATTTTATAAAATACTAATACTTATTATATTATTTAACATTTATATTATATATTAAATTTGCCGCATTAAAAAAAACTATTATTTAAAACCTCATTAATAAAAGATAAAAAATAAAAGATAAAAAAAATTAATAAAACTATTTTTCGTTTATGTTTATATTAAATCCTTTTATATTAAACTTGCCGCTCTCAATTTTGCGCTTCTGGACCTTGGATTATTTTTAATCTCCTCATATAAAGGAGTTAAAGGTTTTTTAGTTATTATATTAAAATCTTTATTATTTTTAAAAAAATTTTTAACCAATCTGTCTTCGCCTGAATGAAAAGCTATAATACATACAACAGCTCCTTGATTTAAAACATTTTTTAATTTATTTAAAAATTGCATTAAAGATTTATATTCATTATTTACTATTATTCTTAAAGCTAAAAATGTTCTGGTTGCAGGATCTATTTTATTTCTGCCGTTTTGCCTGTAGCCTATAGTATTTTTAATCAACTTAGACAATTCCACAGGAGTTTCTATTAATTTTTTTTTTCTATATTCAATTATTTTCTTTGCAATTTTTCTTGAAAATCTTTCGTCTCCGTAATTCCATAAAATATTTGAAATTTCTTCTTCCTTGTAATAATTTATAATGTCAAAAGCTGTAATGTCGCCGTTAGTATCAATTCTCATATCTAAATATCCTTCATCTTTAAAACTAAAACCTCTTTCGCTTTCAATCTGAATAGAACTTATTCCTAAATCTAACACAATACCGTCTACTTTTTTAAAACCTGCGCCATTAACAACTAAATCAATATTGCTGAAATTAGAATGAAATATTTTAAATCTTTTTTTGTCAAATTTTTTTTCTAATTCTGAATTAACATAATTAACTGCATTATCATCACTGTCTATGCCTATTAAAAATCCGTCCGGCGCGGATAGTTTTAAAATTTCCTCAGAAAATCCTCCTGCCCCGACAGTACCGTCAACATAAACATTTCCCTGTTTTATATTAAGCAAATCAATTGATTCCTTTAACATAACAGGAATATGCCTTATCTTTTCCATATTATATTAACCTGCAGAATAATTTAAAAAACAATAAAATCAAAAAATTATACTTTATATTTTTCATATTAAATTAAATTTTAAAATATTTAAAACCCAATTTGAGACATAGTAGCAGATATAGTTTCAAAGTTCACTTTTGCATTTTCAAAATTGCTATCCCATAATTCTTTATCCCAAATCTCAAATTTATTAATAATCCCTACAATCATTGCTTCTTTATTTAACCCGCTGCTGCTTCTTAGCGAAGGCGGTATTAAAAATCTGTCTTGAGTATCAAGTTCTAATCCCAATCCTCCCGAAAAAAAATATCTTAAAAATTCTAATACATCTTTTTGCATTGACGGCAGTTTGAGAGCTTTTTCTTCCAACTTTTTCCATTCTTCTACAGGGTAAACTACAAGACACTTATCTAAATTTGTAATAACAAGATTAGTATCGTTATAGTTAGACATCAGAGCCTCTTTTATTTTTAAAGGAAGCTTTATCCTGCCTTTATTGTCAATTGAATGAATATATCTTCCGCTAAGCATCTTATTATTTATTATTAAATTATTATTAAATTATTATTAAAAATGTTATATATTTAAATAAAATGTTATATATTTAAATAATTAAATATATAAATAAAATTACAAAATATTATTGTAATTTGATTACTTACCACTTTTTACCACTTTTTACCACAATTAAATGATATTAGTAATTTTAACAAAAGTCAAGTGTTTAAGAAAATAATTTTTAATAATTTAAAATAATTTAAAATATTTCAATAAATTATTAAAAATTAAAAAGGATTAATGAATAAAATTGTGGGATAATAAGAACATATGGGGGAATTAAAAAAATATTTCTATAATTATAATTAACAATTAATAATTAATAATTAATAATGAGGAAATAAATCAAATAATAAAATTAAAATTTATTAATAATATTTAATATAACTACTATATATAATAATATTTAATATAATTTATACAAATTATAAAATTAAAATTAAATAAAAATACTAAAAAAAATACGCGTGATTGCATGATGTTTTAAGTGAATGCAATGTGACCATTCCTGCTATCAAAATAGGATTTACTGAATTTACAAGCATATCTTCTTCAAGCTGAAGAAGTTCTTTGCTTTTAGAGCAAATATAAATCTTAATAGATACAGTATTTTTTGTGAGATAATAAATATTTTCATCTATAAGCTGTCTAAATCTTTTTTCTATTTTATCGCTTTTATTTAAATCTTTTGTGTAAAGCAGCGGCGATCTCGCCATGCTGAATATAAAAATATTTTGTTCCATAACTATCAGTGTTCTGACAAATATTAAACCGGCAATACATTTTTCAGGTTCTTTTTCAGGATCTGATAGCTGAACAATGAGAATATTAGGATTTTCTTCTTCCATAAAATTTAATATTTATATTATTTAAATTTTATTATTATTATTTATTATTATTTATTATTATTGCTTATTATTGCTTACTAAATTGATAATAATTTAAAATATTATTATATCATTTAATTTTTTTCAAATAATCAATAAGCCAATCCCTTAAATGAATTCTGTTAAGCTTAAATAAATCGTCTGTTTCTTTCATATCGTTTTCACAAATATTATCGTATTTAAGCATTTTAATCTGATCTGAAGTAATAGGCAATCCTTTAGAGTTAAAAAATTTTTCTATAAATTCAATTCCTTTTTCGGCAATGAATGTCGGAGCATGAATTTTTATTTTCTTAGGAGGCATTATTTCCATTATTAAATCTATAATACCTTCAAACGAGTATATATCGGGACCGCATACCGTATAAATTTTATTATATGATGCTTCGCTATATAAAGAGCCTGAATAAGATTTGGCAACAGATATAACATCTATAGGGGCAAATTTATCTTCGCCTGTTCCGATAATAGGAACAACAAGGCGTCCTTTTATTAATTTAATTAAGTCATCAAAAAATGCCGCATTATCTCCAAATATTAATGAAGGTTTAAAAATTGTCCAATTAAGCCCTGAATCTTCAACTAACTTTTGGCCGGCATACTTAGACGTATAATAAACGGATTCGGATTCAGCAGCTGCGCCGTTGACGCTCATATGAACAAATCTTTTTATATTATGAAATTTTGCTAACTCTAATAAAATTTCAACATATTTAACATGCACTTTTTGAAATGAAAAATCGGGCTGGGGTTTTATAATCCCGACAAGATTAATTATAGCATCAAATTTATTTTCAGAAAAAAAATCATCTAATGGTTTAATATTTTCAAAATTTCCTTCAAAAACATCAAAACCTTCCTGTTTCAAATTTAAAGCCTTTTTATTGTTTCTTATAAGCAGAGTAACTGATGCACCGCTTTTTTTTATTTCAGAACTGACTATTGAACCGACAAAACCTGTTCCGCCTAAAATAAAAACTTTCATAATTTCCTCTTTCCTTAATCTTTAATTAAATAATAATATGAGAAATATATAAGACTATTAAATCATTAAACTATGTATATAATTAAACTATGTATATCATTAAACTATGTCTTTGTAGTCAAAATAATGGACAGCTTCTATATATCTTGCGGTTCTTGTTTTTGACCTCATAACAACAGAATTAGTTTTTGCTCCGCCCGGAAAAAAAACTACACCGGGCAAATATTCGCCGGTTGTAACTCCTGTTGCCGCAAAAATAACATCTCCCGAAGCAAGTTCATTTATACTATATATTTTATCAAAATCTTCAATGCCCATCTTCTTAGCACGTTCTTTTTCTTCATTGTTTCTAAATGCGAGCTTTCCCTGCATGTCTCCGCCGACACATTTGAGAGCGGCAGCACTGATAACTCCTTCAGGAGCTCCGCCTATACCCATAAGTGCGTCAACACCGGTCTCTTCTTTAGCTGCGGCAATAGCGCCTGAAATATCGCCGTCTTGAATTAATTTTATTCTTGCCCCTGTACTTCTTACTTCTTTAATTAAATTTTTATGGCGTTCTCTGTTAAGAATTACAACCGTTAAATCTTCAACATACCTATTGAGAGCTTCGGCAATTCTATGAAGATTTTCAGAAGGGCTAAGGTTTAAATCTATCGCTCCTTTTGCCTTTGGTCCGACTGCTATTTTATCCATATAAGTATCGGGAGCATGCAAAAAATGTCCATGATCAGCTATAGCCATAACAGAAATACTGTTTTGTCCGCCTTGAGCGCAAATTGTAGTGCCTTCTAAAGGGTCTACGGCAATATCAATTTTTTGCCCCTTTCCCGTCCCGACTTTTTCTCCTATATATAACATAGGAGCATGGTCTCTTTCGCCTTCACCTATAACAATTGTTCCGTCAATATCTATCCAGTCAAGAGAACTCCTCATTGAATCTACCGCAGCTTTATCGGCGGCTTTTTCATCGCCTCTTCCTGTATGCTTGGCAGATGCTATAGCGGCATGCTCGGTAACCCGCACAAACTCAATCGTTAAGGTTTTATCATCCATATTATTACTAACCTCTTAAAATTGTTATAATTTTATAATTTATGTTTATTTATCAAACATGCTTGGCAGATGCTATAGCGGCATGCTCGATAACCCGCACAAACTCAATCGTTAAGGTTTTATCATCCATAATATTGTAAATATTTTATTGCCAATATTGCCATTCTATTATATCTATTATATATATAATAGATATAATAGATAAATTTATATTTATTTATCTTTATTTATCTAATATGCGCTCTGGAACTCCATCGTATTCGTGAAGATCAGACCTTAATCTTCTGAAAGGTTTTTCTCTCATCCATTCTTCAAATACCTGTCCTACTAATCCTGCAGACCTTGCTATAATAAATAAACCTTTTCCTAACCTGTAATCTAAACCCATATCCGACATTATAGCGCCAATAGCTCCGTCAACATTAAGCGGTAATTTTTGTTCAGGTTTTTTAATTTTAAATTCGTTTTCAATTGCAACGGCAAGTTCAACATATTTGCCGCCGAAATTTAATGATTTTGCAACTTCCAGCAGCCTTGTAGTTCTAGGGTCTATAGAATGCAGTTTATGACCATAACCTGCAAGCCTTTTTTTATTTTTAACAGCATCGTCGACTATTTTTTGAGCCATTTCATTAATGTTGACATTAGTATTATTTTTATCTTTTAATTCATCTTGAAATAATTTTGCTGCTTTTTCAATAGCTCCGCCATGCGCATCGCCTAAAGTAAGTATACCGCCTGCAACAGCGGCATTAAGAGAATTTCCTCCTGAAAATATAGTTCTTGCCGCAACGGCGGAAGGCGGAGCAATACCGGCATCTATACTTGAAACAAATATAGCGTCAAGCATTCTTGCTTCAGCCTGAGTCGGCATTTCACCTTTTAAAAGAAGAAAACAAACTTCTGCATAAGATTTATTTCCAATTAAATTGTCAAGATTATATCCGCGAATAAGAATTTTGCCGTCTTGATTTGAAGTTATAGCAGTACGCCATTCTTTTGGTTTTTCATCAGGCATATTAATTTGCTCCGTTAATTATTTATATAAATTATACCCATATTTAATTTACTATAATATAATTTTTAATATTTTGCAAATATACAAATAAAAAAATTATTTATTAATCATTAACCAATTAATAATAATTAGTTTGCTTTACCGTTTTTAATAAAATATTATTTATGCTCTTATTTATGCTCTTAGTGTGCTGTAAAGATATTTAACATCATCTGAAGAAGTATCTTCAAAATCTCTTTTTACTCCGAGAGATATCAGACAGCTGACTAAATCATGGTAAAAATGGGCAACTTTAATCGTTCCTGTTTTTTTTCCGACTTCTTCAAGATAATTAATTTTATCCGTTGCCTTACCCATCCCCCTTTCAACAATAGCGCCTGCATGACCAAACGCAACGCCGTCCGGCATATTTTCCTGAAATATTCCCGAAACAAAAATAGCAAGCGGTTTAGTGTATCCGCCTTTTGATATTAATTCGGCAACCTGCTCTTCGTATGTTCCTCCAGGTTCTCCAAGAATTACGCAAGCATGAACATTGCCGTCTTTTTCTAATTCAGGTAAAACATCTGCGAAAGTAGTACAGGATATAATATCTCCTCCCAGAGCCAAAGCCATATATATTCCATATCCGCGTCTTTTAATCATTTCAGAAGTCGTGACGGTTAACCCTCCGCTTTTTGATAAAACAACAATTGAACCGTCTTTAAAAGCAATGCTCGGGTCTTTTCCGCCTATTGCGCCTATCCTTCCTACCGACGGAACAAAACATCCTAATGATGTGCCTCCGATTATAACAACCCCTTTTGATTTAGCAATTTCATAAATAATAATAGAATCTCTTATAGGAACATGCTCGGTAATAATATACATAAGTTTTATGTCATGATTAATTAATTCCATTACGGCATCTAAAACAGAAGTAGGCGGCACATATATAAGCCCTGTGTTAACGGTTTTTTTAAATTCAGGAACTGCCAATGCTTCTTTCACCGTATCAAAAACAGGAATTTTAAGAGTATCGTTAGGTATTCCGCCTTTACCCGGAGTTACTCCGCATTTTACTATTCCCGGATAAAGTTTTTCAGACTCAATTACAACCTGCGAAGCTTCCCTGCCTGTTATCCCAATAACTATAACACCTGTCTCGTCATTTAAATATTTAGTACCTTTCATAATTTAATTATCTCCATATTTAAATAATTTTTTTATCTTTTAATATATCATAAAGTTTTTTAGGAGCAGCAGTCAAAGGAAGTTCAGAGTCATAAATTACCGCTTCGATATTATTCCTTACAAAACACTCATTTAGCATTTGCAGTCCTTTTTCATATTCAGGACCGCTTCTTCTTACAACCCATATTAATCCTTGAGGAAAAGTTCCGTTTTGTATCATTTCTTCTATGGCAGAAACAAGACCGTCTCCTAGCGTCACGTCAATTCTAGTATTGCTTGCAGTTCCTCCGCAAACAAGAACAGCCTTTAATCCGGGCTTCGATAAAATTATTTTGGTAATTTTATTCATTTTTTCCGCAGGGGGATTTCCGCCGATATCCGTTAAGTTAGCAGGTTTTAAACCTAAAGCAATAACCGTTTCAGCCGTAATTGTGGAACCGCCGCCGCCAAAAGTCATTAGAGCAATATTTCCGTCAAGCTCAACATAAGAACCCGCTTTTCCCCTGTGGTCATCTCTGTCAATAAGATGAGCTGAAGATTCTCTTTCTGTTAAAGGTCTGCCCATTGATCCTCTTGCCGAATATAATTTTGACGGAGCAATTCTTGCATCGTCGTCAATTATAGTTACCGCATCAATAGCAAGTATTTTCTGTTTGCCTGATGCCTTTTTGTCTTCAGCTATAACTATAGGATTAACTTCTATAAGTCTTGCTTCAGTGCTCCAAAAACCGTGATACATATTGGCAATAACTTCTGAAAGCTGTCTTAAAATTTCTTTGTTTTTTAATCCAATTTCAAGAAGAATCTCTCTAACTTTATAAGGAAAAAGTCCTCTTAAAGGATTAATATCATATGTAAAAATTTTTGACTGATCATGGTCTTCTATTTCCATACCGCCTTGAAGCGAAATTATAAAAACAGGTCTTCTGCTTTTTGAAGAATATGTAAAACTTACATAAAGTTCTTTTACTATTAAAACTTTTTCTTGCAGAATAACGCTTACAGGCATTTCACCATAAACATCGCTTGCCATTAAAGCCTTTACATGTTCATTTGCTTCATCTCCGGTTGATGCAAATTTAACGGCTCCCGCCTTACCTCTTTTTCCGACAAGAACCTGCGATTTCAATACAATATCCCCGCACTGATCAACAAAATCGGCAACATTTTGACCTGCGTGTTGAACTACTAAATATTTTGAAATAGGGACACCGTATTTTTTAAATATAGCATCGTACGTTTCATATTCATAAAGTTTCATAAATAAATAAATACCTCCATTAAGTATCTATTAATAAGTAATAAGCTTCTATTAAGTGAGTATCATGGTTCTATTCTAAGAAGAGCGTCCGCAGGGGTTATGTTATCGCCTGCTTTAACATAAATCGCTTTAACTGTCCCGGATATTGGAGCATGAATTTCATTTTCCATTTTCATGGCTTCCACTATAGCTATTGTTTGACCTTTTTCAACCTTATCATTTTCTTTAATAAGAATTTTTGCAACTCTGCCCGATATCGGAGCGGTAGCATCTCCTTCCTGTAGGGTTTTATGTATAGAATGTGCTTGAATTCCGACTCTAGATTGAGCAAAATTACCGCTTATTGCAGCTTCTACTTTTGGATAAAGTTGAATTTCTTCAAGTTTACCCTGTACCCTAACATAGTATTTTCTAGGTTTTCCTTGTTCCTGACTTGGCGCAACCCCTTCCACCTTGACGCTAAATTTATCGCCGTGATAAGTAATGTCAAACTCCACCGGCGCTGCATTTTCCATAATACCCGGCTGTGTTTCTATCATTTCTTCTGCTCCGGAAATAACATCCGAAATAAGATCTCCGCTTTCTCTTGCTTTTAAAAACTCCATTGCCTGCATAGGAAAAAGTACATATAAAAGTATATCTTCTTCAGATTTTGATAGTATACTAACCTCTTTAACGGCATTATCCCATTCGTCTACATCGGCGCTGTCGCCGGGTCTTATGCTATAATCTGGTTTTTTATCAGGTCCTAAAATTTTGTTAACAAGCTCTTTAGAAACAGTTCCTGGAGGAGTTCCGTATTTTCCTTCTATGTAGTCTCTGACTTCTTTTGTAATAATCTTATATCTTTCTCCTGAAATAACATTTAAAACAGCTTGAACGCCGACTATTTGAGAAGATGGAGTAAGAAGCGGCGGATAACCTAAGTCTTTTTCAACACTCGGAGTTTCTTTTAAAACTTCTTCCATTTTATCGGCTGCATTTGCCTCTTTTAACTGTGCCATCATGTTAGAAATCATACCGCCCGGAATTTTATGAATTAAAACCTTGGCATTAACGCCGCCGTATTCGGTTTCATATTTTTTATAATTCTTCTTTATATTAGAAGTAATAGCCGAAGCATCTTCTAAAATTTTAATATCTATACCTGTATCATACGGCGTACCTTGAAGAGCGGCAACAACGCTTTCGGTAGCGGGATGGCACGAACCAAAAGCTAAAGGCGATAAAACTGTATCAAGCATATCTGCGCCCGCATAAATTGCCATCATATGATTCATAATAGCTGTTCCGCTCATATCGTGATTATGAAGCAAAACCTTAATGTTGTCGCCCACTTTATTCTTTATGCTTCTGATTATATTATAAGTATCAAGAGGCATCATAATTCCCGTTGCATCTTTAAACGATATCCAGTGAGGAGCTATTTCAATAAGTTCATCCGCATACTGCATCCATTTTTCATAAGTATGAACGGGACTTTTTGTGTAGCTTATTTCGGCATGGCACTCGCCTCCAAGCTCTTTTACGGCCTTACAGGCAACCTCAATGTTTCTGTTATCATTTAATGAATCGAAAACTCTGAAAACGGTTATTCCGTTTTTAATAGCATTTTCTACAAACTTATAAACTACTTTATCTGCCCTCGGTCTATAACCCACTATACTTTGACCCCTAAACAGCATTTGAAGTTTTGTATTAGGCATTACTTCTTTTATGCGTCTTAGTCTTTCCCAAGGGTCTTCCTTTAAGTACCTGAGACAAACATCATATGTAGCGCCGCCCCACATTTCAAAAGCATATAAACCTGCTTTATCTATTTTTTCGCAAAGCGGAATTAAATCATCAGTCTTAACCCTTGTTGCTAACTTACATTGAATCCCATCTCTCGCAGTTAAATCTGTTATTAATATTTTTTTTGGTTTAGCTACTTCAATTTTACCTTTTTTTAACATCTCTTCAATAGTTTCTATAGTGCTCATTAATATCCTCCTATAAACCGTGATAGGCTGCTAGAGCAGCGCTTATAAATGCAACATAGTCTTCTTTATCCTTAATTTCGTCATAATCAAAAACTTCAGGGTGTTCTTCTAAATATTTTGTCGTAAATAAACCTGTCTTAAAATCTTCCTGCTGGATTATTTTTTTAAGAATCGGAATAGTGGTTTTTATACCTCTGACTTCATAAGATTCAAGAGCTACTTTTGTTCTTTGTATTGCCTCTTCAAGCGTCCTTCCCCAACATATTAATTTAGCAATTAGAGAATCATAATAAGGCGTTATTTCAAATCCGACGGAAACAGCGCTTTCAACTCTTATACCGTTCCCTCCGGGCACATAGTAACGCTCTACCGTACCGATGCTGGGACGAAAATCATGCTGCGGGTCTTCGGCATTTATGCGGCACTCTATCGCAAAACCGTTAAATTTCCAATCTTCCTGTTTTATTTCTAATTTATGACCCGCTGCTATCTTGATTTGCTCTTTTACTATATCTACTCCGGTAACCATTTCAGTAACAGGATGCTCAACCTGTACTCTTGTGTTCATTTCAATAAAATAAATATTGCCTTCTAAATCTGAAACAAATTCCATAGTGCCCGCACTATAATAACCGATTTCCTTACATGCATTTACCGCCGCGTCACCGTAAAACTTACGTCTTTCTTCATTGAGCACAATAGAAGGAGCAATTTCAATCATCTTTTGATTTTTCCTTTGAATAGAACAATCCCTTTCACCAAGATGAATCACATTTCCGTATTTATCTCCAAGAATTTGAAACTCCGTATGCTTTGGATTTTCAATAAATTTTTCTAAAAGCAAATCACCGTTTCCAAATGCCTTTTTGGCTTCTGAATAAGCGCTTTCATAGTTTTTATTCAATTCTTCTTCATTTCTGCATAGCCTGATGCCGCGGCCTCCGCCGCCTGCGGTAGCCTTTAGAAGAATAGGATATTTAATTTCCTTGGCAATTTCTATTGCTTCATCTAAGGATTTTAATATTCCGTTGCTTCCGGGAACAGTTATAACACCTGCTTTCTTCATAACTTCCTTTGAACGTGCTTTATCCCCCATCAAAGCAATAACTTCCGAGGAAGGACCGATAAAAGTAATATCGTTATCTTCGGCAGCTTTTGCAAATTCTGCATTTTCCGCTAAAAATCCATATCCGGGGTGAATTGCATCCGCGCCTATAGATTTAGCCAAATCAATAATAAGCTCATAATTTAAATATGCATCCATAGGGTTAGCTCCTATCATATAAGCTTCATCCGCCATTTTTACGTGCCTTGCCGTCGGTTCCACTTCGGAAAATATTGCAGCCGTCAAAATATCCAATTCTTTTGCCGCTCTTATGATCCTACAGGCTATTTCTCCCCTATTTGCTATAAGAATTTTCTTAAACATAATTATCTATTACCCCCATAATTGTTTATTATCTCAAGCTTTACTGTTCTATCTTAAAGGAATATGAAATAGGAGCCACCTGATTTATCAAATAAGCAATGCTGCATGTTTTATTAAGAGCTTCCTCTATTGCTTTTTTAACATCTTCCTGTGTAAGTTCTTTAGCTTTTATAATAAAATATAACGAAATCTTTGTGAAAACTTTCGGAGAAGTTTCTTTTCTTTCACTATCGGTATCTACAATAATATCTTCTACATGTTTGCCGCTTTTATGAAGAGCTTCGTAAACATGTATGCCCATGCATCCTGCAATAGAATAAAGAAAAAGCTCAGGAGGTCTTATTCCCCTGCCTTTTCCGCCCACATACCCCGCAGCATCAATGTTTATTTCCCCTGATTCGCCTGAACCTATAAAGTGAAAATCTTCTTTCTGTTTAACTGTTAATTTCATAATTCACCCTCCCCCCAGAATTTTGTTATATTGTTTTAATTTCAATAGCTTTATATTTCAATTAAAATAGCCTCTCCAAACTCGGAAGTATTAAACTCGGTTGCTTCTTTGCCCATCTTTTTAAATCCGTAAAACATATCCTTTGTGCCTTTGCACTGAGATATAACACTTCTAACGGCTTTATATATTAGGTCTGCAGCTTCTTTAAAACCTATATATTCAAGCATCATGGCTCCGGATAAAGTAATAGACAGCGGATTTGCTATGCCTTTACCTGCAATGTCCATACCGACACCATGCGTACTTTCAAAAAGAGCATAACCGTCGCCGATATTACCGCTTGGAACAAAACCCGGTCCGCCTACAAGAGCGGAAGCAAGGTCTGATATATAATCACCGTTTAGATTCTGTGTAATTATAACATCGTATGCATCAGGATTTAAAACTAACTGCATAAGCATTTGATCGGTTATAACTTTAGAAAGTTTTATTTTATCGTTAGCGCAATTATGTTCTATTGATATTTTATCTTTAAATTCGTCTTCTTTAGCTACTTCAAAAGCCCAGTTCATAAAAGCGCCTTCCGTAGCCTTCATAATATTTCCTTTTCCTGCTACCGCTATTGATTTTTTATTGTTCTCAATGGCATATTTAAAAGCTTTTCTTACGTGTCTTTTGGTTTTAAATTCGCTCATCGGCTTTATTGTAATACCTGCATCTTCAGGAATAGCGTCAGATTTAACATTCATTTCATTGATAAAAAATTCACGTACTTTTTTTGCTCCGTCCGATTTTGGCATATATTCTATAGACATATAAACATCATCAGAATTTTCTCTAAAAACGGTGACGTTTACCCGCCCGGCATCAGGTATCGGAGACGGCTGCCCTAAGTAATAAACAGGTCTTATTGCCGAATAAAAGTCCATAGATTGTCTTAAAATTGAATTAAGAGATTTTCCCGGTTTACCAACAGGAGTGCCTAAAGGACCTTTTATAGAAACAATGCTCTGTTTTAAAATTTCTAATGTTTCTTCAGGCATTCTTTCTAAACCGTTTTTTTCAGCTTTATCTCCCGCTAATACCTCAACCCAATAAATGACTTTTGACCCATGATATGCTTTATTAATAGCGCTATTTAAAACTTTGCGCATTACCGGGGTAATTTCGAAACCTATCCCGTCTCCTTCAATATATGGAATTATTGGATTATCTAGTATCTCTAACGTTTTATCTTCTTTTAGCTTAATAAAACTCCCTTCTCCGGGAATACATATTTTACTATTCCATTTAAACACATTTTCGTTCATTCCTTAGCTCTCCTAATTAATAACATCATAACAAAAATAAATTTAAATATTCCAAGATTCTATTTTAATAAAACATTTTTTTAAAAGCAACTAAAAAATAAAATTTGTTGTTAAAAATTTTAAAATAATCATTATATGGTTTAATAATACGCTTATTTAATACACTTATTTATAAAAATTCATTAAAATAATTTAAAAAACTTTTAAATAATTGAGAGCCGGAATCAAAAAATAAACCAGTGTTTTGAGAATTTTTTTCAGAAAAATTAAATGTATGATATTTAAAATGCGTATCTTTCATTGAGGGTGCAAAAGCGCAAAAAGGAACAGGTCCCGAAGAGTGTTTTTTTAATTTTACGGGATTATAATGATCAGGCAAAATCATAATAATAAAATCCTGATATTTTTTTACTCCTTCAAGAACACCGCCGACTATAAATTTATCAAAATCCTGTATAGCCTGTAATTTTTTTTCAATGCTGCCCTCGTGAGATGCTTCATCGGGGGCTTCAACATGAATATATACAAAATTGCCTGAATTTAGCGAATTTAAACCGTATTCAACTTTGCCTTTATAATTTGTATCAAGATAACCTGTAGCTCCTGGAACATTAATTGAATTCAGTCCCGCATATTTTCCTATTCCTTTAACTAGATCAACCGCGGATATGACGGCGCCTTTTATTCCATGTTCTTCTTCCATAGTCGGCATGCTCGGTCTATGTCCTTGACCCCATAGCCAGATAGAATTTGCAGGGAGTTTGCCTGAAGCTGTTCTTGCTTTATTAACATCGTGATTTTTAAGTATATCTTCTGCTTTTTTCATTATTTCAAGCAAAATACCGCTTGATGAATTTCCATGCGGGAGGTATTCGTCTATTTGTAAATCAGGTATGTCATGAGGAGCAACGGTCTGAAGACCTTTTATGTCAATATTATTTTTAGCAACCATTAGATGTCTGTAGCTGACTCCTGGATAAAATTGAAAATAGCTGCTGCCCAATTCTTTTTGTAATGTTTCCAATATACTTTTTGCTTCTTCGGTAGTAATATGTCCGCCTGAATAATCATGCATAATTCTTTTTCCGTTTTCATCAAGTATATTAACAAGGTTAAGCCTAAAAGCAACGTCATTGCCGATAAGTTCAATACCCATGCTCATAGCTTCTAAGGGAGATCTTCCTGTATAATATTTAACCGGATCGTATCCTAAAATACTTAGAGAACCTATGTCGCTTCCGGGAAGACAATCGTCGGGAATTGTTTTGACAAGTCCAGCGATACCATTGGACGCAATATAATCCATATTAGGCGTTGCCGCAAAATCAAGCGGAGATTTATTATTTAACTCTGTTAAGGGAAAATCCGCCATTCCGTCAGGACATAAAATGATATATTTTTTTTCTTTTTCCATATTTTTAAATTTCTCCTGTTATATATATATATCTTTATTTTAATCTTTATTTTTTATATTTTATTAATTTT
>JAJYRF010000038.1 GCA_021794255.1 bacterium | reverse complement strand
TAGGGGAACTCATCAACATCGGAACCGGCGAAGACATTAAACTAAAAGACTTGGCGTTTCTAATTAAAAAGATAACCGGATACGAAGGCGAAATAAAACACGATACCTCTAAACCCGACGGTACTCCAAGAAAGCTCTTGGATGTGAGCAAGATAAGGGCGCTGGGGTGGGAGGCAAAGATTCCTTTGGAAGAGGGGCTGAAAAAGAGTTATGAATATTATAAATTAAATATGAAATAATATCTTTAGTTGTTTATATTAATAATATATAAGTTTATATAGTTTTAATAGTTAAAGTTTAAGATTAATAATAATTCAAGAGGTTATAATAAAAATTAAATTAAATATTTTTGGTAAAAAAGAAGAAAAAGTTTTAAATGCCATATTTAAAAGTTCTTTTATTAATGTGTTCGCTCGTTTTTTCGGCTATCTTAAATATGTGGCTATAGCAGTCTTATTTGGATTTAATATGAAAACGGACTCTTTTTTTATGACACTATCACTAATTGGAATTTTTATGATGTTCACCGATGTCTTCAATTCACTTGGCGTTCCACAATTGGTAGCGGCTAAGCAGAAAGATTTAATAGAATTCAAAAAAATAGCTTCAATGCTGTTAACCTTAACTATCGCTTTAACTGTTGTTATAACTTTAGTTGCTATCTTTATTTATCCTTTAATTGCAAAAATAGCTGTGGGTTTTCATAGCACTTCTTTGATGTATATGAAAAATGTTTATTATTTATTATTACCATATTTATCGTTAAATTTTATTTTTCATTATTGTGGCGGAGTATTGAGAAGTATGAGGAGATTTACTCAATATTTCATAGGGGAACTTATATTTTCTTTTTTTGGTTTTTTATTGACTTTTTTGGGGTTGTACTATTTTAAAAGCTATTTAGTATTACCGTCTGCATTATCTATAGCGCAGATTTTTTCTACTTTATATATGATTTTTATAGCGAAAGAGTTTCTTCATTTTGGCTTTTTTATGAACGATACCATTAAACAAATATTTATGCAATTTGGCTATCTTCCGTTATTATACGGAACATTTTATGTGTTTTTAGTTATAGACAAATCATTTGCGTCCTTACTTCCCGTAAAAAGCATATCTGCTCTGACTTACGGCGTACTTGTCGCAAGTATTCCGGTCTCTATTTTAAGGTTAGATCATATAGCTACAACAACCTTATCAGAACATAAAGGTTCTTTAGAAAAACTAAATTTCTATATAAAAAAAATTTTATTAATAAATATTCCTATAATTATATTTTATTTATTCTTTTCAGGATTATTAGCTAGGTTGCTATTTTTTTACGGTTCATTTTCAAAATCGGATTTAAAGCTTACAGCTACGGCGATAATGTTTTTTTCATTAAATATTCCTGCTATGTTTATATGGCCGTTAATAAACAGAACATTCCAAATCAGGAATAAACTTAAACCTGCTTTGATAATTGCTATCATAGGAATAATAATTAATTTTTTGCTTGATTATTTATTTATTATAAAACTACATATGACAATAGAAGGAATAATTTTAGGTACCATAGTAGCTTTCTTATTTATGTGTACTGTGAGTTTGATTTTTTTATATAATAGTGATAAAAAATTAAAATAAAAAATATTATACCGAAAGTAATATAAATTTATAGAATAATACTATTTTACAAAATTAAATTCATCAAGAGCTATTAAGTATTAAAAGACAATATAATTTTATAATCTTTAAGGAGGTAAAACAAAAAATGAAAAGATTTGCATTGATTGGTGCCGCGGGTTATGTCGCTCCCAAACATATGAAAGCTATAAAAGATACTAAAAATATTTTAATGGCGGCTATGGACAGATGCGATAGCGTTGGAATAATAGATAGCTATTTTCCCGAAGCCCAATTCTTTGCCGAATTTGAAAGGTTTGACAGATATATAGATAAATTAAAAAGAAAAGGAGAAAAGATAGACTTTGTGTCGATATGTTCTCCTAATTATTTACATGATGCACACATAAGATGGTCACTTCGAAGCGATGCCGATGTTATATGCGAAAAACCATTAGTGTTAAATCCATGGAACCTTGACGCTCTTGATGCAATTGAAAAAGAAACAGGAAATAAGACATACAGTATACTACAGCTAAGAGTGCATGATTCTATTTTGGAACTTAAAAAAAAGGCGGAAGAGGAATATAAAGCAAAAGGGGTGAAATACAATATCGACCTTACCTATCTTACTTCAAGAGGGAAATGGTATTTTACCGCATGGAAAGGTGATATAGAAAAATCAGGAGGAGTGGCTTCCAACATAGGTATCCATTTCTACGATATGCTTTTATGGATATTTGGCGACGTAAAATATAACGAAGTGCATTATTCCGAACCGTTAAAAAAGATGGCGGGCTATATAGAATTGGAAAAGGCAAACGTGAGATGGTTTTTGTCAGTCGATGCAAACGATTTACCGGATGATGTAAAGCAAAAAGGTCAGAGAACATATAGGTCTATTAAAATAAACGGCGAAGAATTAGAGTTTTCCGAGGGTTTTACAGACTTGCATACCCATGTTTATGAAGATATACTGAACGGTAAAGGTTTTGGGCTTTCCGATGCAAGACCGTCCATAGAACTTGTATATAAGATAAGAAATTTAACGTCGGTAGGATTTAACGACAGGGTTCATCCGCTAGCGTTTGAGAGGCTGTTCAATGGATAAGTATTTCGTTCATGAAAGCAGTTATATTGACGAAGGGGCTGAAATAGGAGAAGGAACAAAAATATGGCATTTTTCCCATATATTAAAAGGTTCAAAGATTGGAAAACATTGCATAATCGGACAAAACGCAATGATAGGTCCAGACGTAATAATAGGAGACGGGTGTAAAGTACAAAATAACGTTTCTATTTATAAAGGAGTTAAGCTTGAAGACGGTGTCTTTTGCGGACCCTCTTGCGTATTTACCAATGTTTATAACCCAAGAGCTTTCGTAGAAAGAAAACAGGAATTTAGATTAACCCTTATTAAAAAAGGTGCTACTATAGGGGCAAACTCCACTATAGTATGTGGTATAACGGTAGGAAAATATGCATTAATAGGAGCAGGTGCTGTCGTAAAACAAAATGTTTCAGATTATGCTGTAGTTGCAGGGGTTCCAGCAAAGCATATCGGTTGGGCATGTAAATGCGGAACGACGCTTAAATTTAAAGATAGTTATGCAAAATGCGGCTATTGCAGTAACGAGTATAAAACAGATAAAGAAAAGATAATCATTATTGAAGAGAAGATTTGAAATGAAACAAATGCAGATGCTTGACCTTAAACTTGAATATGAATACATGAAAGATGATATAGATGCCGCTATAAAAAAGTGTCTTAAACACCAAAAATGGATACTCGGACCCGAAGTAAAAGAACTTGAGGAAAAAATAGCAGGTTATCTCGGCGTAAAGCATTGCATAGGTGTTGCTTCGGGAACGGAGGCGCTAATTTTATCGCTCAGGGCGTTGGCTATAAAAACAAAAAAGGAGGAATACTGGGATAAAGAAGATCTAATCATAACTACTCCTTTCACGTTTACGGCAACGGGAGATACGGTTCTTAGATCCGGAGCAACCCCTCTTTTTGTAGATATAGACCCCAAAACTTTTAATATAGATACAAAAAATATACAAACGGCTTTAGATGAATACGGCTCAAAAATAAAGGGCATTATTCCGGTTCATCTTTACGGTCAGTCCTGCGATATGGTTGAAGTAATGAATATAGCTAAAGAAAACGATATCTTCGTAGTCGAGGACTGCGCCCAGAGTTTTGGAGCTAAATTTATCTGGAAACAATCGGGTAGCTTAGGGAATGCGGGATGTTTTAGTTTTTTTCCATCAAAAAACCTGGGGGGGTTCGGCGACGGAGGAATGGTTTCGACTGGCGACGACGAACTTGCGGAAATTATAAAGATGCTTTTAAAACACGGAGGAAAAGACAAATATAACGTCGAACACATAGGCTATAATGCGAGATTAGATACTTTACAGGCGGCGGTTCTTTTAGCTAAATTTAAATATATCGACGAATTTAACCAAAAAAGACGTAAAGTAGCGGAAATTTACGATGGAGGCCTAAAAGATTTAGAATTTATAGATACTCCATTCGTTATTAATAATGCTTACCATGTATATCATCAATACACGATAAAGTTAAAAGAGGTAGATAGGGATGATGCTATAAAACTATTAAACTTAAAAGGCTTGCAAGTTATGGTTTACTATCCATATCTATTATCCGAAATGAATCTTTTCCAAAAAAAAAGCAAAACTATCTCTGAATTAAAAAATGCGAAAAGAATTTCAGGTATGGTATTAAGCCTGCCCATAGAACCTTTATATGAGGAAAATAAATTTCTATACGCAATTGAGTGCATAACGGAATTAAAAAATATAATTTAACTGTCAAAAGAGGCTAAAATGGATCTTAAGAAAATTATAGAAAACAAAGAGGCTAAAATAGGAGTAATAGGACTTGGTTATGTCGGGTTGCCGTTAGTAATTGAATTTGCCAACGCAGGTTTTAAAGTGTTTGGTTTCGATACGGACGAAAAAAAGGTAAATTTTTTAACTAATTCTCAGAGCTATATTAAACACATACCGCCGGCAAAAATTCAGCAGATTTTGCCTAATTTTACGCCTACTACCGATTTTTCCCTGCTTAGTCAAACCGACTGTATTTTAATATGCGTTCCAACGCCTCTAAATCCTTATAAAGAACCCGATATGAGTTTTGTGTTCAATACCGCAGAAGTCATCTCCAAACATTTAAAAACCGGTCAACTTATAATATTAGAATCTACGACATATCCGGGAACGACCGATGAAGATTTAAAAGATATTCTTGAGAAAAGCGGATTAAAAGCTGGTATTGATTTCTATCTTGCTTTTTCTCCGGAAAGGGAAGACCCCGGAAACAAGGATTATAATACTTCTATGATACCTAAAGTCGTTGGCGGTTATACGAAGGAAAGTCTTGAATATGCCTTGTCTTTATACGGAGCTATAATAGTGAAAACGGTTCCGGTTTCTTCCACAAAAGTGGCAGAGTCAGTTAAACTTCTTGAAAATATATACAGGTCGGTCAATATTGCGGTCGTCAACGAATTAAAGATGTTATTCGATAAAATGGGTATAGATATCTGGGAGGTTATAGAAGCCGCTAAAACAAAACCTTTCGGATTTCAGGCTTTTTATCCGGGTCCAGGTCTTGGCGGGCATTGCATCCCCATCGACCCTTTTTATCTCACATGGAAGGCTAAAAAATACGATTTTAATACGAGATTTATTGAACTTGCTGGCGAAATCAATACATATATGCCTCATTACGTCGTACAAAAAACAGGAGATGTTTTAAACAAATTTCGCAAAAGTATTAACGGGTCTAAAATTATAATACTCGGTCTTGCCTACAAAAAAGACGTGGATGACATCAGGGAGTCTCCTTCGTTAAAGTTGATTGAATTATTTGAAGAAATGGGTGCCGAGGTTTATTACCACGACCCTTATATTTTAAAAATTCCAGAAACGAGGAATCATAAATTGGTTAAGGAATCTGTCGATATTTCGGGAAATAATCTGTCTAATTACGATTGTGCGGTTATTGCGACCGACCATTCATCATTTGACCCCGTATTCTTAGTCGACCATTCAAAAATAATAATAGATACACGGAATCTTATTAAGAGCAATTGTAATCTTCATAGCAATGTTTTTAAAGCATAATAATTTTTAAATGTTGAATAATAAAATAGATGAATAATTTTATTTGTATAATTTTTTATTAACTAGAATTTATAGAAATATGAAAATTGTTCATGTTTGTCAATATTATAATGATGATTGGGGATATCAGGAAAACTTACTTGCTGAATACCAAAAGAAACTCGGACATAATATCGTCGTAATAACATCTGATAGAAAATCTAAAAACTTTATCGATAAATATCAAAGAGTTGTTGGGGTTGGTTCTTTTATTAAAAATGGAATTAGGATAGAACGTATTCCTATTAAATTCGAGTTTCTGGGTAGATTTGTAATATTTAAAGATTTAAATAGCGTATTGGAAAAAGAAAATCCAGATTTTATTTTTCATCATGGTTTAACAAGTCCATCTTTGAAAACAGTTGTAAATTTTAAGACTTTAAATAAAAATGTTTTTTTAGCAGTAGATAATCATTCAGAATATAGTAATAGTGGGAGAATATGGATATGGAGATTTTTATATTATAGGTTTTTTTGGAAAAAGGTGCTATCTTATAATATAAGTGGCATAGACAGATTCTTTTCAATAACACCAATTTGTAAGCTTTTTGCTGAAAAAGAGTTAGGAGTGCCATCCGCTAATCACGAATTGCTTTATTTAGGATCTGATGTTGATAATATATATTTTGATTCGGAATATAGAAAAAAAGTTAGAGATTATTATGGTTTTAATGAAAGTGACATAGTTATTATTACTGCTGGAAAAATAGATGAAAATAAAAAAGTTGATGTAATAATCCGCGCAGTAAAGGAAATAAGAGTTTCAAATTTAAAACTAATTATTATAGGTCCAATTGAAAAAAAATATGCAAATAGACTTGAAAAATTAATAAATAATGATAAAAATATTGTTAAAACTGGATGGATAGAGAAAAATGAATTATTTAAATATTTAAGTGCTTCCGATATAGCTGTTTTTCCTGGCAGTCAATCTGTTTTATGGCAGTATGCCGTGTCGTGCGAGTTGCCTTTAATATTGAGATATTGGACAGGTACTGAATATTTGTTATTGCAAGAAAACGGTATGTTTCTTTTTTCAGACGATTATAAAGAATTAATGCAGCATTTGAATTTGTTACTAAAAAATCCTGAATTAATTAAGAAAATGAAGGTTGGTGCAAAACAAGAGCGGGACGATATACTTTCTTATTATAATATAGCAAGGAAATCGCTCAAAGTAGAAAGTTAATTAAAGTCAAATCTAATAATTAGTTATAAAATTATGTGCGGTATTTTTGGGGTCATAAACCCTAATCAAAATCTAATCAACACAAAAGATATACAATACGCTTTAAATAAACTTAAACATCGAGGCCCTGACGATGAAGGCTACCTTTTTTCATATTTTTTAAATAATAACATATTAGTAAAAGGTGATGATACAATTAAAGAACTTTACAGCATTCCGCATATAAGTTCTATGACTTTGAATAATTGTGATTTTGTTTTTGGTCACAGAAGATTAAGCATTATTGATCTTTCGATTAATGGGCATCAGCCTTTTGTAGATAGTGGATATGTGATAATTTATAATGGAGAGATTTATAACTATATTGAGATAAGAAATGAGTTGCAAAAACTTGGATATAAATTTAATACAGACTCAGATACGGAAGTTTTATTAAAATCATACATAGAATGGGGATCTCAGTGTCAGAAAAAATTAATAGGTATGTGGGCGTTTGCAATATACGATCCTCAAAAAAGAGAGGTTTTTCTTTCTAGGGATAGGTTTGGAATAAAACCTTTATATTATGTTATAAAAGATAATATGGTTGTTTTTGCCTCTGAAATAAAATCTCTCATATCTCTTCCATTTGTTCCGGCGTATCCAAATATAGAGCAAATACATGATTATCTTATTTATGGAGACCAAGAATATTTACCAGAAACTTTGTTTTTAAATGTTAAAAGATTTATCAACTCAAGTTTTATGACAATTAAAATCGGTAGCGGAAATATTAAAAAAGAAAAATACTTTAAATTAAATTATAATCAGTCCGTAGAAAAATTTTCTGAAAAAAAAGCGCAAGAATATTCAAAAAAATTTTTAGAAATTTTTACAGATGCAGTTAAATTGCAATTAAGAAGCGATGTTAAAATAGGGTCAAGTTTTAGTGGCGGAGTAGATTCATCAAGCATCGTTTACACAATTAATAATTTGTTAAAATTTAAAGAGATAAACTCTCTTAAAGAAAAACAATATACTTTTTCAGCAGTTTTTCCAAGTATCATTGAACGATATATTGATGAAAGTAAATGGATAGATATAGCTGCTAACGATTTAAACTTAATTAGTGTTAAAACTGAACCTACGTTGCCTGATTTAATTGGTGACATTGAGAAACTTGTATATTATCAAGATGAACCATTTAATTCTACAAGCATTTTTGCAAGTTTTAGCGTAATGAAACTACCTAGTAAGTTTGGAGTAAAGGTATTACTTGATGGTCAAGGCGCAGATGAAATTACCGGAGGATATAATTCATATATTTCTATTTTTCTTAAAGAAAGACTCGTTTACCCTGTAGAGTTTTTTAGAGAATTCATAAAGATTAATAGATTGAATAATAAATTTCTAAATATTATTAGGCCATTTTTACCTTTTGGTGAACAAATTTTAGTAAAAAATAAAATAAAAATTTTATATGGCAAACAAGATTATTTCAATAATAAACAAGAAAAAAATAGAAATTTTAATAGATTAAATGCGCGACTTAATGAAGATATTTTTGGGAATTTACAGAGTCTTTTGAGATATTCAGATAGAAATTCAATGGCGAATTCGATTGAATCTCGTTTACCCTATCTTGATCATAGATTAGTAGAATTTGCAATGGGCATACCATCAGCCTTCAAAATTCACAATGGCTGGAGTAAATATATTAGTAGAATAGCTTTTTCGAATATTGTCAATAATAAAATTATTTGGAGAAAAGATAAAATTGGTTTTGCAACTCCTGAAAAAATCTGGCTCAATGATGAAAGATTAATGAAATATGCGAACGAGATTTGTAAAAATAGTAGATTTTTAAAAGAATTAAATATTGTTTCAAGAGCAGATATTAATGAAATTAAGTTTTCATTCATAAAATGGAGGATTATAAACCTTGCAATCTGGGAAAAATGTTTTAATTTTTTGTAAATAACAAAATAATAAATCTAAAATAACCTTATAATTTTGATTAAATGATGTTTGTTTTATGGATTGACTTATTTTTGTTTTTATGTGTATTTTATTTATATATCCTGCACTATAGGAAATCCTTTTTAATGTTTATATTTTTAACAGTGCTATTAATATATAATATTATACCACCCCTACTTATACCTACAGGTATTTTTAAAAATTATACTACTGGATTAAATAAAATAGGAATCGTTCCGTCGCACATAATTTATTATTCTATAGTCCTTTCAATTGTATGTATTGTATCAATTTTTGTAGGATTTATGATATCGGAAAAATTTCCAATTTTAGTTTTTAAAAAAATAATTATAAAAAAAATAAAATTAAATCCAAAATTATTAATATATTTCCTTCTTTTTATAGTATATTTTGTAAATATATATTTAATTATTTCTGGAAATACAAATGGAATATTGAAAGGATCAAATGAAAAATTACATTTTTCTATCCTTTTTTATTTTTTAAATATTATATCTAGTTGGAGCGGTGTATTTAGTCTCCTCTTATTGTCTTTTGAAATAGATAGCAAAATGAAAACTTATGATTCATATTTTTTTATTTTTATGACAATTTTGTTTAATATGCTAACTACAAATACAAGATATTATTCTATTATTATTATATTAGGATTCTTTTATCTTAAATATATTGATAATAATAAAAAAAAGTTTCTGTTTAAATTTCTAAAAATCTCTATTATTGTATTATTTTTTTTATTTATTTATGGTTATTTAAGAACTTATTCCATATATAATTTAAGTCAAAAAAGTTTTTTTATATCATTAAAAAAATCCAATTTTGTTGAATCGTTAGATTTCCCTATAACCTATAGTTATTACCTAAGAACAATCCAAGAATTAGGTAAAAAACTTCCCTATTACTACGGTTTGAGTTTATATAGAGTTGTATTTATGTTTATTCCACGTTCAATATTTCCCTCAAAGCCTTTAGATCCATCTATAACTATGATGAAGTATCTATCGCCAGGACTATATAATATAGGAGTTAGTGCCGGAAATGGTTTTATTGGAGAATCATATATGAATTTTGGAGTATTTGGTATAATTTTGTTTGGCATTTTTTATGGTTTTTTTATAGGAATTCTAGAGAAATATTTTATTAAAAATTGGCATTATATCAATAAGATAATATATATTTATATTGTAGGATTACTTATTGAAATAAATAGAGGAGCAATGTCAAGTGACATTATAGAGTTTATTATAATATGTTTATTTCCTATGGCCATATATAATATTATAATTTAAAAAGTTGGATATTTTACAATAATGGAGATTTAATGTCGCATACTAAAGATATAATTAATGAAGCCTTAGAAAAAATTTATGATGAATTTAAAATTTCAGCAAAAAGTTCTAAGTCTGGAATACTTAACGCTAACCTATACCAATATTTTAGGTATTATATAGGCTATAATTATAATTCACCCATATTTAAAATTTTGCAAAATTTAAAACGATATAAATTAATAAATAAATATTACTACAAAAATAATGATAAACTTTTTTGTATAAAATTTTATAATCTTTTAATAAATAACCACAGCATTTTTGACGAATTTTATGAGATGCTTGAAGATGATGAATCGAAAAAAGATTACGATTGGGTTGTAAAATTTAGAATCGCTTACGCATTTTTAAGTGCACAAATCGCTTATGACCTTTTTACTCCTAGAATTTCAAAAGAATACTATTATAAAATATCTAAATCCGTTAAATATAAATTATCCAATTTTTATTATACTATCGAAGGTGAAGATGCTAAGATTTCAAAAATTGATTTCCTATCTTTTATTAATACATTTATAATTGAACAATATCGATTGCCAGGGTTAGTACAACCTTCTTTTGGAGATACAGTTTTAGATATTGGTGCTTGTTATGGAGATACATCTCTATGGTTTTTAAAATACATAGGAGATAAAGGCAAGATTTATGCATTTGAACCAATTAATGATAACTTCAAAAAACTTTTAGAGAATATAAAAATAAATCAAGCAAATAATATTATCCCATTTAAGATGG
>JAJYRF010000069.1 GCA_021794255.1 bacterium | reverse complement strand
GTAGTCAGTCCATGGAATTAAATCAATATTAATTATATTTGGACGTTTTTCAGTCATAACTGTTCTTTCATTGTTGCAAGAGTCGATGTCTTTAAAAATAATACCCTTAACAGAATTTAAGTTTCTTTCATTTTCTAAACAATCGATCAAATCGACAACGGTCTCTTCGCCCTCTCCTATTACCCCTATATCTGCTTTCAACGCGTTAAGCATTAATTCCGGTTCGCTTGATATAATCCCTCCTCCTGCCATTATTTTTAAGTCAGGTGATATAAGTTTTGCTGTATCTATTGCTAATTTAATATGTCTGTATTGGGTCGATAACCCGCCCGTTCCAAGAATATCTGGTTGCACTTTACGAACTTTATCGGCAACAATACTCTCCACAGATTCCTGATAATTGTTTAAATTGAGGCAATGCACATCATAACCGGCATGCTTTAATGAGGCAGCTATGTAACCCAAGCCGAGAGGGAAATCATAGAATTCCCCAAACCGCGGAACAAATCTTGGAATAACCAATAAAATTCTCATATATAAATTTTATTATATAAAAATTACTTTTTTATTATTATTAAATATTATTACATAATCATTTTTTATAAAAATAGTAGATATGTCATATTCGCCGGATATAATTACATCAGACGGTATAATAAAATTATAACCATGCTTATCGTCTTTTTTATTAATTGATTGCGCCAAGTTAAAAATATCTTGTCTAAAAAATAAGTTTGATTCAATGTAATATATTATTTTACTATCTTGAGAAAAACCAATAAATACTTTTTCTGGAGCCAAGTTATCTATACCCATTATCCAACCAGACCCGCTTATATTAGAATTTTCATTAATATTAACTGTAACTATTTTTTCATTATCGTTATTTATATGGTCAAGATAACATATACCGCCTGAAACGGTTTTGTAATCTTTGTTTAAAGGTAACGTCATAAAATAAACGTTAGAGTAAACATATGAATCTAAAAAAGACCTTATTAGACCTTTGTCTTTAATCAATCTTTTTATATTTTCCTTTATAAGAATTATATTTTGCTTATTAAGGCATGCAAAAAGCTTTAAATCGCTCTCTATAATATTAATCATTTCACGTTCTAATTTGTTAAGTATAGTATTATTCTCATATTTTGAAATAAAATATTTAATAATTCTGGCAGCTGTTATCTCTGATTCTTGAAACTCATCAATGGATAATAGAGGATTTGAAAATAAAAAACCGAAAACCCCTAAAAGAGCTTCAGGAAATTTTGCGTTAATAAGAATTTTTATAATTTTATTCCATTTTCTATTATCGACTCTTGGCCTGATAGTCTGAATTACATCGATTTGAGACCTGCTATATTTAAAAATAACATTTAGAAGAGCATTTTTATCTTCGTCATCGCAAAATTTATTCGCAATGACTGAAAAATCATTAATTTCATATAACGCTCTAGAAACCATTTTATTGTCAAAATCGCTTTTGTGGTTATATTCAAAATAATAATTTACTTCAAAATTTTTTCTTTCCATATTACTTTTGCTAAAATCATAATTAATAAAATTATCGACATTGCGATAATACAATAGAAAGTCTTTTATATATTTTAATTTATTGCCTTTATAAAGAATTTTTAAAATAATATAACTATGAGGATAAACTAAATCGCAAACTAAATCATCTGGCAACACAGCATTCCATAAGTCACGCTTCACAATAACTGAGCTAATTAAAAATAATAGGCTTAATGCATTATTATAAAAAATTTCTCTGTCTTTATATTTGGAAAAATCAAAAACCATTTCCTCAATTTCTCTATAAAACAGATAATTATTCCTAAATGGTTTCATATCCGAATCGCAATAAATGAAATTACAGTAATAAATTCCTATACTATCATCGTTTTTTGAAATCTCATTTAGTATTTTTACAATTCCGTTTTCTGCAATTATATCATCATCTCCCAACAACCACGAATATTTTCCGGATGCCATCTTTACAACGCTTAGTAAGTTTCTCGCAAAATTTAAATTGATATTATTTTTATGATAAATTATAGGTATTGGCGAAATTTTTTGCCATTTCATTACTAAATTATAGGTATCATCAGTAGATGCATTATCACTAATGCATATTTCAACCTTCCCGCTAATATCGTCGGTTATCTGTTTTACTATGCTGCCGATGGCATTCGATAAAAAACCAGCCCTGTTATATGTCGGAATACAAAAAGAAAGCACTATATCTTTAGATTTATTTTTTACCATTTTTTATAACGAACTTATCTCCTAATTTTATAATTTTTACTAATAATCTATATATTGCAACTACTGATTATAATACTATATCTATATAAAATTAATATGCTCGGGTGGATGCTTGAGCATCCACAAGAATTCGTTTATCGCATCCTCCTTACAGCCGCTGTAACATTCTTTATGCACGCTTAATTGCAATACTTTTTCCATTACTTTTTTATATCTTTCGCTATAAATAATGTCTTTAA
>JAJYRF010000084.1 GCA_021794255.1 bacterium | reverse complement strand
GTCATGGAAACGAAGACCCCGGTAGTCAAAAGGCACTGGAAGATAATATCGGATGTAAAAAAACTTTATAACCCCATAGTAGTTTTAATGGGCGATCATGTAACGGCTTTGCCGGAAGAATCCCTTTTAAACTCGAAGGCGGATTTTATAATTACGGGAGGGGACTACGATTTTTCGCTTTACGGGCTATGTTCTCATTTAAAATTATCCAAGTCTTCAATATCGGCACATGGACATTTAAGAACCCCCGGCATATATTACAGAAACGATGGGCAGATAGCTAATACCGGTAGGTTTGAGCTTAATAACGACCTTAACGGTCTGCCGTATATAGATAGAAAGTTAACTAAATGGCATTTGTACGCTTATAAGAACGGAAATTTCAAATATGCCCCCGGCACATATGTAATGGCAGGAAGGGACTGCTGGTACGGGAGATGCAGTTTTTGCTCATGGACAACCCTATTCCCCGGTAAAAGTTTTAGGTCAATCAGCCCTGAAAGACACCTTGACGAAATCGGTATGTTGATTGAAGAACTGAAAGTTAAAGAGATATTCGATGACAGCGGCTGTTTTCCGGCGGGAGACTGGCTGAGGGATTTTGCACAAGGAATGATTGAAAGGGGATATAATAAAAAAGTCGTAATGGGCTGTAATATGAGAGTAGGAGCTTTAAAACAGGAAGATTGGAATATGCTAAAAAGGGCAGGCTTTAGATTCATACTCATTGGGCTTGAGTCTGTGGCACAAACCACCCTCGATAAACTCAACAAAGGCATAAAAGTATCCGATATAGAAGAAACTGTTAAAATGGCTAAAAAAGCTGGTCTCGAACCGCATATTACCACGATGGTCGGCTATCCGTGGGAAACCAAAGAAGAAGCCTTAAAAACTATAGATTTCGCGAAATATTTATTTAAAAAGGGTTATCTCGACACTCTTCAGGCTACCATAGTTATTCCGTACCCCGGGACTCCTTTGTTCGAGGAAGCAAAGAAAGAGGGATGGCTATTGACGGAAGACTGGGACAGGTATGATATGAAAGAGTCCGTCTGGAAAAGTCCCGTGGGAAACGATGATGTATTAAAGTTTACACAGGGATTATATACGGCCGCTTTGAATCCCGCATTTATAGCCCGGAAAGTAATTTCCATAAGAAACGCAGACGACCTGAAGTTCATGTTGAGGGCAGGCAGGAAAGTGGCGGCGCATTTAATAGATTTCGGAAATAAGCAAAAAAATAATTATCAATAAGAATTTAAAGCGTCCAATATGAAAAATAATTTAGTTTCTGTTATAATTACCACAAAAAATGAAGGAAACAATATTGAAAATTGCCTTAAGTCAATAATATCTCAGACATATAAGGATATCGAAATTATCGTTGTAGATAATATTTCAACTGATAAAACTAAGGAGATAGCTAAGAAATATACTGGTTTAGTTTACGACAAAGGACCGGAGAGGTCTGCTCAGAGAAATTTTGGAGTAAGTGTTAGTAGCGGAGAATATATTTTATATTTAGATGCCGACATGATATTAGCTCCGTTTGTCGTGGAATCTTGCATAAATGAAATTACCACAGGTGATAAGGTTATCGGGTTATATATAAAAGAAGTGATTTTGGGCAAAAGTTTATGGTCTAAGGTAAGGAGGTTTGAAAGGTCGTTCTATTGCGGTACGCCGATAGATGTCGTCAGGTTTGTTCAAAAAGAAGCCTTTTTGAAAGTAAAAGGTTTTGACGAGAGCTTATCCGGTCCCGAAGACTGGGATTTTAACCGTAAAATGTCAAAAGTTGGAAAACTTAAACTTATTGAAAATCAGGTGGATTTGGACAGTTCAGTTAAAACATGCTCATTTTCTTTAGAAATTGAGCGGTTATTATTGTCAAACGGCATTGTCCGCGAAGACATATACGATAAATACAATAATTCAATATTTCATAATGAAAGCAGTTTTAATTTATTAAAATATTTGAAGAAAAAATCATATTATATGAAAGATTTTGATAAATATATTCAGAAATGGGGCAGCGATGATCCTCTTATAAAGAAACAATTTGGAATATCATATAGATATTTTGGGGTATTTATTGAGAATGGTAAGTGGAAGAAATTGGCTTTACATCCAATTTTGACATTTAAAATGTTTATTCTTAGATTTATGGTAGGGATTACGTTTTTAAAGACGAATATACTTATGTTATAAATAATTAGATTGGAATCTTAATTATAAATTTAAATTATATTAGCCTGTTAATTTATCTTTTTTAATCACCTAAAATAATATAATAAATAATATAAAATGGTAGATATTGTTTTAATCCAACCACCTGTTTCTTTTAAAAATAAGGCGTGGGAAAAAGAGCTTATTCCAGATACTCCCCATTTGGGTTTATTATACTTAGCTGCCGCAGCAGAAAAAGCAGAGCTTACCGTAAAGATAATTGATGCGACAGATGGTTCATATTCCCCTTCAGATATATTAGGGGTGATAAAAAATGGTCATTCTAAAATAGTGGGTATTACCGCAATGACCATGAATATTAGAGGTGCTGTTCAATTATCAAAATATTTAAAAGAAAATATAAAAGATATAAAAATATTATTAGGCGGTCCACATGTATCCGCAGATCCAACCATTATTGAAAGATATCCATTTTTCGATATCGGAATAACAGGTGAAGCCGATATTACATTCCCTCTTGTAGCTAGAAAAATTATTGATGGAGATAGTGACACTTATAGGTTTTATGAATCGGAAATCCCCTTTAATTTAGATTCACTATACCCATCGTATCATTTAGTGAATTGGAATATATATAGGAAAAGGGGGTTTTGGACTAATAGCATTATGGCTTCAAGAGGATGCCCTTATCACTGCTCATTCTGTAGTATTACATCAATTAGTAAAAAAGTTAGATTCAGAAATCCTAAAAATATAATTAAAGAAATGGAGCAATTATATAAATTAACCAAATGCAAATATTTTGATTTTTCTGATGATGCGCTAACTATAAAAAAAGTTTTTGTTTATGAACTTTTAAGTGAAATGAAAAACTTAAGTTTTAAACCGCGATGGGGAGCTTTATCCAGAGTTAATTATGTAAATAATGATTTATTAAGAGCCATGAAAGAAGCGGGTTGCTATAAATTATCTTTCGGTGTTGAATCGGGAAGTGAAAGGATAAGAAATGATATTATTAAAAAAAATGTCACTGATAAGCAAATAAAAATTGCAACGCAATTATGTTGGAAGAATGGGATAGAACCAGACCATTTCTTAATGTTGGGTTTTCCAACCGAAACTAAAGATGACATTTTAAAAACAATTAATTGTCCATTATTTTTTAAGCCTAATATATTTGGCCTTCATATCACGCAACCGTTTCCAGGTTCTTCATTATTCGACGAAGCAATACGTGAGGGAGTTATTGAAGAAAATGTAATTGACAGGTATATAGATGGGGTATATGGTGAAACATTTAATGGGGCATGGCCGAAATACATTCCAAAAGGCATTACATATGAAGATTTAATAAAGTATAGAAATAGTGCATATAAAAAATTTTACTTTCGCCCACGATATATAATAAAAAGAATATTTAAAGATTTTAAATCTTATACAAAACTAAAATTTGATATAAAAAATGGATTGTCACTATTGATTAATGGGAGATCAAAAAACGATCATACACAATGAGTATCTCCGTAAACATCGTGAAAATTATATAATAAAACTATGGAATATTTATATCTAAAAAAAGTATTCGATTTGCATAGAAATTTAAGGGCTAATAAATATTATGGTAAGCTTTTTAAGACCGACGTTTATAACTTAAAGGCCGATCTTTCAGATTGCAAAACTGTTTTAGATATTGGTTGCGGGCCTAATTCTATAATTAAATATTGCAATAATTTATCGTATAGCATAGGGGTGGAGGCTTTCGCCCCGTATGTAAGCCTCTCTAAAGCCAAAGGAATCCATACCGAATATTTGAACAGTAATATATTGGATGTAAATTTTAAAGATAATTCATTTGATGCGGTTATAATGGTTGATGTAGTCGAGCATTTAGATAAAAAAGATGCGATAAGGCTAATCAATAGGGCTTATGCTTGGGCTAAAAAAAAGATTATAGTAATAACTCCTAATGGGTTTCAGGAGCAGTTGGAATATGACGGTAACCAAAACCAGATCCATAAATGTGGGTTCAATTCTACACAACTTAAAAATATGGGTTTTAAAGTGTTTGGGGTTGGAGGAGTTAAGTTGCCTTATTTTAGAAGAAATAAGAAGACTAAAATTTATTTAAATTACCTAATTTATTCAGCTTCATTAGTAACGCAGGCATTCACTCATGATTTTCCCTATATTGCTTCAGGGTTATATGCCATAAAATTTAAATAATAAAATAAATGAATGATAATAAAATAAATAATATAGATTTACAAAAACCTATAGTTTCGGTAATTATCTTAAATTATAATACAGAGAAAAAATATATAGACAAGTTATTTAGCACAATAGCTGATCAGGATTTTTTGGAAAAAATGGAAATAATTGTTGTAGATAATGCATCTACCGATCAATCTTTGAATTATATTATTCAAAATTATCAATTTTCTTTAAAGCTCAAAATTATACGAAATGGTGATAATCTTGGTTATGCCAAAGGTAACAATATTGGAATACGGCATGCCATTGGAAAATATTTACTTATTATTAACCCTGATACTTCAATTAAAGAGAATACTGCGATAAGGGAATTATACGAATCTTACTTAGATCTAGTTATTAGAGAGATTAAGGTAGGTGCTGTCGGAGGCTTTGAAAATAATAAAAACGGACATTTACATGGTGAATTAATAGAAGATGAGAGTATAATCACAATGAATTCAATTGATATTTTAGGATATCCGTTTTCTTTTTATTATTTATTTAAAAAAGGCGATAAATTAACTCCTATAAATTTAGGCAACAAAAAGAGAGCTTTTAAGACATTCCACGTAACAGGTGCATTTCTGTTTATAGAGAAAAATCTCTTTGTAAAGGTTGGAATGTTTGATGAATTATATTTTATGTATGAAGAAGAAATAGATTTATGTTGGAGGCTTAATATATTTGGTTATGAAAATTTTATTATTAATATTGATTATTATCATTATCAATATTTATATGAAAATACAACTTATTTATATAGGAAAATCAATATTTTTTATACTTTGACTCATAGAAAAATTAATTTAATTAAAAATTATAATAATTATATTATTCCATGTTTTATAAGTATTTTTCATGATGTAATATTATTTTTTATATTTTTTTTTATTTATGACATTGATATAGCTTCTATAGTGCCTAAAAGTTATCTCTATATTTTCAAAAATAGAAAACAGATATTTAAATGGAGAAAATTTATTAAAACAAATAGAAAAATTAATGATATATATATAATTAAAAAATATCAATTTTATAAACTAAGATTTTTTTCTGATATTAAGAATATCATCACACATAAAAAATTACCAAAATTTAAATAAAATAACATATAACAAAATTATGGCACGAGTTTTGTTTAATGAAGATCTAAAATTTAGTATTTTAATGCCAACCTATAATGGATCTAAATGGGTGGAACAGACAATAAAGAGTATTTTACGACAATCTTATTCTAATTTTGAATTGATTATTTCTGATGATAATTCAACAGACAACACACTTGATATTATAAAAGATATAAAAGATGATAGAATAAAAATATTTAGAAATAACACTAACTTAGGTTATCCTTCTAATTTGGAAAAGGCACGTTTATTATCATCTCAAGATTGCGACATATTGTACCTTATGGGGCAGGATGATATTCTTGCCAAAGATGCTTTATTAAAAACATTTAATGCTTTTAAAATATCTGAAGAAATAGGTATTACTAGTAGAGCTTATTATCATTTCACAGGCAATGATTTTCAACAAGGGAATAGAAATACTTGTAAACCAATTTCCAATGAACCAATTTCCATCTTGGAATCGCTTGACATATTCAATGACAAGGACAATCTTAAAAGAGATAAGTTTTTAAATTTTATTTCTTCCCTGGGCCAACTTTCTGGATTGGCATATCGTAAGTGTTACATAGATACCCCTTTTAACAAACATATTTTTGTATCCCATATTTATCCCTTTTTAGAAATATTTAAAAAATATAAAGCAGTTTATCTAAACGATTATATTGTCGCTGTTAGAACAGAAAGTTCCCAATGCATTCACGTTTCTTCGATATACGAAGTTTCTCCATTACAATCATGGATAGATATGTTTAATGATGTTTTAAGTGAGAAAGATTATAAAAGATTAAGAAAGCTATTAATTAATAAAGTTGGAACTGAAATTGAAGGGATTTTACAGATAAAGAACTATGGGCAAACTAAGCATTATTATAGAGAAATATTACTCTATATTAAATATCGACCGAAAAATTTAATATCTATCAGGTTTTTTATGTATGTTTTAGGTTCCTTGGTTATACCAAGGTGGCTATTGATTAAAATAATAAACTATTATAAAAATTATATTCTTCACAGGGGAATGAAAAATGTCGAGATTGAATACTAAAAATGCTATAGAGAAATTATTGCATAGATTATATTCATTTTTATATCACAATAACATCTTAGAAAAAATATTCCACACCACAGTTTATAATTTAAAAAGGGATTTAAAAAATTGTAAAACTGTTTTAGACCTTGGATGCGGCAAGAATTCACCAATACAATACTGTAAATCAATTGAATATTCTATGGGAGTTGAAGCCTTTAATCCATCACTCGAAACATCAAAATCACGGAAGATACATTCTGAGTATATAAATGAGAATATATTAAATATTGATTTCGAAGAAGACTCTTTTGATGCCGTGATGATGATAGAAGTCATAGAACATCTTGGTAAAGATGATGCTTTAAATTTAATTGAGAAAGCAAACAAATGGGCAAATAAAAAGATTATAATCACAACGCCTAACGGGTTTTTGCCTCAATTAGAATATGACTCAAATCCATTACAAAATCACATATGCGGTTTTGATGCAAAGGAGCTTAACAAATTAGGGTTTACGGTTTACGGATCGGCTGGTCTAAAAATATTATATAATGGGCAGAAAAATAAAAAAAATGAAATAGTTTGGATAAGAAAGCCTGTATTTTTTTGGACGATATTAGCCGGAATAAGTAGGTTGTTCACATATTATTTACCTAATTATGCATTTGAATTGTATGCGATTAAAAATAAAAAATAATTATGTTATACAAAAAAAAATCAAGTAAGAAAAAAATACTAGCATTTATGAATTCCTATTCTTCCGGAAAAAGTGGCGGAGATGTTATATTTTTAGAGCTTATTCGGTATTTTAGTAAATATTTTGAAATTACTGTTGTTACATCAGAATTAGGTAAAAGAATTATTTTGGAATATTGTAAGGATATAAATTTTTTTGTCACAGATAAAAGAAAATATTTTAAAAATATTATTATTACCTATTTATTTAGAAGTTTAAAAGCTTTAATGTTTTTTACTAATACCAATCTTAAAAATGCTGATATTTTGTATGGGTCATCTGATTTTTTGCCCGATGTATTTCCTATTTTTTTTTATAAATTATTTAAAAGAAAAATAATGTGGATTCAATGCATGTTTCTCGTTATTAATAAAGACCATATAATTTCTCATTATGCTCAGAAAATAAGTTTTTCTTTAATGAAGATTTTATGTGATAAAATTATTGTTTTAAACAATGAAGATAAAAATTATTTAATAAAAATTGGTTTCAATGAAAAAAAAATTGAAGTTGTATACCCCTCGGTTAATTTAGAGAATATTCAAAATATAAAATATAATAATGATACCTTCTATAATTATGATGCAGTATTTTTTGCTAGATTAACTGAATATAAGGGGGTTTATGACCTTATAGAAATTTGGGATTTGGTTGTAAAATCTATAAATAACGTTACTCTTGCAATAATAGGAACAGGCGATAAAAAGGTTATTAATAAAATTAAAAATTTGATTAAAATTAAAAATTTAGAAACCAATATTTGTTTACTGGGTTTTATAGGAAATAATAATGAAAGATTTTCCATTGTAAAAAGCAGTAAAATGTTAGTGTATCCTTCTCATGAAGAGAGTTTCTGTTTATCTATTGCTGAATCTATGGTACTTGGAACTCCTGTTGTTGCATATGATTTACCGGTTTTTAAAGAAATATATGGCAGTTCTATTACCTATGTTAAATTTTTAGATATAAACGATTTTGCGAATCAAATTATTATATTATTAAATAATAAAGGCTTAAGGACTTATTATTCAAAAATTGGAATTAAAACTGTCAAGAAATATGATTTAGAAAACTCTGCAAAAAAGGTAATGTCTATCATGCAAATATAATCTATCAGTTTATCCCCAAAAAATTTTAAATATGCAAAAATTTATAGACAATATTATAAACAAAATAAATATCCATAAATACCCGTTTTTTATTTTTATTGTATTGTCATGTGCCCCTTTCTTATGGCTTCATAATAACAATGAACTTTTTCCGGCGCGTGGCAATAGCGGTTTATTTTTTGCATTCTACAATCCTTCTTATATATTAAAAACTGTTCCATATTTGATAAATCTAAATAATTTAGGAATCCCCCAATTAAATTTTATATTTTATCCATTTACCTTGATTTTTTATTTTATTTTTAATAATGTCGGTTATAGCTATGAATATGCCCTCATCTTATTTTATGGAATAAATATTTTCTTTTCATTATTTTATTTTTATTTATTTATTTTAGAGTTATTAAATAACGAAAATAATAAAAAAATAATTGCCATTGTTTCTGCTATTTTTTTTATATTCAATCCCGTTAGCATGTTTTACTTTATATTTCTCGAAAATGGTAGCGCCATCTACATATTGCCATTCACAAGTTCTATATTATATTACTTCATCAAAGCTCTAAAAACTAAAAAATTTCATTACCCTTTAATTATTGGCTTAATTGTTTCTATATTTGTAATAGCTTTAAACTTAGTTCAAGTTTATTTTATTCCGTTAATATTGCTCGTTTTATTTTTCTTTATTTATGAAACTATCACAATTAAAAACCTTTTAAACTTTAAAAATAATTTAATCTACATCTTTAAAATGTTTTTAATAGTGTTTTTTATTAATATTTGGTGGATTATTCCCTTATTTGGAATAAGCTTTTATAATTATTCATTGAATAAACATGGTATAAGGGATAATTTCCTCAAAGCTTATACTGCTTTCAATTCATTTTCAATATTGGGAAATCTTTTATCATATCTAAAAAACAATATATTCAGCAATTATAATTATCTGCTTAAAATTTTTCATTTTAAATGGTGGGATGTTTATTATACTAATTTATTTACCATTATTGGATTTGTTATTTTTTTTATAATTATAATTCCAATTATAAAAAATCCTAAAAAATATTTTATGTTTATGTTGTTATATTTAATAGCTATTTATTTCGCTGTAGGTTACACGGTTCCCTTTAAAAATTTTAAAATTTGGTTTTTAAAAAATTTACCCTTTAATATATTATTTTCTCAAAATTATTTATTTTTTATAATTATTATCGTATCTTCTTCTATTTTATTTGGTATCGGTTTAGTTGTAATTTATGAATTTCTAAACGTAAAATTAGGCGAGAAATTTAGCATTATTATATTATTATCCATGATTATTATTTCTTGTTTAATATATGTTTTTCCAATGTGGTCAAATAATATGTTTAATTTTTATTTTAATCATGAAGATAAAGGTAGAAAATTGACCGCAATGGTAAGAGTCCCGCATTATTATAATAATGCAAGAATATTTTTTAATAAAAAAGAATCCAATATCACTTACAATATTTTAACTTTGCCTCTTTTTTATCCAAATATAAATCTTAATTGGCATTTTGGTTATTATGGGGGAATCCAATTATATTTATTATACTCTCATAGCATTATAAGAACGATGTTTCCATACCCTCAAGCTAAATTGCTTGTTGCATTACAAAATTATAAATATGTAAATATGCCGTTTATTTTAGGTATGTTTTCATCAAAATATATAATATTGCAAAATGATGAAATTTTGCTAAAAAAAAATACAATAGGGGTTCCTGGTTATGAGGGGCTTAACGCTCATTTAAAATATTTATCTAAACTTGAGTTAAGTTCTATACTAAACGATTCAAAAGGTATAAAACTCGTAAAAAGGTATGGTAAACTTGATATATATAAACTATCGAATAAATATTTTATCCCAATTGTTTGGACGCCAAAGAAAGTAATGTTTGTTAATAATAAACTTAAGTTGCGTGATTTAGATAATTATGTAGCCCCAATTGCCTTGCAAAATAGTTTTAAAGTTAGAACCGCTGTTTTTTCAAAATTAATCTCTCAAAACCAAAAATTAGAAAAAGTTAAAAACAATGAGTTGAATAACATTATGAATAAATATTCGAGGCAATATTCATTGACCGATAAAACAGTGGTTATACGTTCATTTAATAAAGTGTTAAAAATCTCTGAAATGGCAAAAAAAATTACTATACCAACTATTGAGTTTAAAGAGATTAATCCCTCAAAATATGCGGTTATAGTTCATAACGCCAAAGATAGTTTTCCATTAATATTTAATTTAATGTATTTAAAAGGATGGAATTTGTATCCTCAAATTTATCCTATACAACATATAGATAATAATTATCATAATGCGGATAATATATCTAAATCAGATAATAAAAATATTACATTTTTTGGAAACAAATTTATTTCTCAGAAAATAAACGGTACTATCCAAAACGATAATATTCCATCTGGACATATTTTGCAAACGTTGTTTCAATCGCCGTATCCGCATAAATACCATTTTATTGCCAATGGTTATGCAAACTCATGGTGGATTAATCTTAAATATATTAAAAAACTTGGACCGCAATACTATAAAGTTAATAAAAACGGAACTTATGATTTTGAATTTATAATTGATTACTGGCCGCAGAGGTTATTTTATATCGGTATTATTATATCAGGCACTACCGTTATTCTT
>JAJYRF010000074.1 GCA_021794255.1 bacterium | reverse complement strand
AAGATAAAATAAGATTAAACAATTGTCAAGTTATTTTTGCTATTTTTAAATAAAATCATTAAATATTTATAAATACAATATAAAAAAAATAGAATATAGCTATAATTATTTTATTTATATAGTTATTATTATTTTATTTATATAGTTATTATTCATTCAATTTATTATATTAAATATTACATTAAATTAATATAATAAATATTTAATATAAATATAATTAACATAATTGTATAAAAAGATAAAATAAGATTGAACAATTGTCAAATTATTTTTGCTACTTTTTATTGTTATTAAAATTATTATATATATGTTATATGTCAAAATAATTTCTCTAAAAATTAATTATATTTTTATTTTGAATTTCAAACGAAAATCATATATGATATTTATTTTGATTATTTATAAATATATTTACCTTAAAAAGAAATTTCTAACGGTGATTTAAGGATTTATTATTTTATTAAATATTTATTTACATAAGTACTATTATTACGCTACTATTATTTACGATACTATTATTATATTATGAGCAAAAATAAATTAATCGCAAACGTTTTATTCAGCTTCTTAATTGTTTTATTTATTTTTAGAATAATTTTTATTAATCAAATAGACCTAATTCCGGAAGAAACATACTACTGGCAATGGTCGCGCCATCTTTCGCTTTCATATTACGATATGTCTCCCATGATAGCATATATAATTGCATTAACAACCTTTTTCGGGCGGCTTAATTCTCAATTTTTTGTCAGATTAGGCGCCCCTGTAATTTCATTGCTCATTTCTTTATTTGTCTATTTTATGTTAGAAAAATTAACATCTAACAAGATATACAGTTTAGGAGCTGCGGTTCTGCTTAACGTTATACCTATATTTAATATCGGGTCTATTCTTATAGTTTACGGAGATGCTCAGCTTTTATTTTTCTCTCTTTCAATTCTTTTTTTAATTTATTTTGTTTTATTTAAAAAAGATTATTATATCTATTTAATAGGAATATCCGTTGGGTTTGCTCTTCTAAGTAAATATACCGATGTTTTTTTATATCCCGTTGTTTTTTTATTTTTTCTGCTAAGCAATAATTATAGAAAATATTTATTGAAAAAAGAGCCATATATTGCTTTTTTAATATCTTTGATTTTATTCTCTCCTGTTATTATATGGAATTATTTAAATGATTATGCATCATTAAAGCATTTATTAGCTTTATCAGGTAATTATGTAAATTTTAATACATTTATTTATAATGTGTTTTTATTTATAAGCTCTCAGGCAGGAATTCTTTCCCCGTTTATTTTTATTATTTTAATATTTTCTATGTTTTACGGATTATATAAAGGAATAAAAAATAGAAATGATATATATTTAGCTCTTTCTATTTCCGCAATAGTACCGTTTGTATATTTTGCATATCAATGCGCAAAAACAGAAGTGCAGCCTAACTGGCCTGTTTTTTTATATTTTCCGGCTTATATTCTGGCAGGCTTACTATTTTTTCAATATTATAATAATAAGAACGACAAACAAAAAAAAGGCATTTCAAATAAACTTGCCGCCTCAGCATTGTCTGTTTCTATCATTGTAGGATTTTTATTTTCGGTACTGATTTTTATTGAACCGTCTCATCCTATAATAAACTTTAAATTAGATAAAAGCCCGATAAGGGATATTTTAGGTTGGAGAAAATTAGGTTATGAAGTAGACAAAATTATCGAAGTAAATAAAAAAGACAAATTTTTAATTTCTGCTAGAAGATTTCAAATCGCAAGCGAACTTGCTTATTATGTAAAAGGAAAACCGCAAACATATTCTTTTAATTACTTTAAAAGAAATAATGAATATTCTTTGTGGAATAATTTTAAGACAAAAAAAGGACAAAACTTTCTCTATGTTATAGATACAAAATACGGTAAACATATAGAGAAAATATTGTCGCAAAATTTTAAAAAATATAAACTGATAAAAAAATTAGTAATACGCCACGACGGACATAAGGTCAGAACAATAAAGATATATGGTTTATATGGTTTTCTATATAAAAATAAATATTTATTTAAAAAATTTGCCTCAAAACAATTTTAAAAACTAAATCTAAATAAAGTATTAAAGTATTAAAGTATTAAAGTATTAAAGTATTAAAGTATTAAAGTATTAAAGTATTAAAGTATTAAAGTATTAAAGTATTAAAGTATTAAAGTATTAAAGTATTAAAGTATTAAATAATATTGCATTTCTTATTCTAATTCAGATAAAACTTTTTCAAAAGCTTTCATATGAGAACTCTCGGCTCTTCCTACCATTTCAAACCATTTGGCAATTTCTTCCAATCCTTCTTCACGCGCCTCTTTTACCATACGCGGATACATTTTGTTCACTTCGTAACTTTCTCCTTCAGCAGCTTTTTTTAAATTTTCTGCCGTAGTTTTTACGCCTTTCATATGATTAAAATGACCTAAAGCATGAGCTGTTTCGCCTTCGGCAACAGACCTGAAAAGTTCTGCGACTTCAGGATAACCTTCCGCATCTGCCTGCCTTGCCCAGGCAGTATATCTTCTGTTTGCCTGCGATTCGCCTACAAAAGCTTCCTCTAGGTTTTTTTCGGTCTTTGTCATAATTAAATAAAACCTCCCTTTTCTTTCAATACTTTTAACGGATTTGATATCATATCGCTAAATTGAGCGTCTTTTCCGGAAAAACCGAAAGCCAATGCCATCAGCTGGGTAAGATACACAACCGGGAGCTCTGAGTCTTGCCCATATTTTTCAACAATTTTCGGCTGATTTACGTCTAAAGCCCCGGCGCATTTTGGACAAATAACTACCAGAAAATCGGCTCCGGCTTTCTTTGCTTTTGAAAGCGTTTGAGAACATAAAGTAAATGAAGTTTCTTCGTCCTGAACTACATTCCTGCCCCCGCAGCATTGAACTTCATTGCCGTAACTAACAACTTCGGCTCCCATGCTTTCAAGAAAATCATGCATAAAATGAGGTCTTTCGGAATTATCCAAGCCAGGCTTTTTATCGGCAAACGTATACATTGAAGGTCTTGTATATAAACAGCCGTAATATGGAGCAACCTTTAACCCCTTTAATGGTTTAACAGTGTTTTTTTTAACTTCGTCAGGACCTTTTTCATTGTATAAAAACTCCAGAATATGACGCGCTTCGCCTTCGATAGTATATTCTTCCTCATCTGCATCTTTCAAAATTAAATTAACATCGTCAAGCAGATTTTTATTTTCCCTTACTCTTGTAATAGACCTTGTAAATTCATGATAACATACAGAACATGCCATAACAAGATCTTTGCTCCCGAGTTTAGATTTAGCAATCACCATATTTCTCAGCGGCAGATATAAAGACACGGCGCCTTTAGATTTCATTTCTCCGATACCGCAGCAATTATAATCCGGTATTTCCACCAATTCTATACCCATTTTTTTAGAAACCAATTTAGAGCTGTTGTTATAAGCTCTGTCAATAGTTAATAAAGCGCATCCCGGATAATACGCAGCTTGATTTTCTTTTAAAGTTTCCATATGATATGCCACCTCATTATTTTATTATTATATTTATTATTTTAATCCGACTTCATAATCTAATACAAAATTACATTGTCCTATCGTCGTATTGGTTATTTATTTACATTTATATTGCCATATTAGCTATGTATATTTATTTTATATTTATATTGTTATATAAAATATTATTAATATTATTTATAAAATAATTATAATTCTATAAAATTATAATACTTATTCTTATGCTTTATTATGTTTGGCTTTCCTGCTCAAGAGTTCCCGTATGTTCTAAGTATTTATCTATAGCATCTTTTGATTTATGCCATTTATGAGGTTTCCCGAGCCTTAAAATGGACAATGCCCTTCCGTCTTTCACCATTTTTAAAATAGCGCCTCTTTCATCTTTATCGCTAAACAGTTCGGAAGACTTTCCCATTTTTCTCATAGCAGAAGTATGAAGGTTTGCAAGATCTAATCTGCCATGTCCCAATATCATACCTTCATATATTTTTTTAACTTCTTCATCAATTTCTAATTGATGTTTAGATTTAATCTCTTCGGGAAAATATTTTTTTATTAAAAGAGCCAGAGCTTCCATCATTTCCGCAGGATTAACCTGTTTTGGGCATCTTTGCGAACATTTATAACATCCGACGCAGCGCCATGCAACATCAACATATTTTTTTAATTGCTTTGAATTGCCGAGCTGCATCATATATATAAAAGCACGGGGGTTAAATCTTCTGTATAATGGAGTTACAGTGCAGCTTGCCGTACACATCCCGCATTGCCAACATCTGTTAATTCTTGAACCGACAACGGTTTTTTGAATTTCATCAAAAAAACTTCTATCAAATTCAGAATCAACTCTTGTCTCAATAAATGTATTCCACCTGCCTGAAACATCAACCCCGTCAATAACAAGATTTTTTTCTTCTTTAATTGCATCGTCGTCTATTAGATGTCTTGCTATTATATGTTCGCCTTTTTCAGCAACAGGTCTTTCACTATTTTTATTATGCTCTTCAGCCATAATGCCTCCAATTTGATTGCAAAATTTAATTTAAAAATGTATTAAATCTTTATATTTGCTTCATGCTTTATATCTAATAACTTGCCTAATTCATTTATTTTAATTATTTATTTTAATTTAATAGTTTTAATTTAATAGTTTTAATTTATTTTAATTTAATAGTTTTAATTTAATAGTTTTAATTTAATAGTTTTAATTTACTACAATATTAAATATCTACTAAATGGTAGTTAAATCATAATAATATTTAATTATTTAATAACATTTTCATTATTTGCATTATATCTTTTCAATTCCTAATAATTTTTTTATCAAAGTATATCCGTCTGGAACGCCTACCGATAAAGATTTAGATTCGGCATAAACCATTTTAAAAACATAGTCCGCATACATATAAGCCAACAAAATATCGGCTCCGAACGGAGGTTTAATATTAAATCCGTTTTTATATGCAAGTTCATACAAATAATCTATTTCATCCCGCATTTCGCTAAATGTAAAAGGCATTATATACGCATTTCCGTCCCAAGTTCTTTTTAAAAAATCAGCCATATACGGCAGTGAACCTGTTCCGTTATCCTGCTTGTAAATCCATGTTGTCCATAAAATATTATTTTCTGGTTCAAGAAAATGCAAAATTTCAAACGCAAGATCTCTCTTAACTATAATATCGTCATAATCTAAAATCTCAAGAAATTTCCCCACTTTTATTTCTTGAGATTTTTTCCCTTTAAAAACATTAAATGCAGAAATTAAATTTTCGTCGCTTATTGTGTCTAATATTTTTTTCTTATGCCTTCGTACTGAAAATACTAAAGATAAAATATATTCAAAATCCAGATTATTTAAGTCTAAACTATCAGAACTATCATAATTATTATAAATTACTTTATCTCCGACATCATTGTTTGTATCTGCGCCGCCATCATAATAGTTATCTTCCGCTTTGTCTGTTTTATTCTTATTAATTTTATCGGCTTTATTTAAATATGCGTAGTTTATATCCGCTTTAGCATTTAAATTATAATTGGCAGACTTATAATTCTGAAGCCTATTGTTAATAAAATATTTTATTATATTTGATTTTTCATCTAAAAGCTTATAAAGTTCCTCTAATTTTTCATTATTTAAATTTTCCCTGATTATTTCAAAAAATTTAATTTCATACCTTGAATCTATTTTATTATTCTTTAATATATACGGCATACAGTTTTAATAAAATTTATAAAATCTAAAAAATGAAATAATAAATAATAATGAAAATTTTTTAAACTTATACTATTAATAATTATACCTTTAACCCTTGTTTCAACCTGCATTAATTTAATATAATCTAAACAAAATTTAAACAATAAAAATATTTTTTTAATATAATAATAAACAAATATCTGCTAAATCATCATTGGCTATCTGTTAGTCATTAACAATTTTTTAATATAATCATATATAAATTTTAATAAATCATAAACTTAAGAATTTTTTTTAGCATATATATAAGCATTCATAGCGGCAGCTCCGCCTTCAGTTATTGCATCTGCAATCGCTTTAGGTCCAGTGCATGCTCCTGCCAGAAAAATTCCGTCTTTATTTGATTTGCATGGCGAAAGAGTTACGTTCGCATATTTTAAAAATCCGTGCTCATCAAGTTCTATGCCCAATTTATTTGCCATTTCCGGTGATTGCGGTCCGCCTTCCATTCCTGAAGCTAAAACTACCATATCAAAAGGTATTTCAAAAGGTCCTCTCAATAAAGTATCTTCGCCTTTACATATTAGCACATTGTCAGGTCCTGAAGTAATTTCGGAAACTCTGCCTTTTACTATTTGAACATCGTGTTCTTCCATAGCTTTCCAGTATAAATCTTCATAAAAACCATAGGTTCTTATGTCCATGTAAAATATATAAACCTCTGTTTCAGGAAAATGTTCTCTAAGTTCTATAGCTTGTTTAACCGACACGGTGCAACATACCCTTGAACAATATTGATTACCAACGTGTCTGTCTCTTGAACCGACGCACAAAATTATAGCTACATTCTTCGGAGGTTTTCCGTTTGAAGGTCTGGTAAAATTTTCTTCACCCATCATTCTTTCTAAGTCTTTAATGTCTATAACATCATCAAATAATTGATAAGAATATTTAGAATCTTTCGCAGGGTCAAAATGCTCAAAACCAGTTGCGACTATCACAGAATCAAATGTTTTGGTTTCGGTACCAGAATCAGATTTTATCACGGCATTAAATTTTTTTCCTTCTTCTTTAAAGCTTTCTATATTTGCCGAAAGATATTTTTTTATATTGCCGTTTGATTCCGCGCGTCTGATTAATTCGCCTATAACATCGTCAGCAGGCTGAAGATCGGGAAATAAATATTTATATTTAAATTTTTTTGGGTTTCCCCCTAAAAATGTATCTCTTTCTACTAAGCTGACATTAACACCTAATTCTGCAAGTTCAATAGCGGCATGAAGCCCTGCGGGACCGCCGCCGATAACAAGAATATTTTCAGCCATATAATGCCTCCTTTATCTTAAATATAAATTATATTCAAAATATAAATAATTATAATTTATAATAAACTATTATATTGTTTAATTATTATATTACTTAATTTATAACACAAATTATAATAATATTAGCCTATTATAATAGTATTAACTTATATATTGTTCAATTTAATGATTTAATTATAATTAATTATGCATATTCATATAAATTTTCCGGTTTTCCGCCAGCTCTCAATTGTTCTAAATAAGCTTTATACTCTTCTTCCGATTTTTTCCAGTCAATTCCAATTTTTTCGCATAGCGGTCTCCAATCTGTCGTATGCCATTGAAGCTGTACTATTTTATAGACATCGGCTCCGCAGGCAAGCGCAGCAAACATAACATCTGCCATAACGGGAACCTGTTCGGTATAACCCATAGCTTTTCCTATCCATTGATTTTTATCAAGGGTAGTAGTGCATCCTGTATCTTGCGTTATACAAACATCAGAATTAGCTTCCAGTACCATAGGTCTTATTTTTCTGTCCATTACAAAAGACCTGGAAGCTTCTCTTTCTGTTAATATATGTCTGAATCCAAATCCGCAGCAATCATACCATGTAGAGTAATCAGCAACCTGAGCGCCCAGAGCAAGGGCAACGCCTGTCGAAACGGCAGTCCTTTTACCTGCATAAATGTCTTTGTCGTAAATACAATCTTCAGGGATCATTTTATAGCAGTGGCAGGCAGGATGAACTGTCGTAATAATATTGCTTAAATCGTATTTTTTAAGTTTGGCAATTTCAAATCTCATAACATGAACCCATTCGCTATAATGAACAATTTCTTCGGGAAGTACGAGCTCTCTGCCTATTTTATGCATTATTCTTCTCACTTCGTCTCTTAATTCTTTATTTTCGACAAGAAGGTTGCGCATTTCTTTATAATCGCCAAAAGAGGTTGCGCAATGTATCAACGGAAATAATCCTAACTCGTAAGCCCTGTGAAAATTTCTGACTGCAACGGCGGCAAGACCGACAGGATTAGAAGTGGCAGAGCCATGGTAATTCCAAGCCGTACATGATGTTTGATTTTTTTCGTCAACATATTCGGTGCCGAATTTATTCATAAACCATAAAAGAGATACTGGATAACCCGGAATATTTCCGCATTGACCGCAAGATTTATGATGCCATAATTTGTTTGTAGGTATTTTCTTTTTCCATCCGAATAAGGTTTCGGCTTCAATCGGTTTGTTTTCATCTTTAATATGAATTACTTTTATTTCTCCTTTTGCTTCCAGTTCTAAAAGCTCCTCGTGAATATTTTCAATTTTTCTGCCTGCAATATGTCTGAAATCTGATTTAACATCGGCAAGTCCCAATCTGTTCCTAATCTCAATAGCCATATTATGTTCTCCCGATTAATTAAAATAAAATAATAATAATATAGTATTCATATAAAATAATACTAAATTATACGTCAGTTTATATAATAAATATTATATCTGAAAAACTAAATTAAAATAGAACAATAAAATAAAATATATTGAAATGTAAAAAATTAAATTATGATTAAATTAATTTTTTATTATTTTTTATTGTTTATTAATTAAATTAATTACAAATCGTTAAAATAACCTTATTTGCCCTTATTCACTTCTGACATCGTCAACAATATCCTGAATTATTTCATATAATGAAGGATCTACGACTTCTACGATTTTGAACACGCCTGATTCTTCAAAAATAGTATAAAGTTCTTTCATTGCTTCAGGAGCGACATCCCATGCAAGATTTGTAACTTGAAGCGTAGGCATCGGAATAGCTTTTCTTTTTAACGGCAAATCCTGAGAAGCGTATCCTATATGTGGTCCCCAATCAGGAAAAAAATCAGGCTGAATCATATCCGGAGATAATTGATTTCCGTAGGCAGTCAATTTCAAAAGAACGCGGGAATAAGGTTTTAAAACTTTTTTTGCAGATTCAAACCCTCTCCTTACAGAAATTTCTCTTAATATTGCAATAACGCCGCCAGGATTATTTAAAAAAGGACAAATCATAGCGCATGTAAAACACTGAAAACAAGCCCAGACATACTCATCCATCATTCCCCATATAAGTTCAGGGTCGTTGGATTTGCAATTTTGAAGAACCATTCTTGGTGAAAAATCAAAAAATCTGTGAGGAGGACAGCCTCCTGTGCATACTCCGCAGTTAAGACATCCCTTTACATATTCTTCATATCTAAAATCTTTTTTAGCTTCTTCAAAAATTTCTTTTTTGAATTCATTAGAGACAATACTAACTCCATTTTCATCATATTCCATTATTTATTGTCCTCCTTATTTAATAATTTAATAGAAATTATAAACTTAATTTACAATTTAAATTTGTTAATCAAACTATCGCTATCAGACACTATCAGAAATAAAGTCTTGATTTTATCTTATTAACTTAAATTATTAATTTGAGTTATTGTATTTTTATAATATATCATTTTTTTAGAAAAATTTCTATTTAAAAAATTATTAATTGTTTCACTATAAAAAATAGTTAATTTTAATATTATCAAACAATAAATTTACGTTAAATATGACTTATGTCACAAAAAAACCAATAATAAATAATAAATAATAAATAATAAATAATAAATAATAAATAATAAATAATAAATACAATAACTCAAATTAATAATTTAAGTTGATAAAAAATATAATTTAAAATGTTAATTTACAATGTATCTTCAACATCTTCAATTCTCTGTTCAGCTGCTTTACTAAGCATATCAAGTTCGCTTGACGAATATAAACTCATTTCCGTCTTTCCGCCGGCATGCAATATCTGCAGATATTGAAATATAGTAACAAAAACTAAACCGCCTATCATATTTCCGATGATAGTCAATGGAACAAATTCTTCAATCCAAGGAATATATGACATTCCAGAATTTGAATTTATTGCTATTAATATATCTGAAGAGGCAACGACTATATGACTGAAAGAACCTAAGTAAATCATAAAACCCACTACCCATATTATAACCATCCTCGCCAATGTTCCGTTTGAAGCAATTAAAAGCCAAGTCATAAGAGTGATAAGCCACCCTGCAAAAACACCGCTAAGCACCATAATATAAGGAGACTTTGACATATAACTATGCGCTATGGTATGAATATGATTAATCACAAATTCAGGCAGCAGTATTCCCAAAGAACTTGCAATAATTACGGCAAATAGAAAAATGCCGCCCATATTTCCTGCTAAAGTTAATCCCCATAATTTAAATAACTTCCTTATTTTAGTTTTTCTCGCTAAAACGGTAGTAACCGGAAGCAAAAAATTTTCTGTAAAAAGTTCGCTTTTTCCTATCAGCAAAAACAAAAAACCTATAGGAAAGAATAAAGCCCCAAATATTTTAGAAGTAGGTCCGCCCACTAAAGGTTCTGTCGCTCCGGCAACATAAGAAGAAGCAATAATTCCGAAAGTAACATTCATTCCTGCAATTAAACCGGACATAAACATTTCAAGCCAGCTTCTGTTTAGCCTTAATAATCCAACTTCAACAGATGCCTTAAATATTTCAGGAGGTTCCTTACCGCCGGGTTTTTCAATCCCGCTAATAGCGCCAATTTTATTTCTTGTTTTTTCTAATATCTCATTTATTTTTTTAGATAAATATAAAGAATGGTGAATTTCTTCGGCAAGATTATTTTCTATTAATGTTTTAACGCCTGCATCTTCAATTATTTCAGTAGCCGCAGCATAATCGTTAATAGCATTTTCTTCAATTTTTAAATCTATTCTAAGCATATCTAAAGGCGCTGAAACTTGATAAGATGCATCGCTCAGTCCTTTTTGAATTTCGTGAACTTCGTTTACAGAGTGAGGCGTCCCTCCAAGTTCGATTATTTTATCTCTTATATTTATAATATGACCGTTTTCCGTAGATGCAAATGATTTTAATACTTGAATAAGCGACGGGTCATTAATATTTTTTAATTGTTGAAGGTAAAGGTCTCTTCCTGCAATTTCGGCATCTAAAAATTTTTGCAGGATCTCAATTGTTTGTTCTTTGTTGAGGATGTTTTTATTTTCCATAATTTTTCATAAATTAAACAGAATAAACAGAATAAACAGAATAAACAGAATGAAAAAATTAATTAATTTTTTATTAAATATCTTTAAAATATATAAATAAAATATATAAATAAAATATATAAATAAAATATATAAATAAA
>JAJYRF010000073.1 GCA_021794255.1 bacterium | reverse complement strand
ATATAACATATAACATATAACATATAACATATAACATATAACATATAACATATAACATATAACATATAACATATAACATATAACATATAACATATAACATATAACATATAACATATAACATTATAAATTGTTGTCTTCTTTATTATAATTTATATTATAAAATTTGTATTTTATAATATTTTTGTTATATAATTTATTATAACAATTAAATTATGATAACTTAATTTTATTTTTTCTATAAAATTAAGTTATCATAATAAAAATAAATTAAGAATATATTTGCAAATTTATTATAAATTATGAAAACTATATATGCTCCATGGCGCATGGACTATCTTATGCAGGATAAATCTAAAATAAATGAGTGTGTATTTTGCGTTGAAGATGAATCATTTGATAATAAATATATGTTGTATAGAGGTAAATATTCTTTTATTAAGTTAAATATGTTTCCGTATAATTGCGGACACACGCTTGTTATACCATATATTCACACCAAAGAGCTGAATAATTTAACGTATGAAGCCGGCGCCGAGATTATGCTGCTTATTTCTAAATCTTGCGATATATTGACCGAAGTGTATAAATGCGACGGCATTAATGTTGGATTAAATTTAGGCAAGGCTGCGGGGGCAGGCATTGAAAAACATTTGCATTTTCATATAATTCCTAGATGGGAAGGCGATGTTAGTTTTTATTCTACATGTTCTGATTTAAGAGTTGTATGCGAACTTCTTGACGATACATATGCAAAATTGATAAATTATTTTAAGAGGATAGAAATTTAATTTATGTTAAAAATTATTAATTTTATACTATTAACTATATTTGTAATATTTGTTCTTATTTTCACAATATCTAACAGCCGCCAGCTTGTAAGAGTAAAATTTTTATACTATGAATCCATTAAGATGCCGCTGTCGGTTGTTGTATTTGCTTCAATTATTCTCGGAATAGTTATAGCATTAACGTATCATTTCTATATTTTATTTAAAATAAAAAAAGAAAATAAACAAGATGCTGTTCGGAATAAAAATTCGGGAAGTAATTAATTTTTTTTATTTATATCTTTATATTAAAAATAATATATTAAAAATAATATATCATAAATATATATATTAAATATATATATAGATATAAAACACGGATAAAAGTCATATAACTATGTAGAAACGCAGAAGTATCCGAACATATTATAGTATAGTATGTGTAAATTAATTTAATGCTAATGCTGATTTAAAAGTTATACAATATATAAATTAATTTAATATTAATGCTGATTTTTAAATTAAAAATTGCTTACCTCTTCTCTTACTTCTTCTATTATTAAATCTAAAATTTCATCAGAATTTAAATCGTTAAAACAAGACCTGCTTAATTTCTCATCTTTTGATATTACCGCTAAAATCTCCGCTGTTATAGATAATATAATCATAGATGTTTTTAATGAAAATATTTTTTCCGATGATGTTTGCATAATTGCTGCTGGAAGTTATTCTATTAATGAGCTATGTCCTTTTTCAGATGTAGATTTAATGATTCTCATCGAAAACAATAGAAATGCGGCAGATCAAGAAATTTTAACTAAAAAATTAAAAATTTTTTTTTACCTGTTTTGGGATGCTGCCGTAGATCTTTCGCAAAGTGTAAGAACCGTCAGAGAATGTATAGATTTAATGGAAAAAGATTTGAATACTTATACTTCTTTTATAAATGCGAGATATATAACTGGAAATGTTAAGCTATATGATGATTTTAAATTAAAATTTAAAAATATTAACGCCAAAAATATATTTTTAACCGAAATAATGAAAAGTCTTCGCAAAAAAAGACTTATTAACGTGATGGTTGACAATGATATTTTTCTTTTAGAACCTGATGTAAAAGACGGTATCGGCGGTCTGCGCGATTATTCCTGGTGCGAATGGATTTATTATATTTCGGGCAAACCTCTTCAATCATTAGAATTTTTGCATTATCGCAATATTCACGGCAGTATAGCGGGAAGCGAAGATATATACGGCGATTCAAATTTAAACTTTAATGATATAAAATATTTTATTAAATCCAAAGATTTTATTTTAAAAACTAGAATAATGATGCATTTATTGGCAGGCAAAAAAATTGACAGATTAACTTTTGATATACAGGAAAAGGTTGCATCGGCTTTTTTTTACAAAGATATTAAATTTTTAAATAAAATAGAATTATTTATGCATGATTATTACTTGAACTCTAAAAATTTACATATAAATTCTAAAATTATTTTGAATGAATTAATAAAAAAACCTTTATTTTTAAATTCTAGATTAGAAATTAATAATAAAAACAGTAATAATCAAAATATAAGAAAAAAAATAAATTCTGAATTTAATTTTATTGCTGATGAATATAATATATTAATAGAAAATGGATATATATATATTAAAAATAAAGAAAAGTTTTTATCCGATCCTGAAAATTCTTTTTTACTGCTTGAAATATTTTTAAACGCGGGGCAGAGACTTGATATGGAATCTGTTAATATGTTAAAAAAAGCTTATTTTCTGCATAAAAATAATATCGCCAATAATAAAACTGCAATAAACTTTTTTATTAATTTACTAAAAAGCAGGAAAAGAGTCTATGAAACTCTTTTATTAATGCATGAAACCAATTTGTTAAGCGCGTTATTGCCGGAGTTTAAAAAAATAGATTCTCTTTCAACCAATGATGTGTATCATATCTACACTGTAGATGCCCACTCTCTTAACGGTATATATATTTTGGAAAAATTTGTCAATTTTAAGATACATAAAGATTTAAAAGATATAGTAATTGACATTAATGAAGAAGATATGCTGGTTTTAAATTTATCTATGCTGCTGCATGATATAGGCAAAGGATATGCTCCGCATCACGAAAAGATAGGGTCTAAAATTGCAGTAAAAATAGCAAAAAGACTCGGTATTGAAGAAAAGTCTTACGTAATGGTATATTTTCTTATTTTAAATCATTTTTTAATGCCGCTTACTTCTGAAAGAAGAGATATGTATGACCCTGTAACTATCAAAACTATCGCAGACGTTTGCAAAGATATAAAGCATTTAAAATTTTTATTTATTATAAGCTTGTGCGACTCAATGGCTGTGGCGCCGGGCAGGTTTAATTCATGGCGAAAAATGCTTCTTGTAGAATTATATAATAAAACATATTCCTATATTGAAAACAGTTTAAATTATTATAAGCAGGATTTATCATATTATATAGATGAAATTTATAATAATATAATTTCAGAAAAAAATAAAAATAAAGCTGTTCATTTTGATTTTTTATTGAACATTAAAAAAAATAATGCTAATAATGCTAACAATCTTAATAAAGATTTGTATTTTGATTCTAAATCATATTTGGAAATCAATAATATCAATAATATCAATAATATCAATAATATCAATAATATCAATAATATCAATAATATCAATAATATCAATAATATAAATAATATAAATAATATAAATAATATAAATAATATAAAAGAATATATAAAAAAATACTTAAATTCTTTTTATTATCCTATTAAATATCTTCAAAGAAATTCTTCGGAAAAGGTAGTATCCCATATTAAATTATTATCTGAAATAAATGATAAACATATATTTAATTATGCGATTATACCAAATAAAGAAGCAAATTACTTTGAGTTTATTATTTGCGGCAAAGAACAGAAAAATATTTTTTCCGATATAACAGGAACATTGTCTTACTATGATTTTAATATTATGAGTGCCGATATCAACACAAGAAAAGACGGCAATTTTATTGATATCTTTTTTATTAATCATATATATAAAGATGTTAATTCAGAAATAGATTGGGACAAAATAGCAAATGTTATCGGTCAAATTTTAAAAGGAACATTGTCTATACCTATATCGGATATGTTTTATAAAAAGATTGAAAGTTATAAAATTTATAAAAAATTTACGCCGCACGTTTCTTTGGCATGCAATATTTATAATAACTTAAGCGAAGAATTTACGGTTATTGAAATTCAGGCGCAGGACAGAAAAGGTTTACTCTATGATATTTCAAAAGTTTTTAATGATTTTAGCATTGATATATTTGAATCTAAAATAACCACTATGGGCAATAAAGCCTTAGATACTTTTTATATAAAAAATGAAAAAGGCAGGAAGATTAAAAATATTTTAGCCATAAAAAAAATTAAATCGGCATTTATGAATATATTATGAATATTTTTAATTTTTAATATAATTTTCAATTTAAAAAGATACTTTTTTGAAATATAAAATCAAAAAAGGGGATTTAAAATTAACAAATAATCAATTAACATAAATTATTTTAAGGTCATAATCTATCTAAAAAAAATGGTATAATTATTAATTATATAAAATATAAAAGCTTAATATATAAAAAGAAGTAATCCATTATTTGCAATTTTTATGATAAGTAGATATAAAATAATATGGCTGAAAATGAAGAAATATTAAATCAAGAAATACTAATAGACAAATATATAACTTATTTAAAGATTGAAAAAGGTTACAGCCGGAATACTTTTTATGCATATTATAAAGATTTAAATTTTTTTTTAAATTATCTGCAAAAAGAAAACAAAAATTTTTTTTCAATTGCATCTTTGTCGGTTCAGGAGTTTCTTTCTTCTTTAACCGCTTTAAATCTATCCGCAAAAACACGCGCAAGATTTTATTCGTCAATAAAAGGTTTTTATAAATTTCTATACAGAAATTCAGAAATAAATGAATTTCCTTTTAAAGATATAGAATACCCTTTTATCCCCCGAAAATTGCCGGAGTTTCTTACTAGAGACGAAATTAATAAAATGCTTGGAGTTAAATTTCAAAATAATTTTGAAGGTATGAGAAATAAAGCTTTTATAGAACTTTTATATGCCAGCGGTTTAAGAATATCTGAAATTGCCTCTGTTAAACTTGAAAATTTTAATTTTGAAATTAATTTTGTTAAAGTAATAGGCAAAGGTTCAAAGGAAAGAATTGTTCCGTTTAATATTCCGGCGGCAAAATATATTAAAGAATATCTTAAAGTAAGAGAAAAAATAGAAAGAAGCAGCGGCAATTATCTTTTTGTGACAAAAAAAGGCAGACCTCTTACGAGACAAGGTTTGTGGAAAATAATTAAAAAAATTGCGGTTAAATCCGGTATTGATAAAAATATAACACCCCATACTATACGCCACACATTTGCAACGCATCTCCTTGAGGGAGGCGCGGATTTACGGTCTATACAGCAAATGCTGGGGCATTCAAGTATTTCCACTACCGAGATTTATACTCATACCGACATAACACATTTAAAAGAACAGCATTTAAAGTATCATCCGAGAAATATAAAGAATATAAAGGAATAAAAATTAAAGAATGAATAAATAACATTTATCCTGACTTATTTATGTGTAAAATATAATTATTAAGTCTTATAAAGTAAAAATTTATCATTTTTATACTATAATATATATAAAAAAAAATAAAATAATATAAATGACGGCATATTTAAACGATTTAAATATAAGTATAAATAATCATATAAGTAATATAGATTTTTATAAAACTCTCGGTAAAATTGCAAAAACGCATGGGTTTAAAATTTATATAGTAGGCGGTTTTGTCCGCGATTTAATCATTTATAATATATATGGAACTTACAATAAATTAAAAGATAAATCATTAGATATTGACATATGCGTGGAAGGAGACGCTATTATTTTTGCGGAAACGCTAAAAAATGAATTACATAAATATAATAAAGCCGATGTTTATATTAATAATATAAAAATACATAAACAGTTTAAAACTGCCGGCATTTTTTTTACTATAAAAGAAAATATTATAAATATTGCTAATAATATTAATAAAACAGATAAAACAATTAATACTAAAATCAATATAGATTTTGCATCGGCAAGAGAGGAATCGTATTTTAAATCAGGAGCGCTGCCTTCAATAAAATTTTCAGATTTAAAACATGATATGATAAGAAGAGATTTTTCAATAAATACATTAGCACTTGATTTAAATACAGGCAATTATTTTGAAATAATTGATTATTGCAACGGCATAAATGATATTTTAAATAAAAAAATCAGAGTATTACATAATTTAAGTTTTATCGACGATCCGACAAGGATATTTAGGGCGGTAAGATTTGAAAAAAGGCTGAAATTTAAGATTGAAAAAATTACTAAAAATCTGCTATTAGATGCTTTATCAAAAGGAGTGATGAATAATATTTCAGGAAAGAGAATAAGCAATGAACTAAGTTTAATTTTTAAAGAGATTTGTCCTGAAATTTATTTTGAAAGACTTGCAAAATTGGGCGTGCTGAAAAGCATTAATGAAGATTTAAAATTTACATCTGAAAATAAAAAAGTTTTTAAAAATATACATAATTTTTATGAATTAAATAAAGAGAAAATTAATAATATTAAAATTAAAAATGAGGTAAAAATAAAAATTAATTTTGAATTATTTTATATAATTGAATTAATAATTAGATTAGAAGAAAAAAAAATAATTTTTATTCTTGAAAGATTAAACTTTGGCGAAAATATAAAAAAATTAATTTTATTAGTTAAACAAGAAGCAGAATCTATTGAAGATGGAGCTATTTTTGACAAATTAAATTTAAATGCAAAAGAAAATAATATAAGAGAAAATAATATAAAAATAGATAATATCAAAAAAAATAATCATATTAAAGAATATAATTATATTATAAAAGACAAAATGCTATCTAATAATATATATAATAAAGCATTACAAAAAAGTGAAATATATTTAATTTTAAAATCATTGAATTTATATTCGGTTATTTTTTTTATAATAAGATATAATGATAAATGCAATAAAAATAAAAAAGATAATAATAAAAATAAGAACAATAAAAACGACAACAAACATAGCGATAATAATAAATACATTAAAGAAAATCAGGATAACCAGAATAGCAAAAATAGCAAATATAAAACCATATTTAAATATTTAAATATTTATTTGTTTGAAATAATAAACGTTAATTTGAATATTTCAGGCGATGAATTAAAGATAATGGGCATAAAAGAAGGTCCTGATATTGGAAAAATTTTAAATAAATTAAAACTTTTAAAAATTGACGATATAATCAAAAACAAAGATGAAGAAATTGAATATATAAAAAATAATTATTTAACCGATAATGCAAATATTCAATAAACAAATAATGCAAATATTCAATAAACAAATAATGCAAATATTCAATAAACAAAGCAGATAAATAAAATATATATCTTAAAAAATAAATTTCTAACGGTGACTTAAGAAAATAATAAAATTTATTAAAGAAATTTATATAGACAATTTTGAGTGATAGTTTATTAAGGCAAAACTTTATTAAATTATAATATTATTTATCGGAGGTTTAGATGATTGAGTTTAATTTCAAATTTGCGTTAAAACCTGCAATTAGAGAAAACGGCATTTCGTATGATGATATTAAATTATTAAAAAAAAAATTAACCGATGCCAAAAATAATTTAGATAAATTAAGAAAAAGCGGCGCTATTGGTTTATATGATATTCCCGAAGATAAACAGATGATTCAAGACGTTAAAAACTCGGCAGAAAATTGTTTTTCCAAAGGTATAAAAACATTGTTTGTTTTCGGCATGGGCGGTTCTTCTCTCGGCGCTATATTCTTGCAGAATGCATTAAATCAGACTATAAATAAAACGGAAAATAAAAAAATGAATGTATTGTTTTCCGAAAATATTGACCCTGCATATTTAAGCAGCAATCTTGAAAAATTAAATTTTGAAGAAACTTTATTTTGTTTCGTTTCTAAATCAGGCAGTACTATTGAAGTCGTATCTCAATTTTTTATCGTGAAAGAAAAATTAGAAAATAAAATTAAAAATACATATAAAGAACACCTTATGTTTATAACCGATAAGAAAAGCGGTTTTTTAAGACAGTTTGCAGACGATAATAATATTTCCGTTTTGGATATTGCCGCAAATGTAGGCGGCAGATATTCAATAATAACGGCAGGCAGTTTATTCCCGGCATACTGTATGGGATTAGATATAGATAAATTTTTAAACGGCGTAATTTCTGCGAGAGACGGTATATTAAGCAGAGAACCGTTGGATGCCAACCCTGTTTATACCGCAGCGTCAATAATATATCTTTATTATGCCGAAAAAAACCGCAATATGTTTGTAATTAATACTTACGGCGATTATTTAAACGAATTCGGAAGATGGTTTAGGCAATTGTTTGCGGAAAGTCTCGGTAAAGATTTAAAATCTCCTACACCTATAAAAGCGGCAGGGACTACAGACCAACATTCGCAATTGCAGCTTTATATGGATGGACCTCAGGATAAGCTGTCATGCTTTATATGCCTTAAAGATTATGGATTTAATTATAATATTAATTCAGCAGGTTATGAAAAGTATAATTATTTGGACGGCAAAAAATTATCGGAATTATTGCTGAATGAATTGAGCGGCGTGGAATTGGCATTAGCAATGAAAGGCAGACCGTCTTTTAGAATTACCGTTGATAAAATTGACGAATTTACAATGGGTGAATTATCTTTTATTTGTATGGAAATGGTTCCTGTGCTTGGAAATTTGCTTGGAATTAATCCTTTTGACCAGCCCGGGGTTGAAAAAGGCAAAAAATTCGCTTATCTTTTAATGGGCAGAACCGACAGTTCTTTTGCTTCTGAAATGGAAGAACTTAAAAGACTGGAAAAAATTGAAGATGTAGCATATTAAGCCGCAATTATATTTGTAATAAATAAATATAAATAATAGATTAAAGATTAAAAATATCTGAAAAAATTATTGCCTGCTTCATAGGGTTTAGTTTCTACAATTATAATATGATTAAAAATTAAAAATATCTGAAAAATTATTGCTATATTTTATATTTAATTTATTTATTAATTAAAATTTATTTTTAATAATTTTTAATGGGCGATAAAATACAGAAAATAGTAATTTTAGGAGGACCTACCTGTTCCGGCAAAACAGATGTTTCTATTTATTTATCGCAAATTTATCCTTTTGAGATAGTAAATTATGATTCATTATGTTTTTATAAATATTTTGATATAGGCAGCGCGAAACCGGAGAAATCAGAAATTTTAAAAGTAAAGCATCATCTTATTGATATAAAATTTCCTGATGAAAACTATAATGCTTTTAATTTTTCAAAAGATGCATCAGCCGCGATTGCAAACATTGAAAAAGACGGTAAACTACCGTTATTTGCAGGCGGAACAGGGTTATATATAAAATCTTTGCTTTACGGGTTATCCCCTGTTCCTGTGATATCCAGCGATGAAATAAGAAAAAAATTATCTGCGTCGGTTGAGGAAGAGGGTCTAATCAATCTTTATGAAAAATTGCTGGAAGTTGACGAAGAATATGCTTTAAAAATTTCTCTGAATGATAAAAGCAGAGTAATTAGGGCTCTGGAAGTTTTTTATCATACAGGAAAGCCGTTATCGTATTTTATTAATTTAAATCCTTTTAAAGAACCTGCTTATAATTTCTTGAATATTATTTTTATACCTCCTAAAGAAGTTTTAAAAAAAAGGATTGAGGAACGTACAAAAAATATAATACATAACGGTTTAGCAGATGAAACATATAAAATTATCAATATAGGCTATAAGACGGATTTAAAACCTTTTAATTCCATAGGATATAAACAGGCTGCGATGTATTTAAACGGCATTATAAAATCTGAAAGTGAACTCTATGCGGAAATAGTTAAGGCAACCGTACAATATGCAAAAAGACAGATTACATGGTTTAGGAAGTCAAAAAATGCAATTTTTATTGAAACGATAAATAAAGATGAAAGATTAAATATTATTAAAGAAAATATAGATAGGTTTTTAATGTAGTTTTCACTGTAATTATTTATTTAGTACAAGTTTTTAATATATTCATTAAAATAAATTTCTATTGTTGGTTTAAGGTTATATAAATATGATTTTTTAATTTTTTTTTATATATAATTAAATAATTAATTTAATTTTTTTTATAATTTTTATTAAAACATTATATTATTATGATATGGAAAAAGCTTTTTTAATAGGAATTAACAAGGGCAAAAAAGAACTGAGCTTAGATTCATTAGAAGAGCTTGCTATGCTTTCAAAAACTGCCGGAGCGGTCAACATAGGACAGGTTCTGAAAAATGTTAAAAAAATTGACCCTGCTTATTATATAACAAAAGGAATGGTTGATGAATTAAAAGAAATAATACAATCGCTTGATGCGGATATTGTTTTATTTGATGTTGACCTATCTCCAGCGCAGGAAAGAAATTTGGCTGATTTTTTTGAAGTAAATGTTTTAGACAGAACGAGAGTTATTCTTGATATTTTCGCAACCCGTGCTAAAACAGCGGAAGGCAAGCTTCAGGTTGAACTGGCTTTACTCCAGTATATCTTGCCGCGGCTTAAAGGAAGCGCAGATATGCTTTCAAGAACAGGAGCGGGTATAGGGACAAGAGGTCCCGGAGAAACTAAGCTGGAAACCGATAGGAGAAAAATCAGACTTAAAATAAAACATATTAAAGATAAGCTGGAACTTGCTAAAAAAACACGTTCTTTACAGAGAGTAAGGAGAGAAAAACAAAGATTAAATACCGTTACGCTGGTAGGTTATACTAATTCAGGAAAAACTACACTTTTGCAAGCGTTGACGCATTCTAAAGAGCAAGGCGAAGACAAACTTTTTGCCACGCTTGGAACTAAGATGGAGGCGATTTATGATAAAAATGGAGATAAAAAAGTTATTGTATCCGATACTGTAGGTTTTATACAAAACTTGCCGCTTTTTTTAATAGAATCATTTAAATCAACTCTTGAAGAAGCTGTATTCTCTTCTCTTTTAGTTAATATTGTAGATCCTATGCAAAACGAAGCAATAGCAAAAGCTGAAGAAGTTATTAAAATTTTAAAAAAAATAGGCGCGGGAGAAAATAAAATTATAACGGCATTAAACAAAATAGACCTTATATCCCAGGAGCAGGCGGCTTATTTAAAAAATAAATTTGAACAGATTACAGGAGGAGTAGTTGTACCTGTATCAGCTAAAAATCACATTAACTTAGATTTGCTTAAAGATTCAATTTTTAAGTCTTTATTGTGATTTTTTATGCCTGCCCAAAATTGCTTATAGAGATTAGTGAAGCACCCACTCCCTTACGGAAGGGGCTTCTTGGTTCAACGACAAGATACTTTTTAGGAGCAAATATATGAACATACTTACTCGGTCATCCATAGAGCTTGTTTCCCCAAGCGTCAATTCGGGA
>JAJYRF010000050.1 GCA_021794255.1 bacterium | reverse complement strand
TTTTAATACTTTAATATTTTAATACTTTGAATATTTTTAATATTTTTAATACTTTTAATACTTTGAATAAACTTAATAATTTTATTTAATTCTTTATCTTTATTTATGCTAATTAAGTATTAATTTATATTTATTCATATTATAATCCTATCAATGTAACAATTATCAATCTTAAAAACACTGCGGAAATAACCGCCGCTATTACATCGTCAAGCATTATGCCTATACCGCCGCCGATATGCTTATCGGCAAATCCTACAGGAAACGGTTTAATTATATCAAAAATTCTGAACAATAAAAATCCTATTAAAATATAGAGTATTGAAAATGGAGATCCTAAGGCTCCGAACATAGTGATTAAATAGCCTTCAACTTCATCTATAACAATTTCGGAAGGGTCTTTCTTTCCGATAATTTTTTCAGCTCTTGAAGAGAAAAATACTCCAACAAAAAATAATACTATGCATAAAATAATATAGTATAAAAAATTTAAATTATGCAAAAAAATAAAATATAAAATCATAGCGGCAAAAGTTCCTGCCGTCCCGGGACCATAAGGAAAATAGCCTACATAAAAAAAAGTGGCAAATAATATAGAAATATTATCTAAAAAATTTCTATTTTTCATTAATGCTAAACCTCCCGCTAAATGAAATAGATTCAATAAATTAAATAAAATTAAATCAGATTAATAAATTAAATTTTTATTTTATTTAGTTATTATTATGCACTAATATGCATTAATCCCGCAATAAAACTTTATATAGCGGCAATATATTATATTATAAGGTTTATTAAAAGTTAGCCAGATTGATACTTGTATCTCCGCATTGATATATTCAATAATATTGCTACGGCAGACATATCCACAATGAGCGAAGTTCCTCCGTAACTAAAAAACGGCAGGGGAACTCCTACGACCGGCAACAAGCCGATAGCCATAGCAATATTAATAACCGTATGCAGTACAAGAATAAATAAAGCCCCCGAACCAAGCAAAAATGCCTGAAATCTTTTAGTGTTATAAACTATTTTAAATCCTCTTATTATTAAAATAAAATATAATCCAATCAAAATTATTGAACCTGCAAATCCAAACTGCTGCGAGTAAGTAGAAAATATAAAATCCGTCTGTTTGGCGGGCAAAAAATTTAATATACTCTGACTGCCGTTTCTAAACCCATCTCCGAAAATTCTTCCTGCGCCGACTGCTATTTCAGATTGTATAATGTTATATCCCGCTCCTAAGTAATATTTTGCAGGATGTAAAAATATAAGAATTCTGCTTTTCTGATAAGTTTTAAGATGCATCCATATAATCGGCGCCGCTATTATAGCCAAAAGTAAAGCAATCAGCATAGAAGTTCTTTTAATACCTGCAAGATAAATAATAATGCATCCTACAAAAAGAACGATAAGCGATGTTCCAAGGTCAGGTTCTTTTGCTATAAGCAAAACTGGAATTATAATTATTAAAAATGGAATTATCAAATCAGTCAATTTATAGAAATTTTTTTTATAATCCGTAAAATATTTTGCTAAAGCAAAAATTAATGCTATTTTCATCAGCTCTGAAGGCTGTATCGTAAATATTCCGAAAGAAATCCATCTTGAAGCGCCGTGCGATATTTTGCCTTTTACTAAGACTATCGTTATCAAAATCAATATAATCCCGTAAATATAATATGAAATATCTATAAGAGTATTATAATCTATTGATATAATCGCAAACATTACAAAAAAAGAAATCCCAAACCATATAACCTGTTTTACGACATAAGAGTCAAGTAATTCGGAATGGTTAAAACTTAAAGAGCCTAACAAATTAATTATGCCCAAAAAAGAAATTATTATTACAGTAAAAAATAAAATAAAATCAAAATTTTTAATATGATCCGATAATTTCATTTTAATTATTCTGCTGTTAATATGCTGTTATTATATTGGCGTTTATTATATTGATTAGATTTATATTATTTTTCATGTTAAGTTTATATTAATTATTAACTAATTTAAATTTTATATTTGCCGTTATATTTGTCTTTTTAAAAATCATTTAAAATTAAAAACTTGTATAAATAAAACTTGGAAGTTTTTTATTACTATTCTTCTTTCTTTTTTTAAGAGACGGTTTCCAGAGACCTTTTTGTTCAAGATATTTTTCTACTATTTTTTTTGCTATAACTGCCGCATGCGCCCCAAGAAATTTTGCGTGCATCTCAAGAATCACGACCGCAATTTTTGGATGATTCATAGGAGCAAACCCGACAAACCATGCATTATCCCTCTCTCTTCTCGGAATATTTTTTGCATCGTAAATAGAATAGGTTTTTGATATTATTTGCGCAGTTCCTGTTTTACCGCAAAAAGAAATACCGCGAATATTCCCGTTAACGGCAGTTCCGTTTTTTCCGTTTACCACTTCGTAAAGACCTTTTTTTATAGCTTCTATATAACTTTTTTTTAACTTAATCCGTCTTATCAATCTGCTTTTAAATTGTCTTATTATTTTGCCCGAACTTGATACAATTTTACTGACTATATACGGCTTATATAGATAGCCGCCGTTTGCAATAACGCTATAAGCCTCAATAAGCTGTATAGGTGTAACAGAAACATAGCTCTGCCCGATTATAGAAGACAATGTTGAACCCTTATACCATCTTCTATGATAAATTTTATAAACAAGTTTTTTAGTAGGTATAAACCCCGGATTTTCCGCAGGCAGATCAACTCCTGTTTTTTTGCCGAACCCTAATAAATGCGCATAGTGAGCTATTTGAGAAATATGAAGTCTTACCGCAATAGAATAAAAATAAGTATCTACGGATTTTTCCAATGCTGTATATAAATTTATTTTTGAGTCTTGATTGGGATTCCAATTATAAAACACGGCATTTCCAAGTTTAAAACTAGGTCCTGCAAAAATTTTTTTCTTAGGCGTAATCAGGTGTGTTTCAAGACCTGCCAATGCACCGACAATCTTAAACGTTGAACCGGGTGCCATCGAATTTTGTATCGCTTTGTTCTGGAGCGGATGTTCATCATTATTTATGATTTTCCCCCATTCTTTTGCCGAGATGCCTTTAGAAAAATAAACTGGGTTAAAAGAAGGAGTAGATACCATAGCAAGAATTTTCCCATTCTGGGGATTCATCGCAATAACAGCACCCTCTTTATTTTTCATAAGTTTATATGCAAGTTTTTCTAAATCAAGATTAATTGTCGTGTGAATATAATCACCCATTTTCGGTTTTTTAACCACAACTTTCCCGACTGTTTTGCCGAACGAATTTACCACAACTCGTTTCTCTCCGTCTTCTCCGTGCAAATATTTTTGATAATAATATTCAATCCCTGTTTCTCCGACAATATCCGAAGGATTAACATATGAATATTTTTTCTCTTTTAATTGCGCCGAAGAAACTAAACTGACATATCCGAATATTTGCGCACCCATATTTCCGTATGGATAATGTCTTATAGGTATTTTTTCTATAAAAAAACCCTTAAGATATAGCTTATTCACTTCAAAAACAGATAAATCTTTTATAGATAAATTTCTTATTAAAATTATTGATTTATAATTAGGAATAAACTCTTCTTTTGCAACTATATTATATAATTTAGAATATTTTTTATGAAATATTGCGGCAATTAAACGAAGCTCTTTTTTTAATGATTTCACATGAGCAAGAGTAATAGCAATATTAAAAGATGATTCATTGTCAACCATAATCTTGCCGGTATTTGATAATATATACCCCCTAGGCGCAGGCAGATAAATTACCCTTGTGGCATTATTTTTAGCAAGAAAATAATAATGATTTCCTTTAATAACCTGCAAAAAAAATATTCTTGCAAGAATCAAGAAAAATATTATTGAAAAAATTACCACGATAAAATTTAATCTTTTTTTTTGGATATTAAATATTTCGTTTTCGTTAAATGAGGATGACATAAACCATATAATACTATATAATCATACTATAATTAAAAAATACAACTATAAAAAAAATAAGAAAAAACCGCCTTTTCATCACATAAAACCTGTCAGGTTTTATACCTTGCGAAAAGGAACTTCTATGCGAAAGAGTTAAAATTTCTAACGGTGACTTAAGAAATATAAAATATATTATATATAATACAGAAATAATATATTAATAATTTTCATTTAATAAAATAAATAAAATTTATAAATTCAATCCACTGTGATTTATTCCTTCAATATCTACGGCAACGGTTTTAAATCCTATTTCTTTTATTTTTAATATAATATCAGATAATGACTTATATTGCATTAAATTATTGATTTGTTCTACTGGAACTTCAATTTTTGCAAGTTTTCCGTAATGTCTTACCCTTACCTCGCCAAATCCGTTTTGCCTTAACAAATCTTCGGCTCTTTCAACCATCTTAATTTTTTCTTCGGTTACAATATTGCCGAATGGTATTCTTGACGCTAAACAAGCCATTTGAGGTTTATCCCATGTATCAAGCCCAAAAAATTTAGAAGCATTTCTTATATCATTTTTAAAAAACCCTGCTTCTTTTAAAGGAGATAAAATATTAAATTCTTTTTCGGCTTTCATTCCAGGTCTGTCTTTAAAATTAGCCTCGTCTTCCGCGTTAGTCCCGACCGACAATTTGTAACCGTCAGAGATATAAGGTCTTATTGTCTTGAACAATGCAATCTTGCAAAAATAACATCTTAAATAATCATTTTTCAAATATGATTCGTCTAAATACTCTTTAGTTTTAACAATAATATGTTTTATTCCAAATTCAGACGTCTTTTTTTTGCAGAATTCAATTTCTCTGCCGGGTATAGTGAAAGAATTGCCTGTAATAGCCATTACATTTTCCACGCCGAGCGTTTTTCCTGCAAAAAATAATAAAAAAGTTGAATCTACTCCGCCGCTGTATGCAACGGCAATTTTTTTCTCATTGCTTAAAATTAATTCAATTTTTTCTATTTTTTGCAATAAGTTATTATCCATATTATATTTATTTATACTATATTTATTATATTTGTTTGGTTAAACACGCTGCATTATTTTATTTATTAATTGATTATTTAATTTTATTTGAGATTTAGATTCAAGATACTTTACATAGTCATCTAAAAATTTAGTCTGTTTCTCAAATATATAATTTCTATACACGGAAAATTTCTTCTGTGCTACGAGTTTAAAAGCGGGAAAATAAACCGATTTTATTTTTAATACTGCAAATCCCGATTTTATGGAAATAGGAACTAATGAAACTTTCCCCTGAATTCCCGATGATACCGCTTTTAACACGGCTGCATTAAAATTATATTTTTTAAATTTATTTGAAGAAATTAATTGAGCATTGGTCTGTGAAGGAAAATCAACTATTTTAGCTTTTAATTGCATTCCTGATTTTTTAAACCCGCTATTAGAAAGAACAATTTTTTTGATAAACTTATAGGCGCTATTTTTAGTTTTAAAAATAGCTGCTTCAAAAGCTGCAGATTTATTCTGTATTTTGTAATTATCCTCAATTTGCTGTTTATTGAAACTGAAAGAACTTTGAATGATTGCGCGCATAAAATGTCTATTTATATCATTCTTATAATGTTTTTCAAAAATAGCCGGGGTCATATGATTCTGCGCAAGAACCGAGGTGAAAACTTTATTACTGAAATTTCCGTTTTTTTGAAATGTATAAATACCCGCTATTTTATTTGCAAGATAATGCTTAGAAATGCCGACTCCAAAATCGTTGATTCTGTTTTCTAAAACTTTATCCGCTATAAGAGAAGATAAAGTTTTTTCCGCTATATATTTTTTTATGGTGCTATTAAGAACTTTGCCGTATGATTCTCTGTAATAATTTTCAAGATTACCGTAATATCTGTAAAATGCAGATACGGTAACAGGTTGTCCATTTACCATAGCTACGTTTTGCGGAGATATGGTACCACTGCCGCCCATAATATAAGGCAAAAAGCTAAAACCTACTATAAATAAAAATCCTACTATGATTGTCACTATCTTTCCAAATAAAGAACCGTAAAATCTTCTTAAAAACTCAAGCATAAATAAATCCTCTTTTAATTTTTTAAATTTAAATATAATATAATATATAATTTTATACGTCTTACATTTTTAATGCAAACAAAAAATAATATTAAAGAATTACAATTAAGTAAATGTATTAATTTAACTTTTAATTATGGAGTTAAGAACGCTATTGATATCATGTATTAATTTAACTTTAAATTATGGAGTTAAGAACGCTATTGATATAATGTATTAATTTAACTTTTAATTATGGAGTTAAGAACGCTATTGATATAATGTATTAATTTAACTTTTAATTATGGAGTTAAGAACGCTATTGATATAATGTATTAATTTAACTTTTAATTATGGGGGCATCAAAGTTTAAATTTATACCTTAATCCTGTGATAGCAATTCTATCCAGTATTACTTAATATTAGAAAATTAGAAAATTAGAAAATTAAGATAGTTTATAATGCAGGATTAAGATTATAGAGATTTATAGATTTAAACCGTGTAAATATAAAATTATGGAACCGTTCAATAATAGTTTCGCAGACAGTAATTATATAGATTTGCATTTTGCAAAATTGGATATTCACCGTCTAAAAAGAGCCGGCAAGCCGGAAGCTGTTTTATGCGATGGAAAAACTACCGAAGAAATTTTTAAAATAGCAAAAAAATTAGAAAATATTGCAAATAATGTCATTTTTACAAGAGTAAATTATGAAATTAAAAAACTCCTTCTTTCAAAATGCAAAAAAATAATATATTATGACAAAGCAAAGATAATTGTATTAAATCCGCAGCAAACAGAGGAAGATAAACTTCACGGCAATATTCTTATCGTTACCGCAGGCACATCTGATATATCCGTTGCGGAAGAAGCAGCTGTGACGGCTGCAGTTCTAGGAAATAAAGTATCTAAACTTTATGATATAGGAGTTGCGGGATCCCACAGACTGTTTGACAATATAAATAAAATTAAATCGTCTAACGTTATAATAGCCGTTGCCGGAATGGACGGGGTGCTTCCGACTCTTATTTCAAGTTTAGTTGATTCAACCGTTATAGCAGTTCCTTCATCTAACGGATACGGAACCGGATTTAAAGGAATATCAGCTCTTCTTTCTATGCTGAACAGCTGCTCCGGCGGTCTATTGACGGTAAATATAGACAACGGATTCGGCGCAGGATTAGCCGCAAGCATTATTAATAAAAAAATTAAATAATTAAATTTTTAAACTATAGCTTATTTATTATATTTAGTTTTAAATTCAAATTATGAATAAAAAATAATTAAATTTTTAAATTTTTAAACTATAGCTTATTTATTATATTTAGTTTTAAATTCAAATTATGAATAAAAAATAATTAAATTTTTAAATTTTTAAATTTTTGTTATTGTCTGTAATATAATTTATAAAATTGAAAGTTATTAATTAATAATAAAATTTATGGATAACTATACTTTCAGACCTGCTTTGGGACGTTTATATCTAAAATAATCTATTTTTCTAAAAAAGTAAAAGACTGAGGGAGATATTATAGAAGTAACAACGCTGACCGGCAATAGATAAAATAAAATATAATAAAACAAGTTATATTTAAATTTAAAATAAATGAAACTTACGGCAAATATTAAAAAATAATAGAATATAGACAATATAAACGTTATAAAAATTTCATAAATTATATTATTATCCGCTAAAAATTTTTTCCATAAATAAAATGCCGCCGTAAAAATAATAACACCAATCATAGCATAAGCGTAAGGATTTAAGGCGGTAAAACAGCCATATGCGTAAAAAAATAAATAAGACGAGATAAGCCCGTTAAAAATATTAAAATAAAGTGCAAAATAGATTATGGTAATGAGCGCAAAATTAGGTAAAATTAAAGGATTTTCAAAATAATTAGAAAAAATTAGCGTAAGAATGAACAAAAAAATAGAAAAGAGGGCTACATAAGCATTTCTTATTATTTTATCTTTCAATGAGAACATTTTTTGAATTGAATAAATTTTTATGGGGTTCTACTATTATTTTTTTAAATATATTATAAGACTTGCTTGTAACTTTAATTATATGACCGACAGGCAATCCGGCGGTAAATACTCCGCCTAATCCCGAAGTTAAAATTGTATCGCCTATATTAACCTTTTGGGTAGAAAAAATAAATTTAATTTTTAAATATCCGTTTCCGATACCTTTAGCTATTCCTACTACGCCTGTTTTTGCATCAACTACCGAAAATGCGCATTTTGGATTGGTAATAGCAATTGCTTTTGAAGCATAGCGCCCAGTTTCAATGATCCTTCCTATAACTCCGCTCTCTGAAACAATTCCTTCTCCGACTTTAATTCCGCTGTTTTGTCCTTTATTTATATAAAAACTTCTAAACCATGATTGTATGCCGTGAATTGTAATAACAGCAGATATAGTTTTTTTTGAAATAATATTTTTTTTTAAATTAAGAAGTTTTCTGAGCTGACCGTTTTCAATTTTATATATATTTAATTTATAAAGTTTGTTCTTAAGTATATTATTTTGCTTTAGAAGCATTTTATTATCTTTTTTGACGGATATTAAATCAATATAATTTGAAAAAATATTTGCAGATAATTTTAAGGGATAATCTGTAATTTTATAAATAAAAAATATACTGCTATAAATAGGGCCTGATAAGATACCGTTATATTTTTTGCTGTTTAAATGCGCCAAAAATATAACAACGACCGCTATTATAATTAATACCAGCAAAAAAATATCTTTATTTTTTCTAAAAAATTTTCTCAATCCTCTTTGCATGAAAATTTTCTGCCGTAAAATACAATAAACTATTTTTTTAAATAATAATTTAATTAATTTTCAATAAAAAGAAATTCCTAACGGTGATTTAAGATAATATTAATTTTCAAGAACAATATCCTGCAAGATATTTAACTCGTCTAAAGCCTTGCCTGCGCCTCTTACTACGCAAGTAAGCGGATCATCTGCAATAATAACGGGAAGTTCGGTATGTTCTCTTATTAAAATATCTATATTTTTTAAAAGAGCTCCTCCTCCGGCAAGAGCAATACCTCTATCTACAATATCCGAGGAAAGTTCCGGCGGTATTTTTTCAAGCGTAGTTTTAACCGCATCTACAATTTGAGAGATAGGCTCTAATATTGCTTCGTAAATTTCAGTTGAAGTAATTTCAATTATTTTAGGAATTCCGCTTACAAGGTCCCTGCCTTTTATGTTCATTGTAGATATTTCTTCCGTCGGATAAGCCGTGCCTATCGTCATTTTAATGAGTTCTGCCGTTCTATCTCCAATTAAGAGATTGTATCTTTTCTTTACATATTGAATTATAAAATCGTCTATTTTGTCCCCACCTACTCTTATAGATTTTGCATAAACAATGCCTGACATTGAAATTACCGCAACTTCGGTAGTTCCTCCGCCGATATCTACTATCATATTACCTGCGGCTTCTGTTATAGGAAGGTCTGCCCCTATCGCCGCAGCAACAGGCTCTTCAATTAAATAAACTATTCTGGCTCCGGCAGCTTCGGCAGATTCTCTTACTGCTCTTCTTTCAACGGCGGTAATGCCTGAAGGAACAGCTATAATAATTCTGGGTCTTACTAAAGTTTTTCTATTATGTATTTTTCTTATGAAATATTTAAGCATAGCCTCAACTACTTCAAAGTCTGCTATAACTCCGTCCTTCATCGGTCTAATAGCTTGAATGTTTCCGGGTGTTCTGCCGAGCATTTTTTTTGCATCCCTGCCGACGGACAAAATTTTCTTTTCTCCTCTTAAATTAATGTGAACTGCTACTACGGAAGGTTCGTTTGAAACAATGCCTTTATCTTTCACATATATTAAGGTATTGGCTGTTCCCAAATCTATTGCGAGATCCTCCGAAAACATTCCTATTATATTATCAATAAACATATTTCCAACCTCTTTATAAATAATTTTTTATGAATATAAACAATTAAATTTAAAATCTAAATAATATAAAATAATATAAAATAAAAAATAATATAAAATAAATTTTTTATTTATAATATTTATAATTATAATAAATAAATAAATGTATAGTAAATTAATGTTATATCAGATTTTTATTGTTTTTAGCAACAAAAAAATAAAAATTCATTATTTTGATTTTTATAAAATTATTTGTTATTATTAGATTCAAGTTTTTATAAATTATTTTTTCAAATTTTAAAAAATATAAAAAATATTTATTATGGATAAATTATTTATATCAGATTTAAAAGAAAATGAAAAAGTGGATTCAATTTTTTTAGTAAAAAATAAATCACTACTAAAAGGAAAAACAGGAAAAGATTATATATCTCTTAAATTATCTGATAAAACAGGCGATATAAAGGCAAATATTTGGGACAACACTCAAAAATTTGCAAATATTTTTGAACCGGGCGATTTTATAAAAATAAAATCAAGAACAAGCGTTTTTCAAAATGAATTGCAATTAAATATTACGGATGCCGAAAAAATTGACATTACAGGCGGCGACTTATCCCTTTTTCTAAAATCTTCAAAATTTAATATAGATGTTATGTTTTCGGAGTTATGCGCTATATTAAGAGAAAATATAAACGATAAATATATCGGCGAACTTATAGAATTATTTTTAAACGATGAAAAATATACCGGCAAATTAAAATCTCTGCCCGCAGCCAAATCTATTCATCATGCATATATAGGCGGTCTCCTAGAACATACTCTCAGTATTGTCAAAACAGGTCTTTTAATGTCCATACATTATAAAGATTCTGTAAACAAAGATATAATGCTGGCCTGCTGTTTTTTGCATGACGCAGGTAAAATACAAGAATTACAATTTAATAAAAATATTGTCGAATATTCCGATGCAGGCAGACTTATAGGACATATAGTGCTCGGCGTTAATTCTATAAGCAATAAAATAGATTCCATCAACGGTTTTCCGAAAAATATGAAAATTCTTATTTTACATTCGGTTATTGCTCATCACGGCGAGTTAGAGTTCGGCTCTCCGAAAAGACCTAAGACTATAGAAGCCCTTATACTGCATTTTATAGATAACATGGATGCCAAAGTAAGTCAATTTGAAGGGCTGACTGAAGAAAACGCAAAACTTTCTCATTGGAGCAATTATTCAAAACATTTAGACAGATATATTCTTAATTCCAAATCATATTTAAAAAATTACGGCAATAATTCAGAAAAATTATCAGATAAATTAAATACAGAAATAAAATTTAATATAGATAATTAAACAAATAATTAATCAAAAAAAAAGAAAAAAAAGGGTCAAGAAAAAAAAGGGGTCAGA
>JAJYRF010000108.1 GCA_021794255.1 bacterium | reverse complement strand
ACCGAAATTTATATAATGGGGCTGTAGCTCAGTTGGCAGAGCGCTTGCATGGCATGCAAGAGGTCGTCGGTTCGACCCCGATCAGCTCCACCATTTAAAACCGCAGTAAATAAGCCTTTTCAGACTACCTTACTAAATTTTATATTGATTATAATTTGCATAAATTTTATAATTTTTATATGATTTTTGTCCCAAATTTGTCCCAAAAATTTATAGGTTAGGAGAATAAAAATGTCCGGAAACATAAGGCTTAGAGGCAAACATTACTACTACGACTTTATGATAGACGGCAAACGCTATAAGGGTTCTACCAAAACCGACGACAAAAAGCTCGCCGAACATATAGCCGATACGATTAAAGCCGATTTGCTCAGGAAAAAGCACGATTTGCCTACGAACATAAAATATCAATTTAAAGACTTGTGGGATATCTATATTCAATCTCAATCCCCCGGCAGCAATAAAGACTTAAAAAAATATTTGTCGAAGCATTTTCTGCCGGTATTTCAAAATATGCCTTTAGATAGCATTACTGCCGATAAAATTGAAAATTACAGGTTAAATAGAAAACTGGAAATCACGTCTTTAGAAAAGAATTCCGGCAAAAGGGAAGCGGAAATTTCATTCAGATCCGTTAATATCGAAATTGCAGCAATAAGTCATTTTTTTAATTATTGTATCAAAAAAGGCTATATCGATAAAAACCCTTGCGCCGGCATTAAAAAACTAAACGAATTATCCCGCCTGAAAACTTTATCCGACGAAGACATAGGGAAGCTCATTAACGGAGCTACGAATAAGCTTACAAAAGATTTAATATCTTTTTTGATATATACGGGTTGCCGCAAAGGCGAAGCTCTAAACCTTAAATGGGACGACGTGGACTTAAAGAACGGAGTTATTGCAATTAAGGCGACGAAGACCAGATACGACAGGCGTATCCCTATTTCCGCTCCATTGGAAGCCGTTTTAACCGGCATTGAAAGAAATCAAGACTGTCCATACGTATTTAATCGAAACGGAGTAAAATTGACGGATTTTAAACGTTCCTTTCATACCGCCTGTCGCAATGCCGGATTAAAAGATTTGCATATCCACGACTTAAGGCACGTATTTGCAAGCGCGCTAACCATGAATGACGTATCGCTTTATAAGACGGGAATACTCTTAGGACATCGGACGCCTAACATGACCCAGAGATATGCCCATTTAAAACCCAGCGAATTAAAAAAAGAGATAGAAAAGGCTTTCGGCAAGAAAAACGAAGAGAAAGAGGAAGAAATCAAAAGAGAGGAATACGAAAAAGCTTTGGAGATTATAAGGAAATACGAAAAAAGCGGCGGTAAATAATTACGTCGAGAGTCTATTTCGCGCGTATAATTCGTAACAAATTATGTTACGGCGTAACATAATGCTTTACGTTAGTAACATAATTTGTTGCATTCGTAACGTATTTTTTTACGGTATTACGTCGAAAAAGCGGTTGACGACGTGCGGAATAAAAAATAAAGCTGATTACCGCATATGATAGTTATATAATTTTTCGGCAAATTCATCCAATATTTTATTTTTTGCCGCTTCTATTTCAGGAATAAAATCATCCTCTACCATTTTTTTAAGATTTATAACCGACCTCCTTTCTAATTCTAATTTGCGCATTTCTTCCGATGTCTTCTTTCCTTTCCCGACCAGATAAACCAGAAACAATACTTCCGCTACTGCAAAAATCAATTCCATAGTAAACATCAATATAGGCTCCCTATAATTTAGATATAATGATTATATCAAAAAAATATTACATGATTATGACGGTTTTGTTACAAAACGGTTAAATTTATATTACAAATGCGTTACAAAAATTAAAAAGTATTATTAAGTATAAGGTTAATAAGATTTTTTTAACATTATTTGATTTGCATTTTAAATTTTAATCAAATAAAATAGTCCTTAATTGCAAATTATATCTTGTAAAATTAATCTTAAGCTTAAGGAGGTAGTTATGAAAAAAAACTATTTTATTTTTACGGTAGTAGCAATGTTTTTTTTAACGGTAAGTTTTATGGGAACTGCATTTGCTAAGCGCTCAAACCAAATGACAAAAAAATCAATGTCTTATCCGTATTTATTAATTACTCAATCCAGCGGAGTTAATCACAAAGGATATTGCAAATTTCAAATTATTTATATGCCAAGAATATTGCCTAATACAACAAAAATATCCACGATTATAAATCATAAAGTTATTTCTGGTTTTTTTAAACCTTCTGGAAATTGTACAGCTGGATTATATAGATTTACATATAATAAGTCAGGACTTATTGATGGTGCAGGTTTGGTTTATCAATTTAATGGTATAACAACATACTTGAATAAATAGTGAACCATATAAAAAATAATTTCAGATATATCTTTAATACCAAAAATACCAAAACTTTTTAATTAACTCCTATCTCAAGCAGGTAGGAGTTTTTATTTTTTAAACAACAATGGATAATAATCAATTATGGGAAGATTTTTTAAATCCTGATATAATACGCCCGCGTTTAATTATGGCTTCCGTTTACAACTTTGCCTATTCAATATTTAAAGATACTATAATTAACCGCATACGCGATTTTTATATTTATGATGACAAAGAAGGATTGCAAGATTATAAGAATAAAGTTTTAAGTTTAAATAAAAGTCCTATATATGCAAGTTTAGAATGGCTTAAGAATATGGAAGCTATAGAACAAAAGGATATTGAAACTTTTAATAAAATTAAGGAATGCAGAAATGAATTAGCGCACGAGATGCACAATATATTGATTAACAAGGGTTCTCCGACCGATTTTACCGACAATTTTAAAAATTTATTTTATCTGTTTCGTAAAATTGAAACTTGGTGGACTACAAACATAGAACTTTCTATTAATCCCGATTATATAGGAAAAGATATAGAATTGGTCGATAAAAATAACATAATGACGGGACCAATGATATGTCTTCAAACATTAATAGATGTCGCAATAACTGAAAATAAAATTTATTATAATAACTTAAAAGATAAAAAAAATTAATTTAATAGAATTATTGATAAATTTTATTCAAATTCTTTGCAATATAAAACCGCTTACCCCTCTACTTGCCAATGCAATATTCAAAGCAAGATATATTTTTAAATATTCCGATTTTACGCTTGATAATAAAATAGTATTAATACATGCTTGGAAGTGACATACCAGTTAATTTCCTATATGAATCGAATTCAAATTTAAACAGAACAACCCACATTAATTCTATGCGCGGATTTGCAATTAGCCTATTTCTTAAATACTTCCGAGTAAACATACTTTTTAGGAATTAAAATTATATTAGATAATTTTCCACAATCCACATAATAACTATTCGGGGTTTTAAGAAATAATAAAAAATTAATCCAAGTATTATTATCTTTTTTAGTTTTCTTACTATTAATATTACATAAACTGATTTTTATATTATTAGATATAATATTTCTTTGTTTAATATATTTATTTATATTGAAATTCTTAATATATTTTTTTGAAATGCTTAATTTAATGGGAATATTTCCACCAATTTTCAATGTTTTTAACGGAAACCCGGGATGTATAAAAAGAACCATGAAATATGCAACACACAATATTATTAAACTAACTATTGAAATATATTTTGTCGGAGATGTTAATTTTTTCCTTAAAGATAAAAAGTAGAAACATACGAATATTAATATTAAAATAATAAAGAAAATCCATAAAACCAAAACATTTTTTATCCCCAAAAATAAATTTAAAACAACGTAAAGCATTAATAATTCAGAAAGTAAAAAAATTATAATAATTAAAGGTGAATACATTATAATTAAGGTCTTTTCTATCTTGGCTAAAATTGATTTATCCGAATTTGATTGATATATATCAACCGCTTCTTTAATATAAAATGGAATTATTAAAGGAATAATAAATAGACCACCATAAATTATAACAGCCACTATCGCGTATAATAAAGGAAAGGTTATCAATAATTCAGGATTTAACAATGAAATGGGTAATTGCCCTCCATTGTTAATAATATAGTAAATAAATCCAACTAAACCTAAAAAAGATAAAATTGCAAGGATATATTTCCACGAAAAAAAAGATGGTAAAGGCTTAAATATTTCATCAATCGGGTTTCTTATTTTTTGTATGCATGTTTCGATTTTATCCCCGCAATAGCTTTTTACAAAATTATGAACCTCTACATCTTTATATTCTAAATTAAACTTTAAACAACGATTTTTGGTTCTGTCGGGTAAAAAGGAGTTCATACCAAAATTAAAAGAACCCGAAGGTTCTTTTTTCATTTTTATTTTATTTTCTTCAATTTCTCCTTTATATATCAATTTATTTCCAGTGCTGTCTGAATCAAAGAATTCATATTTTATAATAATCCCGTTTTTTTCCAATGAGTCAGTAAAATTAAACTTAACCAAGCCACCGTTATAATCCAAATCTTCAGATATAGCAAAATAAATCGGCGGGATAAATTGAATATGGATAGCTGATGTCACGGTATATTCAACGTAGCCAGGTTTCGCAAAATCAAAATGCTTTTCAAGCGATAAATATTTGCGCAACTCAATTTCATTTTTGAAAGTAGTATTTTTTAATAATACATCAATTGGTAAGTCGAAATCCGCCCAAATACTTGGTTTGCCCTGAATATAAAGGTCTCCGTACGGTATTGTAGAATCTGAAAAAAAGTTAAAAATAGGGGGATATTCGCCAAAGCTAAGGCTAAACTCATCAGTATTTTTTATTTTATTTTCCTTTATAGCGTCAATATATATTTTATCTATTTCTTCCGGACTATTAATTTTCTCGAATTTTATATCAATATTTATTTGGTCAGAATGAATAGTTTTATTTTTGGATTTTTCTTTAAATTCTTTTTCAATATTTTCGCCTAGTTCCTTAAGGAAAGAAGGCAATAAAATAATTTTGCCGTAAAACAAAACCCATTTATTATTATTAGGATTTTTAATTGCGCAATAAGATGTTATCTTATATTTAAATGCTTTAGAGAATTCATCTAAATACTTTCTCGCGTCCTCAAGCTTTCCCGTTAATAATTCAGACAATTCGGATTCTTCCATGTTTTTGTCGGTATCTATAAAAAAGCAAAATTTTATTCTATAATAGGCGTTATTGGTTTGTTCTCAGCTAAAATCATTTCTATCTTATTTATAATTTCGAATATTACAGGCATTGATTCCTTAAATGCGTCGACAATATTTCTTATCGCTTTAAGCATAAATTCCCTTGACTTAGGGTGAAGAAGAGCCAAAAAAGTCGCCGCGACTAATATTATTTTAATCCATGCGGGCAGTTTTTCTATCCAAACGACAATTTGCGCAATTATGCCGGAAATAATTTTAAAAGTTTCAAATCCGACAACAATTGAAAAAGCTCCTCCTACTTTCAAAATAGCGGTTACGGTAGCTTTTCGAGAATAATCGCGCGCCGAAGCGCAAAATTCAAATACTAAAACTCCTTTATCGCCAACCGGTTTCGTCTGCAATACTTTGCCGCCCATTGATTTTAAGTCTCTATCTTTGCTTATAATAGCGTCTGCCGATAATAATTCCGCTAATGCTAAAGTCGGAATATCGTCGGGATCTATAGGATTTTTATATTTATCGATAATTACTTTGTCTGGTTCTTTAATTTTAAGCATCGCTTTGTAAGATTTCCACTCTTTTTTAAGAGAATCAATAGGTATATTGTGTTGAGAAGCTATATCTTTTAAATGCTCGTTGACTTCTTTGATGACGGTTTTAGTGCAATAAACAATAAAAGTGCCGGCGAGAATGCATTCTTGTATTTCAGTATTGGCTTTAGGATTCTTTCTTTTTTTGACAAGCCAGATAAGATCTTCCAATATGCAATTGGCATCGATAACGAGGCGAAATTGAACTAAATCTCCTATTAAATCCCTTAGCGGTTTAGATCCCTTAATTAATCGCCGCAACCATAAAAGACTATCGGAATTTACCGCAATGATTTTTTTACTGGTTGATTCCATTAGTCGCCTTCAATATTATCCATTTGATATTTTTGTTTTATTTTTAATGTTTTATTTTTTGAATTATTTTTGACGCTTCTTTTTCTAAATTAGTTTCGTTTAGTATTTTATGCTCCCATATTCTGAACAATTTCCAACCCGTTTTTTTGTAATGTGAGTTGACTTCATAATCTCTCGCCTTGTTTCGTTCTATTTTAGCAACCCAGTATTCAATCCTCGTTTTTGGCATCCTTAAATGAGTTTCGCAACCGTGCCAAAAACAAGAATCCACGAAAATAACAGTTTTATATTTTTTTAAAACCAGACCAAACTTACTAAAAAGACTTTAAATCATTTTTTCTGCATTTTGAATGAATCTGGTTTATATCGTAGTATGTATATAGATGTGTTTTTAAATCTGGCATTATTTTAAGTTATATCTCTTTTGAAACCAATAATTCTCCACCTAAAACATCGACTATTTTAACGGCAATTTTTATTTTTTTGTTTTGTATATCAATATCATAATCAGCCTTTATTAAATCTTTTTGTTTTTCAGGAATATCTATATATATAGTTTGGAAGAACTTTTCATTATAATTTACATCAACCGCCACATATTCAATCATACTTCTAAAATCCGGCATATCTTTATCAAGTAAAGTTTTTGCTAAATTAAACCTTTTTATTACTGTTGGCGATATAAAATCATTAATTTTAATTTTTGCTTTATTCTTATTTATTCTTTTTATTTCTATATCAGCTTGTGGTGGCTCATAGATCAAAAATCCTCCAGTTTCTTTATTCGTTTTTAAATTAACAACTTCAATTTTATTTACAGGCATTCTTTTATTCCATTCCTCTATCCAAAGATATGTATTTATTTCCTGACCATAAGTTACAATTGTGATGTTTCTTTCTTCATTATCCCTCTTCTTTAATTCGTCTTTAATATTTTCTAAATCTATCAAGTTTAGAGGATGATTAAAATCAATTATTTTGACCAATCTTTTACCTAGTTTGCCCTCAAAAAAATTGTCTGTTCCCATTTTTTCAATTTCAAGGTGTTTTACTGCCAATTCTTTAGCCTCGCTTTGGAATTGCTTAAACTCATAATCATTTACTTTATAATTTGCAAAAGAACTATAAATTTTTACTTTATTATCTTGAATTAATTTCAAATTTTTATCTTTTTCTAATTGCTCCCTGATTATTTTAGATATGCCTTGTGCGGTAAGTTGTATTGCTCCTTTGTTAATATCGCAGCCAATCCAGCGTCTACCAAGTTTCTGCGCAACCCTAACAGTTGTGCCAGATCCAATAAAACAATCAAGAATTAAATCGTCAAAATTAGTTGAGGCTTTGATAAATATTTCTAATAAATCTTCAGGTTTTTGCGTCTCAAAACCTGTGCGTTCTCCGGAGGTAGAGGCCATTATCGCTACATGATTAATAACATCATCAATTCTTTTACCCTCCGTTTTTGGATAAGTTTTCCCATAGTAGATTGTTCCATCTGTTTTTCTCCTTTTTATTTGAGCATATTTATTACCCTCTTCATCTATTTTATTGTATCTATTCATATCAGTATCTCTATAAGGCTGCCACACATCGTTCCAAACATAATTTTTACTTTTTGAATACCATAAAATAACATCGTGAGCGTGCTGGTAAATATTTTTTGATTCTGTGCCCCTAAAGCCTTTATTCCAAATAATCTCATTTCTAAAATTTTCTTCTCCAAATATTTCGTCCATAATTAATTTCACGTAATGCACCATTCTGTAATCCAAATGAACATAAATACTGCCGCTATCAGATAACAACTCCTTCATGAGTATTAATCGTTCATATATCCATTGAAAATACTCATCCCTTTTCCAAATATCTTCATACATGATCTGTTGCAAAAGCGGGGCTTCATCCTCTTCTATTTCATTGCCCTTAAATCCCTTTAACTTAACCTTTCTTAGATAATCTCTATTGCTTGCATAAGGAGGATCAATATAAATTAGGTCTATTTTGCTACGATAGCCGTTTTCTAAAAGCGTTGCTAAAACTTCTTCGTTGTCTCCCTCGAACAAAAGATTATACCAATTTTTTTCTAATTCTTTATAGTCTGGCGAGTCAACAGGTTTTATATCATTTTTTGGATTGTGAAACTCAATTAATTGTGCAGGAAATCCCTTAACTGTTTGTATCGGTTTTTTTCCTACCCAATAAAACATAGGTCTGCCTTTTGGCGCTTGTATTTTTAACTGTTCGCTCATTTTTTATTGTCCTTTATAGATTAAATTATAGATTTTATCTAATTCGCCATAGACAAGGTTTTCGCCGTCAGTTTCCAAAATTTCATATTTTATCTTTTCTGCGTTTAAGTTTTCCATTTCTTTCATTGATTTTTCAATTAAATTATTTCTAAACGGTTCACCTTTTATTTCGATAATTAAAATTTTGCCACTTGCCTTGCGAATAATAAAATCGGGCGTATAAGTATGCCATTTGCCATCATTGCCTTTATATTCAAAAAGCAAATCCGTTTTGTTATACGAAGTTATAGCGCCTGTAAAATAGACATCTTCAACATCATCAAAATCTTCACCAAGTCTTAATAGAATTGAATTATAAAAATCTTTTTCAGGTTTACTGTCAAAATTATAAGGTGTATAATGAAATCCGAATTTCGTATTAGGATATTTGTTGATATCTAAACATAATTCATCAAATCGTCTTTTATTTATTTTTATCTCAGTATAATATGAAGTTTCGTCATTATTAAAACCATCTAATTTTAGCAACGCTAATGCTTTTTCAATAATTTCCTCTTTTATTTCATACTTAGATAATTGTTCCTCAATTATTTCTTTTAATTTGTCAATAACTGATAATGGTATTTCAGTTTTATTATTAAATGCTTTTTTTAGTAATTTTAAAACATTCAAGCTTTTCAATCTGTAAGTGTCTGCTAATTCAGTTGCTACAAAATAAATACCTGAAGTTTGCTCTTCAATTTCAAAGGTATTCTCATCAATAATATTTAGCACTTTGCCTTTTTTATCGCTTAATGTAAGCGTATTAGATTGCACTTTTATTTTTTGAGGTGTAACATCTAACTCTGGAAAATATAATTTAGATTTATCAACTGTTTCTTTTAAAACAACGTTTTTGACTTTTTCTTTTACTGAAATAGGTTGAACTTTTGTTTTTCTAATTGTCAGTCTAATAGGAATTAATTCTGATGATTGCAGGTTAATATCATTTAAACTTTCTCCATAAGTTTCTTGTAATTGATTATCTAGAATGCTAACATTTTTTTGCGATAAATAAATTTTTGCTTTTTTTGTATTGTTTGGAATTTGTCTTAAACAACGAGATGCAGCCTGCAAGCAAAAATTATTTGAACCTGTTAATTCACGAGCTAAAGCAGTAGCAAACAACGACGGGCAATTCCAGCCCTCAGTTCCTTTGTTTACAAGCAATAAAATTCTAAATGGGACACTTGGACTATTAATGCGGTTATCAAATAAATCTTTTATTTCATCTTTTGAATTACTGTGGACTTCAAGCAATATTTCATTTGGATTAATATTATTTTTTATTAAAACTTTTTCAATAGTTTCTTTTGCATTTTTTATGTAATCAATTTTAGGAAAATAGAATGCTAATTTTGCTTTTGTCCCATCATAAATTTTTACATTCCAGTATTCTCTTATAAAATCTTCTGTAACTATCTGTGTAAAATAGCTGTTATTCACATCTTCAAATGCTTTAATATTACCACTTACATCTTTTAAAATTCCGTCTTTAATTCCTTGTTTAAGTCCATACCAATAAATTACATCTCGTAAAATTTTTTTTTGATAATATGGTGTTCCTGTTGTATTAATAACAACTTTTAAATTTGTTTTATCTGCAATATAATTTATAGTTTGCCGTATTTTTTTTAATTCATCCCCAATTGATTGCCCGTAAGTATGATGCGCCTCATCAGAAAAAATACCTAAATCAGGCAAAGAAGTCAGGGTCTGCAACCGTTGATTTGCAAGTAATTCTTTTACTTCTTCTTTTTTTTTATCTTGAAGATTTTTAATGTCTTTAAATAATGAGTTTTTTATTGAACTTGCTGTTAATCTTATTTTTTCAGTATTTGTAACAATTACATTAAAAACGCTACCTTTAATAACAGGAATATCTTTTTGATTATCTTGTGTATAAATTAATTTCACATTTGTAATAAATTTTTTAAATAATCGCTTTGGCAGAATTATCTCATAAGGAGCAAAACTAATTTCTCTTAATGCACCTAAAATGGTTTTTCCGGGCGCAAAAACTAAAGCATTTTTTATAAAATGCTCATTAGGATATTCCAAAGACATAGCAAATTCAGTTGCAATAATGCTTGCAATTAAAATTGTTTTTCCAGAGCCCATTGCCAAAGCAAGAATATATGATGGATAAGATAATGTAAGTGTTTCACGAACTCCTTCTAAACGATGTCTTTTTACAAAATCATTATCTTCTTTTATATTTTTAATAAAACTTTTATATACTTGTTTTTTTATATCTTCATTTGGAATATTTTCTAAACCAGAAAGTATTTCTTTAGGAATTCCGAGTGCTTTTAATAACTCCATTCCTTCGAAATATTTTTTATATAATTCTTCAATAGTCGGTGAACCTAAAACATTTCTTATATACCAATAATTTTCTAATGCTTCAATTTGCGCTTGTCGTAAATAATTTTCTTTATTTATGTGTTCAAATATTTCGGTTAAAGTTTCAAATTGTGATTTATATCCTCCGTTTCTCCAATCTTTCACACTTTCTTTTATTATTTCATATAAATTCATTTATTTTCTCGTCGTTATACGTACTATTATTAATATATATATAATTTCTGTAATTTATAATAATGCTAAAACCTAATCATCGCCTCTAATTTTATCCCGTCTAGTACATACACGAAAATAGTCCCGACGTAAGCTCCCGTCTTTGCTATTATCCTGTATCCGTAATAATTAGCCGTAGCTTTGTCGTCTTGACGTGTCTCTTGGATAGTATTATTTATAACAGATTTAATCCCCTTTGGCAAGTTATCCCACCCTGCCATATTGGTGTTTTTAATATCTGCGATATTGCCGGAGCAAATCTTATAATTTTCTATTGCCCAATATGCCGGTTTAGGAAAGCCCTGAGTGCGCCTTATTATGCTTATTATTTTGCAATCTGACATAGTCATTGTTATAGGCAAAGCGTTATAGGTATAAGTTCCAAACGCATAAGTATAAGGACTATTTGAATTATACACCCGCATCGCGAGTTTATTAAAGTTAGAGTCTGACTGGTTGTAAGGGATATTAAAAATCCCTAAAGCAAAAACCTTATTTGCAGAAAACAAAATAAATGCAAATATAAATATTTTTATTATAATTTTATTCATCAAACTCTTTT
>JAJYRF010000061.1 GCA_021794255.1 bacterium | reverse complement strand
GTATTTTTAAGAATATAAAATAAAGATTGAGTGATTGTTGCGCTAATAATCATAATGAAACCATTTTAATTGTTTTTATTTATTATATCATATAAAATATCGTAAAATAAATAACAATTCTTTAATCTTATTTCCTTTTCTTCTTTACCGTATGTTTTACCTTTATGACGGCAAGGTTTAGTTCGAGAGTCGTTTCACTGCCGGTCGTCTCAAGAGCGCCGTCGAGGATGTCTCCGAGAACGTCGGCCGCTTTTTCCATTATGGTTTTCTGTTCGGTTTTGTCCGCGGTTGGCAACTTTGACATGCTTCTTGAGAGATCCCTAATTTTGGCGTAAGTTTCTATGATGTCCAAGGTAGTCCTGACCGCCTTAGGACTTTTGATTATGGTAGCGAGCATATAAAGACCTTTTTCGGTGAAGGCCGTAGGGAGTTTAACTTTGCCGCCTTTCATTGAAGTCGAAAATTTCGACTTCAATGCGTTCCATTCGTTTTTATCAAGTTCGAAGATATACCCTTTAGGAAATTTGTCCGGATTATTTTTAACCGCCTCATTTATTCTTTTTGTTTCGACTCCGTATAGAAGGGCTATATCGCTGTCGATAATAACCTTTTCGCCCCGGATGTCGATTATTTTATCCTGGACAGTTTTGAATTTTATGATATCCATATTTATTTTATATAATTATTTTCAATAATAGTCAAATAATTGCAGAACGGCAATAAAATATAAAAAATTAACCTATTTTACAATTAAATATTTTATGCCTTTAAAGACCTCACTAAATCAAATAAAGCAGCATCTAATTCTTCTACTATTTTCTTTCCTTTATTTCTTCGCTTAAATAAGTAAATAATACCGGGTATAGTAATAAAAGCGAGTAGGGATGCACTCATGACAGAGAGTATAATAATTCGTATTGTAAACCACTTGTTATTATCAGCATTGGTGAAATATTTACCGTAATATCTCGGTTTACGTAGTGCGCATTTTCCTGTTTGTGGATTATACGTAGCTACTAAATAACTATTTTGACCTTCAAATCCGCCATAAATTAAATAAATGATATGCCCCTTTCTAGCAGAAACAGCGTCTCTTAATTCCATTTCGCTTCCATCATTGAATTTTACAAAATAACGCTCTCGCTCAATAACATTGCTATGTATAGTTGGAGCTGAAACATGACCGCCATGTTCTGGATGCACATATCCGCCACCACCACTGGAATGTATATGTGTCTCTGTCCAAATTTGCGGTTCACTGACCACCTCAGCCTGTTTAGCCAAAAAATTAAATTTATCGCCGTATTTAGGATTTTTTATATCAAGGGTAATAGATTTTAAAGGATTGTTTTCCATAAAGCGTTAATAAGGCAATTATTTATGTTATTTTAATCTCAACTATTGGTCCATATTTTAAATTCATAGAGCTTATTAAATCCCATGCTTCTATTCTTGAACCAAGAAAATCCCAAAATAAAGGAATATAATTATAGAAGTCTTTTTCGCTGCCTTTATTTTCACACTCATTATATTTTTCAAAAAATAAATCCATTATAGCATCATCTGTTGATAAATCCGGACCAGGAACGGTGATAATATTATCAAAAAAAATCTTATTGTTAGATCTAATTTTCCTTTCTTTTACGAAACAAAATATTCTTTGATTTTTATAAGTTAAAAGCTTTTTAATATCGTCAATTTTTTTGCTGTTACCAGCATATAATAATATTTCGTAAGTGAAATAAGATAATTCAGCAAATTGAGCCATAAAATAAAGAAATGGAATAGTTATATCATCTTTTTGCGCTAAGAAACATTGATAACGAGTTTCTACCGAGGGATTTTTAGGTGGCAATTTTTTTTCTTTAATTATAAAAACAGGGGTGTTTTTGTTTTCGTATAAATCAATATTATACACGGTCATTTCGCCAATTCCCAGGCTATTGATTTTTTTCTTTAATTCCATATTGCCTGTATTAAAATCAGAATTGTTTAAATCTTTTTTTATATTTTTTCCCTTTAAATTTGCAAATTTTCTGATACTATTGGAATCTATATTTTTTTTATCTTCTTTGTTTTTTTTCTTATTGCGATTATTTTTCTTGTTAAATATTAATACACCGCTTACGATAAGTCCTAAAATAATAATCTCTGGGAACGGTAATCCAAACATATCCCACCTCAATTTTGGGACTGCATGGTTTTCTTTATTGGCGGCGGTACCTGATTATCGTTGTAAGCCTGACCGCAGCTTACGCCGCCGCCGCAACAGTCTTTAGCCGGTATTCCGTAAGCACATCCAGTTTTAGGATTTATACCCATACTATTATCTACGGCATTATTTAAGCTAGCGCATCCGGAGAAAGCAAGAACCTGGATTAATAAAAGTCCAAATAATAGTAGCCTTTTCATAATCTACCCCTAAAAAATTTATAATCTATAAAACCTTTCAATATCACCTAAATAAGACTTTAATACAGTCTAAAAATAATTTCATTAAATTAAAGTTGAAAAATAACTTGACATATATTTATTAAAGTTGTATTTTTATAAGTAAGTAACATAAGTAGATAAATTTTAAGAAAATAAAAATATAGG
>JAJYRF010000048.1 GCA_021794255.1 bacterium | reverse complement strand
GCTCTTCTATAGTTTAAGAACAAAAATAATTATCTTTCGGATAATTAATTGGATTAACATAATTAACTTTTAAGGAGGCAACACAAATGAACATTAACAGATTAAAGGGAAAGAAGGGTTTTACCCTATTTTGATTATTTGTAACTTATCTATTTTACTAATTAATTTTAACTAAATAATTAATAGTGGGGCTGTTTTTGGGTATATTTAATAAGAAAATGGAAAGCAAACAAAATTAACATATTAATTTTTATGGAGGCAACAAAAATGAACATTAACAAGTTTAAAAACAAAAAAGGCTTTACATTGATAGAGCTTTTGATCGTCATCGCCATTATCGGCATATTGGCGGCGATAGCAATCCCGACATACCTAAGCTATGTCAACAGGGCAAAGGATTCGGAAGCGTCCACGAACCTCGGCGCAATCTTTACGGACGAAACGGCGTTTAACGCCACGAGCTCTACGTATATTAGTGCAGGTGCGGCGAGTAATACAGGCGTGACAGCAATCACAACGGCCACGGCTACGCATGCATTTTATTCACCTACCGGAACAGCGGTAGCCTATAACGTTGATTCAGGACCATTTTCATGTGGCGGAGTGACGTCAACAGCACCTGTGACTACTACCTTTGCAGCGCCAACTGGTGCTGGAGTACTTACAGCCCAAGGTGGCTATACTCTTATTACGGCCGGGGTGGCGGGAACGCCTACCGCAGGCCCAACATCACCAGCCCTAGGCGGCTTTGCTGACATCGGATTTTATCCAAAGGGTAGTTTATATTTTTATTATGGTGTAGGGGCTAATGGCGGACCATATGAGGTAGCTCCGACTATTGGCCATATTACAGCATACGCCACGCCTACTAATGGCGCATGCGGCGCCGGGTATGTCGCTATAGCGGCTACAAACTTTACAGGTTCTAATCCTCAAATGTATGCTGTAGATGATTTTACAAGCACAGCTATATTAATTGTAGGAACATCATACTAATCTCAACCTGTTTCTAATAAAAAATAAAGGGGTCTGCTAAAATAAAGGTGTCAGATTTATTTATTCTCATACTCCCGACTGCGTTTGCCGTGGCCGGGAGTTTTTGTTTACGGTTTTAAAATTAAAGATTAAAGGAGGAATAAAATAAGAAAGAATAAAGGTGTCAGATTTATTCACTTCGGCGGACATAAAAGCCGATGGCTTTTATAAGCGTCCGCCTCCGTATCTTCACTCCCGACTGCATTTGACGACGCCGTCGGGAGTTTTTGCTTACAGTTTTATTGACCGCTATCCGCAAAATAAATTTGAAAACAATGATTAATATTTCTTGCGATATTAACGGAATTTAAAGCCAAATTCGCAGTTTATTGTAAAATTATAGGCGGCTAAAACCGAAGGCTTTATGTAAATTTTATGTAAATTAAAGGGGTCAGATTTATTTATTCCTTTACTCCCAAAAGAGAAATAAAGGGGTCAGATTTATTTATTATTTTTTTATTAGTTAATTATATATGATATAATGATAATGCATTGTCTGTCTTAATTACGTAAAATTGCTTAGTTCGCAATGTTAAATTGAAAATTGAATGGAAAATATTAAAATTAAATTAACAAAACATGCTAAAATAAAAATAATGGAAAGAAATATTTCTTTAGATACTATTAAGAATATTATTGCAAATCCCGAGTTAATTGAGAATGACAAATTTGATGATTCATTAACGCATTTTATCGCATTTTATAAAAAAGATGAGTGATAAACATTACTTAAGAATAATCGGCAGATGGGAAGATAAAAATTGTTTTTTAGTAGTAAGCTGTTTCTTTGATAGGCGAATTAAAAAATATAAGAGGTGAATTATGCTAAAAATAGATTACGATAAAGAGGGCGATATTTTAGAAATAAAATTTTCCGATAATTCTATAAAAGATAGCGAGTATATAGAGGAATCCGGATTAGTTATAGATTATGATAATAATGATAAAATTGTTGCCGTTGAGGTAATTTCTTTTTCTAAAAGAGTTTCCAAAGATGATTTTATAGAAGCGTTAGCCATATAAAATACCGGAAAAGGGGGCGGACTTTAGGCAATTAAGAGGTAACAAAGGGGCCTGATTTATTTATTCTCTCACTCCCGACTGCGTTTGACGACGCCGCCGGGAGTTTTTGTTTGCAGTTTTATTGACCGCTATCAGCAAAATAAATTTGAAAACAATGATTAATATTTCTTGCGATATTAACGGAATTTAAAGCCAAATTCGCAGTTTATTGTAAAATTATAGGCGGCTAAAACTAAGGCTTTATAGGTATGTGAACTTGTGAATTATTAAATAATATAAAATAAAGGGGGCAGATTTATTTATTATTTATTTCAAATAAATCTGACCCCTTTATTTTTTTATTTCAAGCAAGTGTGATTATTTTTAATTAAGCGACAAGCGCTTTAAAAACTTTGCCGACTTCTTCGATTTTTAAATCGCGGCTTGTTGCTTTAGATTTTAATTCTTCGATTTTTTTCAAAGTTTTCCTATCGTAATATCTTTCTCCGCAGTTTAAGCAAACCAGAACATCGATAGGAATTAAAATAATATCGCTTCCGATTTCGATTTCTTCCTCAACGGTTTTCATTT
>JAJYRF010000007.1 GCA_021794255.1 bacterium | reverse complement strand
TTATGCTGATAAAATGGGTTATATTTTTGTTTTTAATCATAGTTTAGTCAATGCAAAATCTAATGTTTTACATTATCTAAAGAAAAGGGTCCCATGGAAAGATCATAATTTAAGAGATGTTAGTATTACTTCTGTGTTGCAACATGGTAGTAGTAATGTTTATACTGTTAATTTTTCTGTTAGCAGTATGCTTCCGCGTAGTTCTACTGTTTTAAAAACTATAACATATACGGCATTATTAACATTAGTTGTTATTCCGCCACATAATATGAAAGAGGCTTTAAAAAATCCTTTAGGTATATTTGTAAAAGATTTTAGTTATACCAAAGTTTCTTAAATAAATTAAATTTAATAAAAAGAGGAGATTATTTATGTTAAAAATTTTTGCAATTTTGTTTTTAGCTTTATCTTTGTTAAGTTTTAAAAATGCTTATGCCGTGAAGTATAATATTTTTAAATTTGGTTATTCGAGAATTGAAAGCGGTTCAAATTCCGGTAATGGTGGTTATGTTAAATATTTAGTTTCTTTTGGTAAACATTCTCCATATTATTGGAATGTCTCTTTTAATGATTATGTTATTAATTATTCTAATTTTAATGATTCTAATGTTAATGTTTATAATGCTCATTTAGGTATCGGCAGGTATTTTAGAGTCAATCGTTCTGATATAGTTTCGGTGTTTGGCAGTGTCGGTTATTCATATTATGGCGGTTTAGATTTTGCACCTATTGATTTAGGTTTAAGAAATAATTATATGTTTGATAAACATTTTTCTTTTCAAATAGGGGGAAATGGAATTTTTGCTCCTTTTAGTCATGGTATTGGTAATTCTGATGTTACTGGTTATAAATTAAATGCTTCTTTACAATATAAAATTCATAAAGGTATATTTTTAAGTTTAGGTTATTTTTATAAACAATTTATTGTTAATAATACTAATTTTAATAATTATGGTTTACAAAATAATTTTTCTTATTCCGGCGTTAATGTTGGTTTAGGATTTTATTTCTAATTTGGAGGATAATTTTTTATGAAGAAAATTTTTTCTTTGTTTGTTTTAGCATTATTTGTTTTTTCATTTATTTTTAGTATTCAAAATAAAGCTTTTGCTTTGGGTAAGAATACTATCGTTAAGCCGGTTTATGTTCAGAAACCTTTATCTAAACCTGTTATTAACGTTCCTTCTTATTCCGGTTTGCCGGTAAAACCTACATTTATTATTAAGAAGAGTAAGAATAATAAAAATTATTTACAGATACCTTCTTTACATTCTACTATTCAGTATATTATTTCTCATTATCCTCATGGAAATTATCCTATTATCACTAGAAGCGACGGAGAAGTTTTATATCCCGTAAATACATTGAAGCCGGTAGTTTTTTTGGAAAAAAAACGTATTACTACTATTAAATTTCCTAAAGGGATGCAGGTTTTAAGTGTTGCATTAGGAAATACCAGTGATTTTATGGTTACCAAAGTTAGTAATAGCGTTAGAAATTATGTTATTTTAAAACCTATTAGGAATAGATTAAATACCGATATGTTTGTTGTTACCAATAAAAGATCTTATTTTTTTAATATAATTGCTATGCCCGGTAAGTTTATTCCTATGGTTGGTTTTTATAATCCCCAAGTTTATGTTTTGAATTATAAAACTCAAGTTAGGAAGTTAAATAGCAGGGTTATTATGCCGTCTTCTTCTTTTAGTCTTAATAATTTGAATTTTAATTATTATTATAAAGGAAACGGATACAAACCTGTTCATGTTTTTAATAACGGAAAATTTACTTTTATACAATTAAGGAAAGGTATATTAATTCATCCTGTTATTTTTGTTAAATATAATCATAGGAAATATCTTGCTAATTTTTTGTATAGAGACGGTTATTATATGTTACGTGGATTACCTAAGTATATAGTTATGATTGATAGAACTAGAAATACAAAAAGAGAAGAGAAAATATATTTTGGTATTAAGCCGGATCATCATTGGTGGTAATATTAAATGATTATGTTTTTAATATTGTAATTATATATTTTTGGAGATTATATGAAATTTTTTGATAAACTTTTTAGTAAATTTAGTAAAAATAAAAATCAGCAGAATCAGAATCAAAATGTTGAGCAAGATGCTAATTTAAATAATGGTGTTGATAATATTGATACTAATAATTTAAATACTGATTCTTCTTTTAATTATATGCCTAATGTTGATATAAATAAAGTTAATGATTTAACGGATGAATATGGCAATGAAGATGTACATTCTCATATTAAAAAGGGATATACGGGGTTAAGAAATAATGTTATTATTGTTGCCGGTTTGATTTTAGTAGTTGTGTTTATTTCTTTTTATTTTTTAGGAGAGGTTCATATTTTTAATAGACCTGCTCAAGTTGTTAAAAAGAAACCTGTTTATACTGCTAATAGACCGTCTAATTATGGAGTAACTTCTAAAAGTTTAGTTCATAATTTAGTTAGCGAACCCACTAAAAAATTAAAAGTAAAACCTAAATATAAATCTATTTTTACTAAGAATTCAAAAATATTAAATAATATTGCTAAACATAGGACGAGTGTTAATGGTAGTAAGGTTCCTGGAATTCCAGGTGCCGGTGGAGTCGGAGTAGGTC
>JAJYRF010000103.1 GCA_021794255.1 bacterium | reverse complement strand
TTGCGCAATATCCTAATGTGCGTGCCTTAAAGGTTCTCTTAGATAACTGCTGATTAAACATAATTTAATCCCTGCTTATCAACCGGCTTTTTCAAGCCCCCGCTTCTATAAGCGGCGGGTGGTTGACGTTCAGAATATGCTATTAAATTAGAAAACGTTAATAAAAATGAGTCAGCTATCGATATTTTAATAGTAAAAAACGGACTAATAACCGATACATCCTATTCCAATATTATATTATATAACGGAAAAGAATGGTTCACACCAAAAAGTTTTATTTTAAACGGGGTTAAAAGACAATATCTTTTAAATACAGGCAAAGTTAAAGAAATAAAGATTACTTTGGAGAATTTAAAAAATTTTGAAAAAATTTCTTTAATAAATGCAATGCTTGAACCGCAAGATATTGAAATAGGTATAGAAAATATATTGAAATAAATAATTTTAATGAAACAACATTGAAACTCCCACAATAAGCAAAGTAATGCCTAAAATAACAATAAGCGTCTCTTTTTTACTTCTAATTGCTATTCTCGCAAACAAAATTCCTGAAGGAATTGCAATAATTCCTATAAAAAATGCGTCAAATAAATTTATATGTTTTAAAGCAATATAACCGATAGCACCGCTTAATGCGGCTATAATCATAACAAGCGTTGACGTTCCGATAGAATCTTTTATTGCTAATCCAAAAACTATAATATACACAAGCATGTATAATACGCCGCCACTTGTGCCGAGAAGACCTGCAAGAATTCCTATAATAAAACCAAAAATAAGTATAATTATAAAATTTATGCGTGGATTCTCAAAATAGAAAACCCTTTTTTCTTGATATTTTCCTTTTGTTTTTAAGAAAAAAGCGCCCATACATAGCATAAATACGCCAAATATAATTTCTAAAAGCCTCTGCGGCATACTGACTGAGATATATGCGCCGAGCTGAGCGCCTACTACCGCTCCTATTATTGTAGGTATGCCGATGCGATAATTAACTTTTTTTTTAAAGGCATACGTTGCCGTCACCGAAAATGAGACTATAACGTCAATTAAAAGGCTTGTGCCTATTGCTATTGAAATGGGTACATTAAATATAAAAGCAAGTACGGGAACCACTATTATAACTCCAGACGCCCCTATAAGACCCGTCGCTGCGCCGACTATTATTCCCGTTATAGAAAGTATAACTATGTTTAAAATATCCATATAATATATAATAAATAAAAATAATATATAATAAATAAAAAGCAAAACTTATAAGTTTAAAAAATTCAGGTAAAAGATTTAAATAAAGTTTAATAGGATAATTTGTTAATCTAATTTAATCCAATAAATAAAAAGCACAAATATAAAATAATAAATTAAAATTGCATAAATATTTCGGATTTGTTTGCCTTTTCAATTAAAAACCACGCTGCGCCGACTATACCGTCAATTTCAGGCAGCAGCATTTCATCTGTTATAGAAAATTTAGCGGCAGCATTTGAACAAATATAAAAATAAATTCCTTCAGTACGCTTTAATTCTTTAATTATTGAATATAAATTATCCGGCAGGCCGATTTTTTTTAAACCTTCCTTTAATTTATCAAGCATATTTTTATGGATTAAATATTCTTCTGCAGTTTTTATACCTTCTTTTGTCATAAGTCTTGCGGCAAACCCGACAAATAAAACATTTATTTCATCATAAATAGCAGTTCCCAGATGTATAAAATCAAAAGGTGTTAATATCGCATCAAATGCATCATTGGATACAACGACGGACATTCTTTGCATTGTTCCTCCCATATCATTATTTATGTTTAAAACTTTATATTTATAATCATAATATTTATAATCATAGTTATAATTAAATTTGTAATCTATAATAATTATTACACAATAAGAATTATATCTATTATTTCTTATTTTAATTCAATTACTTAAAGGGCTAATATAATATATTATCTTTTATTATTTGTTTATTTATCAAATGTTTCTTCTAAATCTTCAATAGTCTCTTCCTTTATTTCCGCTGTTTTTTCTTTAAGTATTACAAATATAATACCGCCTAATATTAAAATAGCCGAAATGAAAAAATTTAACGATATTTTTTCATTTAACAATATTATGCCTAAAGCTGCTGCTATCGCAGGTGTTAATAATTGAACTGACGATGATAAAACACGGGATAATTTTGTTACTACCTTATACCATAGCATATAAAAAAGCGCTGAAAATATTGCTCCGGATAAGACGCCTAAAATTATCGGTTTTAAATAAATATAGGGTGCATTAATATATTGTCCATTAATAAATCCATTTTTAAAGAACGCAAATATTATTATAAAAGGAATAAAATAGACTAAAGAATAGATGAAATTTGATGTTGTTCTTAATAAATATTGTTTTTCAAATCTACCTTTTAACGTATAAATTCCCCATCCTATTCCGGAAATAATCATCATGGCAGCCCCGAAATACCCAATAAAATTTTTAGGAACGGATAATCCTTTATACACAAGCAGAATAAAACCTCCCATTGAAATTATAATGCCTAACCATTGCAATAAAAAAAGTTTTTCTTTATGAATTAATATTGCATTTCCTATTATTGTGAATTGGACTGCGGAAAACACCAAAAGCGCTCCCACAGCAACACCCACTTCAATATAGCCGACTGAAAAACAAAATGCATATACAAATAATGCAAATGCAGATAAATAATTGGGTTTTGGAAGTTTAATTTTTTTATAAGAAATTATTAAAAAAAGCATTAACGCTCCACTTCCAAGACGCAGCAAACTATAAGATAAAGGACTTAATGCGCTATTATGCAGCGCAGTTCTCGCAAGTAAGCTGTTTACCGCAAATCCAAAAATTGTTAAAAAAGTCAAGAAAGCAATCCATATATAATTTAATTTATTTGATTTTTTCATTAAAAAAAATTTTAATTATTTTAATTATTGATAAGCATATTTTTAACATATTAAAACACAATAAAAAGTTAAAAAGTCATAGGTTGATAGCCTTCCGACATAAGTTGGGCAATACACCCTCCCGCCGAAGGAACCATAATAACCTTTTTTCCGATTAAAATATCAGTAACTCCGTAGGCATCGGCAATAACGACACAAGCATGAGACATAATATTATTATTTAAAATTTGTTCATAAGCTTCTAAAACCTCTTTATCGTCTGTTTTAGCAATAAAATCTTCAGCCTGCCCGACCAAAATCAATTTAACGTCTTGAAACGCTCCGCTGTTCATTGTTCTCCATGCCATATTAAGACCAAGTAAAACTTTAACAGGATTTTCTGCCCCTGATAAAATAACAAACAATGCTTTTGATTTTAACACTGTAAATCCTCCTATGCGATTATTTAATTTAATATATTTATTGCTATTTATATTAATTGTAGTATAAATATAAATAATTTCATTATAATATTTTTTTATAATTTTCAATCAATCAAAAATGTTGAAATTTTAAATTCAATCATTAAGATACCGATATTAAGATACCGACTGGTTTGTATTTTAATATATATAAAAAAATTTGTCAACTTTTATTATTATTGTTATCACATTTAATGCATAATTCAATCATTTATATATATAAAAAAATTATTAAAATTTATGTTTTTTTTACATAAAATTTAAATTTTCATCCTTCTTTAATCTTTAATCTTTAATCTTTAATCTTTAATCTTTAATCTTTAATCTTTAATCTTTAATCTTTAATCTTTAATCTTTAATCTTTAATCTTTAATAAATATTTTAAATTAATGCGAAAATAACATACCGAACAATATGCATGTTATTTGGCGTACAAATTAACAATTATCAGGTTTTAAAGCACTCCATACGCATTTAAACACTTCATTTTTGTATTCGTCTAATGGTTTATTAAATACATTATCCCAACTAATTTGTATAAGTCTAATAGGTATGCCTGTTAAACAAATAGTAGCAACGTAGGGGTCTATTTTTCTAATATTTCCTTTTTCCATTTCGTTTTTTAAAAATGCTCGCAAAGTTTCAAATGGTTCTGATGAACAAATTGGTTTACCTTCTTTTATTATCTCTTTATGCTTAGTATTTAAAGCATATTCTAAAACTATTTTATCGTCTTTAGCCATTTTAAGAAGACTATGAACCAATTCCTTTATTTTATTTTTTGTTGTATCTTTAGAATTTATAATTTTATTAAATAAATTGCTTAAAAATAAAACTATTCTATTAAAAAGTTCAACGGCTATTTCTTCTTTGCTCTCAAAATGATGATATATAGATCCGGTGCTTATTTTAGATTCTCTTGCAATATCTCTAATGGAAGTATTATGATAGCCCTTTGCGACAAAAAGCTTCATTGCTTTTTTGAGAATTTCTTCACGTGTTAATGTTGACCTTTCCTCGTTTGTTTTCATAATTAATAATAATATTAATAACTAACGTTTAGCCGTATCCAATTCTATTATAATTCTTAAGTTATTTAGCATTAAAACTTATAAATAGTTTCTATTGCAGGATTAAGGTATTTATTCTACTTACTTTCCTAAACAGCCGGCATTTAATTTAGTCATTCTTAGCTCTTGAAATATTTTTTTTTGAGAAGGCGTTAAAAGACTGTAGCTTTTAAGGTGATAAGGCACCATTTCATAAGCAAGATAAGTTTGAGCCTTTCCTATTTCTTTTATATCACTGATAATAGTTTTAATACTTGGAGCAGATTTCATTGAGTCTTTTTTGTATTTTGCGTAAGCCATCTTGAGATTCCGCATTCCAATAATAGTATCTTTAATCATTTCTGCGTCTAACTTTTTAATGATTATTAATTGGCTTGGAGTAAGTTCTAAGTTTTTAATGTGCTGGAGATACCAGTTTGGACCCGGATGATATTTATAAAAAATTGGTCCGAAATTATAAGAATGTGATAAGAAGTATTTTCTTATCATTGCAATTTTTGCTGCACTTTTTTTAGCAGATAAAGGCGAAGCATAAGACGGAACACTGTAAACTGCGATAATAAAAACCGTTAAAACAAATATAAAACTCCCCCTTAAAAAATATCGGAATTTCATTTTATGCCCCTTTTTATTTTTATTTATCTACAGGAGTAGATATTTATACTCCTGTAGATAAATATTATATTATAAGCAACCTGCGCCCATTTTATTCAAAGCTTTTTTTGACTTACTCTTTTTACTATTTTTTTTATTCTTTGATGTTTTTTTAGCCGCCGTTGTATATTTCATATGCGAACCCATTAAATGATTACCTTGAAAAGCATAAGCGTTAGAACCTGAAACAACGCTAATACCAAATGCAAATACCAAAGCAATCACAGCAGCAAACATAACATTTCTAATTTTTATCATAAATTATCACCTCCTTCTTAACTTTAAATTTTATCTTTAACATTTAATTTACATTTCATATTAACTTCGCTTTTTGGGTTTTGCGAAAACCATAAATTTTAATTATTATCCATTTACTTATTATTTTACTTATTATTAATAATATAACATAAATATATTATACTGTATATAATATATTTTATAAAATATAATTAATGAACAAGCGGAAAGTTACCGAACACTACTTTATTGCTGTGAAGCAAATCTATTTTTGGATTCCATGAAGACATACCGAATCTTAATATCATAACATGATAACCCATTACTTTTAATAGTGCCGCCGCCATTGATTCCCACTGCCCTACATAGCAGATACTAATAATTGTGCTATTTTTCGGAAGCATTTTTAAATACTTTGGAGTAAAAAGCACCTGCAACGGAATATTATGGGCGCCGGCTATATGACCCATATTTTCGAATGCAGCATGTTCCCTTACATCTAAAAGATAATAGTGTTTTGGATTATGGTTAACGACATATTCTTTATAGAGTATGGGCGCCATAATCTGAGGAACCCCGACAATTCCTACCGCATTTGGTTTTGGACCAACATGATGAGGATTTAGCGCTTCATAAGCCTTTTTTGCCAACACTTGGTTAAAACTCCCTGCATAAGAGACAGCCACAGAAGATAGTAAAAAAACTAAACTCAATAGAATAATTCTTTTCATAATCTTTTCTCCTTTTTTAAACTGTTAATTAACTTTAACAACTATACATAATAAATCAGTTAAATATTATATTATATATAATATAATTCTTGATATATAATATATAATATAATTCTTGATATATAATATATAATATGTTTCTTAATCCTGCAATAGAATTTTATATAATGTATTTCCGCTTTCGCAGGAATGACTTTGTGCTGTTTTATCGTTTAACCTTTTGCATGTCATTCCTGCATGCGCAGGAATCCAGAGTTATTTAGTATTATCATTTATAAATAGTTTCTGCTACATGATAAGGATATTATTAAACATACAATAAATCCGCTCTTAAGAGTTATCATTTTAAGTCCCCCTGCCTTTTACCAGCAAAATACCTTATCATGTTCAAAAACTTCTTTTAAGAAACTATCATAATTTACGCTATCTTCGTAAAGCTTAATAAGATTTACTTTATTTGCTTTAGAATGAAAATCAACTATTTCTAATTCTGTCTTAGATGGCTCTCTTTTAAATATATGGAGTATTTTCATACTTAAATTTCTCCTAAAAATAAAATATAAACTTTAAATGAAATGAAATGAAATTAAAAATTAATATTAATAAGGAATGACAACATCATAATTAAGTAATTTATTTGCCAATTCTTTATTCGTTAAATAATTATAAGAATTATCTTTGCAATTTGTATACATAGGAATTTCAAGCATATTTTGAACCATATCTAAATGTTTGGCTATAACCTTGCTATCTTCAATCTTTCTATCAAGAATATACACTTCTACGCTATCATCAAGAAGCGTCAAGCCTCCGGACATTCTGAGAGCTTCAGCCTGTCTGTCGCGTGTAAGAACGGCGATTTTTTTACTCATCTTAAATTATACCTCATTATTATTATTTTAAATTTAATATTTTTTTAATATCTTTAGAATCAAATATTACCTGCATCTTTATAAATAATAAATTAAAGAAGATTGGATAATAATTTTTTCCTAAATTTAAAATACTAAAAGTCTGTCTTTTTCCTCAAGTTCATTAATTATACTTGCATTTTCATACTGAGAAGCATATAAAAACCCCTCAACTTTCTCATGTATATTTCTGATGCTGCATGAATATTCACAAAGCGAAACATGCGAATTTACTTCTTTTAATTTACTGACGAATTTTTCATCGTTTAACAAATTTACTCCATCATCCATTATAAAGCATTTTATCTCATGGTCTAAACGCTTAGCTGAACTTAAAATATTATCAATATGAGATTTATATTTATCTGTGGTAATTAAAATTGCAAGCTTCATTTTAAATTCCTCAAAAAAGTTAATCCAAGTTTACATTTATTATCAAGTTTACATTTATTATTTAAAATCTACTGATATAAGTTTCCGTCAAATTATTTTGCAGTTCCCATAATAAATAAAATTAAAACTTAGGTTTATCACTGGTTTTTTAATATTAATGGTAAACTTGGGCTAACTATTATTAATATTAATAATGTGGCGATACGCCGCTTTCCGTATCTTTAGCTTCTTTTTGCCCGCTTTTCAGAACATATTCTCTTATCATAAGAATAATTGCGCCTATAATAAAAATTACGCCCCACATAATAAAAGCTTCCTTTATTCCGACAATAGCTTCATTGGACAACTTTCCTATAATTTTTCCGGTATTTAAATAAGCTAAAAAAAATGATGCATATATGGAAAATAATCCATATAAACCTATAAGCGTTATTCCGCACCAGTTATGATTTTTTCTTTTGGGCGCAGCCATTTCAAATTCCTCCTTATTTAATATTTATTTATTACCGTATTTACTTTATTGGATATTTATTTATTACCATATTGCTTGTTGAAATTTAAGAGCAAGATACATTCCGAGTACTAATGTAGGTAAAAATAAAAGTCCGGCCCATGAAAACATTAAAAACCCGCTCCATAAAGTTCCGATATTGCATCCTAATGCTATTCTTGCGCCGACGCCGGTAAAAATACCTCCGATGAAATTTTGAAGAAACATTATTTTTCTTTTAGGAACTCTCCATTTAAACTCGCCGCCTAAAATAGCCGTGGTTGTTGCCCCTGCAAATGTAGCTATAACAAGTAAAGTCATAGGAATAGCTACTGGGACGATTTGAAACCAGTTTGATGAAAATTTTGGTAAAAATGCGGCTTTATAGTGTCCGACCGTAGTAAACAAATTTATGAAAGGGGCTAAAATATATGCGTCAAAACTTCCGTAAGGAGTGGTAACACCCATATAAGCAGCTTTATGTACGGTAAAATATGAGGTTAAAAAAACAATTACCGCAACTACGGCAAATAATAATCCTCCTAATCTTGGAGAAAAAGCATCTTTAAATTTTAGCATATTCCATGATATTACAGGTTCTTTATATTGTTCTCCGCGTTCTTTGCTGATCTTTGCAAACCTTTTTTTAGTAAGATATAGTCCTAATGCCAAGAAAAACCCACCAAAAATTAAAGCTACGACAAACGGTCCCCATATAGCATTTCCGAACCATTCATGAGGCATATAATCATAAAGACCGCCTTTTAAAGCAAGCCACGGCACAGTATGTAAAATCCAATAAAGAAAATTAGTTAATGGAAAAATCAAGAACGCAAAAAATATCGTCCCGACAAGTATTCCGAAAAGCTGCATCCAGTTTTGCGTAAACCCTGAACCTGCCCTAAATATTAAACCGCTCATACAAGCACCGCAAAGCCCTATGCCAAATCCAAATAAAAGAGCTCCTATTAAATCATACCAGCCCGAAGGAAATACTCCGGCAACTGCGGCTTGTATGGGAACAATTCCAAGCGATTCAATAATACCGAAAGCAAGAACGGAAATTCCGAAAGCCCATAAAATACCTTCTAATATTTTTGTATCTTTTGCCATAATTATATTGTTTGTGGCAAGAACAAAACACATTCTTCCCCGTTCAAGCGCGGCGCCAAAAATTAACCCTGCAATGCCGACTATAGCATATTCTAGAAAATAGGGATTCATTATACTACCTCCTTTGTTAGATTAAATAAATCATATTATTAAATTTAAGTTAAATTAAATAATAAGTTAAATTAAATAATGAGTTAAATTAATATATGCTACATTACATTAATTAAAATTAAGATGTTTTTTTAATTTTAATCGTAAATTCTCCCGGTCCTGTTTTTGTTACACAGTAAGGATAATTTAATTTATTAAGCATGGACGGAAAAGAATTTTCAACTGCCGCAGCATGGTCGGTATAAACTTCCAACACCTGACCTGCTTTCATTTTGTTCAGCTTTTTATGAGCCATAGCTTCAGGAATAGGGCAAGTTTCACCCATTACATCTAATGTTTCATCCGGTTTTACATTTTCTAAATCTTTCTCCTCAGCCATTTTAATACCTCCTTTTTAAATTTAAATTAAATTTTAAAAATCAAAAACTCTCCTGCCAGATAGGTCCTTTATACGGAAAAAACTCTTTTCCTCTTGTGGCGTCCGAAATTTTAGTCACTGTTCCGTCCCCGCTGTTTGCCGTCCAGACATTACCTTTATTGTCTATTGCTATGAAGTTAGGGTTTATTCCCGTTTTGTAAGTATTTAAAATCTTTCCTGAATGATTTAGCTTAACTACTTTATTAGAATATATGCATGCGACAAATATGCTTCCCGTAGTGCTTAACGCAATACCGTACGGTCCGCTGCTCACATGAAATATCTTTAATATTTTTCCATTCTTATCAAATTTTAATACACTGTCGCTTAACCCGTTTGTAACATAAATATTGCCTAAAGGACCTATAGCAATACCTTCTGGTTTTTTTTGAGCTTTAAATACTTTTACTATATTTCCGCCCGGATTTAAAACAGTAACGGCGCCTTTATTTATAAAATTAGTAACATAAATATCCCGGTTACTGCCTATTGCAATGCCATACGGCGCAATACCTGCATAAAAGACTTTTAAAACCTTAAGCGACGGGTTTAATTTTGTAACGGTCTTTGAATGAATCGACGCAACATAAATATCGCCGCCGGGTCCTATAGTAATTCCGATAGGAATAATTCCTACCTTGACTTTTTTAATTATTTTTCCATTTTTATCAAGTTTTACTACATATCCGATGCCTGTTGAAACATAAATATACCCTTTCTTACTTATAACAATCCCTGATGGAGCAAAATCCGCCTTTATATTCTTAATTATTTTGCCTTTTTCATTAAGTTTAATTACATTTAAAAACCCGCCTATGGCAACATAAATATTATCTTCTTTGCTTATCGCAAGTCCATAAGGGGACCTTCCGACTTTAAAATTTGATGCATTTGCATTATTAATATTTCCAATATTAATATTAATAAAAAAGATTAATAAAAGAAAAAACGTAAAATATATTAATTTATTCATATAATTATAAAAATTAAATTAAAACCAAATTATTAAAATTTATTTAATAGTAATAAATTATTGTTCAGTTAATTATATTGGTCTAAAAGTCTAAAAGTTTTATAATCACCTAATATTATTAAAAAATTTTAAATCTGCTTATTAAATATAGACCTGACTATACTATCAAACAGCGGTTCGGTATATAATCTTAAATCTTCGCTTACAAGACCATCCATTTTCAACTGGATTATACGGATAATCGGACCAATTATTAAAGACGACATTATCACTATATCCATATCTCTAAAAACTCTGGTTTTTATTTTTTCTTTTATAAAATTTTTAATATACTCAAAAGGTTTTGACGAACATATTGGAAGCGCATCCGGCAAAAACTCTTTATGTTTAACATATAAAATGAATTCTATCAGATAAGGATAGGATTCCGTCATATCAAAAAAGTTGTAAATAATTGATTTTAAAGCCTCTTTGTCATTGTGGCGAGTTTTTTTAATGCCCAATTTAATTTTATTTAAAACAAACTCAGTTGCATTATTATATAAAAACTGCGCTATCTTATCCTTGGAAGAAAAATAGTAATATATTCCCCCTATACTTACACCGGTACCTTTCGCTATATTTCGAATGCTGACCTTCGCATAACCTCCTTTTACAAACTCTCTTATGCAAAAATCAAATATCTTTTTTTTAGTTATATTTCCTTTTAAATTTCTCATAGCTATCATTATAAATAAATAAAATATAAATAAAATAAATAATATGTAATATTTTTTAAAACGAACGCTCGTTTTATTAATTTAATTATATTATAAATTATTTCAAAATAGTTTGTCAACAAAAATAATTATTTTGTTAATAACTATTAAAATGTCTATTACAAAACAACTTTCCTGGCTATATTGCCTTGACGAACATTTTAAACGAGCAATAAATAACTTTAATCTCTAATTAGAAATTTATTTTCTGTATTCTCGCCTATGCAGGGATGACTCTAAAATGATTTATAGTTTTACCAGTTTGGTATCATTCCCGCGCAGGCGGGAATCTATTATCCCTAAAATTACAATATCAATATATCTATAATTTATATTGCAGGATTAAGCAATAATATTAATTTTGAAAAATTTTTAAAAAATGTTATTATTGTATTAATATATATATTGATTAATAATTATTAGATTTTAGATTTTAGATTTTAGATTTTAGATAATAGATAATAGATAATAGATAATAGATAATAGATAATAGATAATAGATAATAGATAATAGATAATAGATAATAGATAATAGATAATAGATAATAGATAATAGATAAT